>CAXTUG010000036.1:15718-17063 GCA_964247375.1 uncultured Sphingomonadaceae bacterium
CCCCGTCGCCGGACGGCAGGGGCAGCATCGCCGGCGTGCCGCCGTCGGCAGGCACGGTGTACAATTGGTCGAGATCGCGGGGCGTGGCGCGGGGTGACCGGAACAGGATCGACCTGCCGTCGGGCGTCCAGCCGAGCGCCTCGTCGCTGCCGGGATGCCAGGTCAGCCGGCGCGGCTCGCCGCCGGTGGCGGCAACGACATAGACGTCGGTGTTGCCGTCATAGCGTCCCGTGAAGGCGATGCGGCTGCCGTCGGGCGAGAAGATCGGGCGGCCGAGCCGCCCTTCGCCGGCGACCAGGCGCGTCGCCCGGCCGCCGCCGCGCGCCCCCGTCCAGATCTCCCCGCCATAGTCGAAGGCGATCAGGGTCGCGGACAGGCTGGGATGCTGAAGCAGCAGCGGCGGCGCGGCATTCTGAGCGGAGGCCATGGTGGCGGCGAGCGCCATGACGCCCACGGTGGCGAGTAAGTTGCGCAATCTTTCCCCCTGCGATGTCCCCACCGCCATTCTTGGCGGGATTGGGCCGGCGCACAAGCGAATAGAAATGCGGGCGCAAAGGCGTGACGGAAGGATGCCGCCCCGGTTGGCAAGGCGGCATTGCACGTCTATCTGCGCAGCCGACGTTCCTTACATCTTCAAATCCGCGGAGACGCCTGTCTATGGCCGTGCAGTACAGCTTCGTCATGAAAGGCCTGACGAAGACCTTCCCGGGCGCGAACAAGCCCGTGCTCAACAACATTCACCTGCAGTTCCTGCCCGGCACCAAGATCGCGATCATCGGCGTCAACGGCGCCGGCAAGTCGACGCTGATGAAGATCATGGCGGGCATCGACACCGAATATTCGGGCGAGGCGTGGGCGGCGGAAGGCATTCGCGTCGGCTATCTGCCGCAGGAGCCGCAGCTCGATCCGAACAAGACGGTGCTGGAGAACGTCAAGGACGGCGTGCGCGCCGTCGCCGACATGGTCGATCGCTTCAATGCCATCTCGGCCGAGATGGGCGACCCACAGGACGATACCGACTTCGACGCGCTGCTGGAGGAGATGGGCACGCTCCAGGAGCAGATCGACGCGGTCGACGGCTGGACGCTCGACAACCAGCTGGAGATCGCGATGGAGGCGCTGCGCTGCCCGCCCGGCGACAGCCCGATCACCAAGCTGTCCGGCGGCGAGAAGCGCCGGGTGGCGCTGACCAAGCTGCTGCTGGAGAAGCCGGAAGTTCTCCTGCTGGACGAGCCGACCAACCACCTGGATGCGGAGAGCGTCGCCTGGCTGGAGCGCCACCTGATCGACTATGCCGGCAACGTCATCCTGGTGACGCACGACCGCTACTTCCTCGACAATGTCG
>CAXTUG010000037.1:0-16745 GCA_964247375.1 uncultured Sphingomonadaceae bacterium
GACGGCCATGTCGAGTGGTTCGAGGGCAATTTCGAGAGCTACGAGGAGGACAAGCGCCGCCGGCTGGGCGAGGCCGCCGACCGGCCGGGGGCGGGCGCCTACAAGAAGCTGACGCGCTAGAGGAGAGCCTTCTGGCGATCGAGACCCTCTCCGAATGGCTCGCCGTCGAAGGGCTGGTGCCGGAAGAGGGGCCCGGCAGCATCGCCGACGTGGCGCGGGTGCGCGGGCTGCTGATGGCGGCCGCCAAAGCCGGCGAGGCCGTGAGCTACTCGCAGCTGCTGCACGAGCTCGGCCATCGCTTCACCCGACCCAAGATGCGCGCCTTGTGCAAGACGCTGGACGCGATCGACCGGGCGGGCGCCGCGGCGGGTGAGCCGGAATTGGCGGTGCTGGTGGTGCGCGAGTCCGACCGGCTGCCGGGGCAGGGCTGGTGGGTCGGCGCGGCCGCCGGGCGCGCCTATGCCGGACCTTGGACCGGCGCCGAGGCCGCGGCGTTCGTGCAGGCCATCCAGGAGCGGACCTTCGCCTACTGGCGAGAGCGATGAGCGACGCCGCGCTGGACGATGCTCTCTTCGAGCAGGTCGGCGCAGCGCTTCGCGGACGGACGTTCACGCTGATCGGGTTGAGCGGCGCGCAGGGCAGCGGCAAGTCGACGCGCGCCGCCGCCTTGTGCGGGCGGCTGCGAGGGGAGGGCATCGCGGCGGCGCAGCTGTCGATCGACGACTTCTACAGGACCCGTGCCGAGCGCCAGGCGATGGCAGCGGCGATCCATCCCCTGTTCGCGACGCGCGGCGTGCCGGGCACGCACGATGTCACCCTGGCATGCGAGATCATCGATCGGATCGAGAGCGGCGAAGCCGTGGCGTTGCCGCGGTTCGACAAGACGGTCGATGATCGCCGGCCCGTGTCAGCGTGGGACAGGGCCGATGCGGGCACGCGGGTGCTCATCCTGGAAGGATGGTGCGTGGGTGCGCCGCCTCAGGACGAACGGAGGTTGCTCGCACCGGTGAACCAGCTGGAGGCACGGGAGGATACGGACGGCGTCTGGCGGAGCCGCGTGAATGAAGAATTATCAGGACCTTACCGAGGTCTTTTTGCACGCATCGACAAGCTGATCTTCCTGGCCGCGCCCGACTTTGACGTCGTCGAGACCTGGCGGAGCGAGCAGGAGCGTGCGCTTGATCCTCACGGCGGCGGCATGGACATGCCCACGCTGCAGCGCTTTCTCGACCATTATGAACGGCTCACGCGGCACATGCTGGAGGTCATGCCGGGCCGCGCGGACGTCACGATCCGGCTGGACCGCGACCGGCGTATGCAGTCGATCGCTCAGGCCCGCGGCGTCGCCAGGGCGGAGCGCCGGACCGAGTAGCCGAAGTACAGGACGAACGTGCCGGCGATCCAGCAGGCGAAGAGCAGGAACGTGTCGGCGGGCAAGCCGGCGATCAGGTACAGGCAGAACAGCGCGCTCACCACCGGCAAGGCCGGGTAGAGCGGCACACGATAGCCGCGCGGCAGATCCGGCCGGGTCCGGCGCAGGACCATGACGCCGACCGATACCGCCGCGAAGGCGATCAGCGTGCCGAGGCTGGTCAGGTTGACGAGCACGTCGAGCGGCACCAGCGCCGCGAGCAGGCCGACCGCGGCGCCGACCACCAGCGTGTTCTGCCGCGGTACGTGCCGCACCGGATCGACCCGGCGGAAGAAGGCCGGGAGCAGGCCGTCGCGGCTCATCGCGAACAGGATGCGGGTCTGGCCGTAGATCACGACGAGGGTCACGCTGAAGATCGACGCGATCGCGCCTATGGACAGGATGGTCGCCGGCCAGGCGGCGCCGGTGAGATTGTGCAGGATCACCGCCAGGCCGGCTTCCTGCCCGGCGAACGCGGTCCAGGGCTGCGCGCCGATCGCGGCGACCGCCACCAGGATGTAGGCGGCGGTGACGATCAGCAGCGACAGGATGATCGCGAGCGGCAGGTTGCGCCGCGGGTTTTCGACTTCCTCGCCCGCGGTCGAGACCGCGTCGATGCCGATGTAGGAGAAGAAGATCGAGGAGGCGGCCCCGCCGATTCCCGCCACGCCCCTGGGCGCGAACGAATGCAGGTTTGCAGGCGTGAAATACGCCATGGCTATGGCGACGAACAGCGCCAGCACCGCGAGCTTGGCGAGCACCAGCACGGCGTTGGCGGTGGTGGACTCACGCGCGCCGCGCAGCAGCAGGATCACGCAGAGAACGACCAGCGCAGCCGCCGGCAGGTTGACGAGCCCGCCTGCGCCAGGTGGGCGGGCGAACGCATCGGGGATGCGCCAGCCGATCGTGACGCTGAACAGCTCGTTGAGGTACTGGCCCCAGCCGACCGCCACGGCGGAGGCGGAGACGCCATATTCGAGCAGCAGGCAGCTGCCGATGAGGAAGGCGCTGATCTCGCCCAGGGTCGCGTAGGCATAGGAGTAGGACGAACCGGCGGCGGGGACGGCGGACGCGAACTCCGCGTAGCAGAGCGCGGTCAGCGCGGCGGTGATGCCGGCCAGGATGAACGAGACGGTCACGGCCGGCCCGGCCTCGGGCACGGCGGTGGTCAGCGCCACGAAGATACCGGTGCCGATCGTGGCGCCGACGCCCAGCATGGTGAGCGGGAACAGCCCCATGCTTCGCGCCAGCCGTGCCTCGCCACCCTGCGCCGGATCGGCGATCATGTCGGCCACCGGCTTGCAGCGGAACCACTCGGTCAGCAGCGCTGGTCTTTGCAATCCGTCGCCTTTCCCAACCGCGCTTCGCGCGGGCGGCGGCGTGTCACGATCCACAGGACCGTGCAACCCCGGGGCCGCTCGTCCGATCAGGTCGCGGCGGGGATATGCTCCTCTTCCCACGTCATCTGCGTGCGCAAGCGCGCCTGCAGGCTTTTGACCGATCGCCCATATTCATTCCAATCGGCCGCAATCCGGGCCGGAGTCCATGTGTTGATATGTGCGCTGTAGAGCTTCTGCAGATCGGCCATGCGCTGCTCGTAGCGATCGATGATCGGCGCCATCGCGGCCGGTTGCATGAGACGCAGCGATTGCAGGTGGACGCGGTCGGCGGCGACGTGCGCGGCAAAGGTCCGGGCGAACTCCACCCGCGCGGTCAGCATGGCGGCGCGGCTTTCCGCATAGGGCCTGCCCATGAGCGTCGCGAAGTCGCTCATCTGCTGCCGCAAGGCATCGTGGTCTTTGGGGGCGGACGATGTACTGACACATACCATTACGTGTCGCGGCATAGGCGATCGGCGTTAAGAACAGGTTTTCCGCGAGCAGCGGTGCAGGGTTCTCGCGACGGCACCATTGCTCAAGCGATCGCCTGGCCTAAGCTCGGCGTGAACCGGGAGACAACGATGCTCAAGCGCCTGACCTTTGCCGCCGCTCTGCTCGCGCAGAGCGCTTCCGTCCTGGCGCAGGCGCCCGATGCGGGGCTGGCCGCCTATCGATCGCTCTACAAGGAACTGGTCGAGACCGACACCTCCCTGTCGGCAGGCAGCTGCACGCTGGCGGCGCAGCGGATGGGCGCGCACCTCAAGGCGGCCGGCTTCGCCGACGCCGACCTGCACTATTTCTCCGTGCCGGAGCATCCCCGGGAGGGTGGGCTGGTGGCGGTGCTGCCCGGCCGCGATCCCAAGGCGAAGGCGGTGCTGATGCTCGCCCATATCGACGTGGTCGAGGCCAAGCGCGAGGAATGGACCCGCGATCCGTTCACCCTGGTCGAGGAGGACGGCTACTTCTACGGCCGCGGCAGCATCGACGACAAGGCGCAGGCATCGATCTGGGTCGACACGCTCGTGCGGTACAAGCAGGAGGGCTTCCGTCCGCGCCGTACGCTCAAGCTGGCGCTCACCTGCGGCGAGGAGACGAACGGCGCCTTCAACGGGGCGCAGTGGCTCGCGACCAACCAGCTGCAGCTGATCGACGCTGCCTTCGCGGTGAACGAGGGCGGGGGCGGCATGCTCGACCAGAGCGGCAAGCCGATATTCCTGGGCATTCAGGTCGGCGAGATGCTGTCGGATAACTACACGCGGGAGGCGACCAACCCCGGCGGCCACAGCTCGCGGCCGCGGACCGACAACGCGATCTACCAGCTCGCCAATGCCCTGATCCGGATCCAGGCCTATCGCTTCCCGGTCGAGTTCACGCCGACGACGCGCGATTTCTTCACCAGGCTGGCGGCGCTGCGCAGTCCGGAGGAGGGCGGAGCGATCCGCGCCTTGCTGCAGAACCCGAAGGACGAGGCGGCGCGCGCGATCGTCGAGCGCGACGTCGACAGCAATTCGGTGCTGCACACCAATTGCGTGGCGACCATGCTGGATGCGGGCCACGCCACCAACGCGCTGGCGCAGCGGGCGCGCGCCAACGTCAATTGCCGCATCTTCCCGGGCACGAGCGCGGCCGAGGTTCAGGCCACGCTGGAGCATGTGATCGGCGATCCGGCGGTGAAGATCAGCATCCGCGAAACCCGCAACGCGCCAGCACCGCCGCCGCCGCTCGATCCCAAGGTGCTGGGACCGGCCGAGACGCTGGCCGCCAAGACCTGGCCCGGCGTGCCGCAACTGCGGATCATGTCGGCCGGTGCGACCGACGGCGCCTTCCTCACGCCGGTGGGCATCCCGACCTATGGCATCAGCGGGCTCTTTGTGGATCCGGACGGCAGCGGCGTGCACGGGTTGAACGAACGCGTGCGCGTGCAGGTGCTCTACGACATGCGCGACTATCTCTATCGCCTGATGAAGATCTACGCCGATCAGCCGGGATCATGAGATCTCGTCCCGGAGGTGACAGCTGTGCGCCCTGGGTCCGTCACCATGATGCAACCAAAGCGGAGCGGCGGCGTTCGCCGCTCAAGCCTGATGTAGATCATTGTTCCGGCGACGGCCGTGCTCGCCTCGCCATCCAGATCATGCCGGTGCGCTGTCCCTTCCGGTAGTGGGAACGTCATCAATGACGGCACGGCGCAGAACCCGTCACCAGTTCTTTTCAGATCGGCCGGATTTCGTGATCGGCGGCGTCAGGGCGGAAGTGAGAGCGATGGGCGACATGCAGCGCGGCGGCGGCTTCTTTCCCGGTTTCGACCGGCGAATGACGGCGGTCGGCAACGGCATCATCATCCATACGCTGGTGGCCGGCAGCGGACCGCCGCTGCTGCTGCTCCACGGTCACCCGGAGACGCACGTCGCCTGGTGGAAGGTCGCACCGACGCTGGCGGAGCGCTTCACCGTGGTGGCGACGGACCTGCGCGGCTACGGCGACTCCAGCAAGCCCGACAGCGGCTATTCCAAGCGCGAGATGGCGAACGACCAGGTCGCGGTCATGAAGGCGCTGGGCTTCGATCGCTTCCAGGTCATGGGTCACGACCGGGGCGGTCGCGTCATCCACAGGATGGCGATCGACCATCCCGACAGGGTCGAGCGGGCGGTGCTGCTCGATATCGCGCCGACCGACCTCATGTACGCCGCCACCGACGAGGCGTTCGCGACCAAGTATTTCTGGTGGTTCTTCCACATCCAGAAGGCGCCGCTGCCGGAACAGATGATCCAGGCGTCGACCGAGATCTACCTGCGGGGTCATCTCGACGTCCAGAGCAGGACGCCGGGGGCGGTCACCGACGCAGCCTTCGCCGAATATTACCGGTGCTATCGCGAGCCCGGCTGCATCCACGCGGTGTGCGAGGATTATCGCGCCTCGGTAGGCGTCGACCGCGAACAGTTCCGCGCCGATCAGGCGGCCGGCAAGCGGATCGAGGCCCCGCTGCTCGCAATCTGGGGCAGCGAGGGCACGATCGGCAAGATGTTCGACGTGGTGAAGCTGTGGAAGGAGGTGGCGGCAAACGTCGAGGGCAAGGGCCTGCCGTGCGGCCACCTCATTGCCGAGGAGCGGTCCGAAGCCCTGCTCGAGACGGTGCAGCCGTTCCTGCGCGCATGACCGTGCAGTCCGACGAGGCGCTCGACGACGCGCGGCTGATCCTGGCGGCGGCACACACGCTGTTCGTCAACGGCGAGGATACGAGCGGCGTGCTCAACCGTACCGCGCAGCTCGCGGGCGCGATGGGGCGGGAAACGCGCGTGGTGCCGCGGTGGGACGAGATCGCGCTCATCGAGGGTGAGCGCCCGCTGCTGACCGCGCCGGCCGTGCCGTGGGCGATCAACATGCGCCGGGTCGCCGCCACCCTGGCGCTGATCGATCGCTATCCCGCGGAGGGCGGGCGAGCCGACTGGCAGCGGCAGCTCGCCGAGGCGGCGGCGCTGCCCGCTTATAACGTTGCGCTGTTTGCGTTCGCAGGCGCGTTCGGCGCGTTCGCGCTCACCTACCTTAATGGCGCCACCCACTGGATCGTACCGCTGATCGCAGCGGTGGGAGCGGCGATCAACGGCTTCGTCAGGCGCGGTCTGGGTGCCGTCGGCGCGAACGACCTGGCGCAGCTCTTCGCGGCGACGCTGATCGCCGGCGCGCTCGGCGGAGTAGCGGTAAGGTTGGGCGTGGATTTCGCGTCCGGGCTCGTGGCGTTGGGGCCGCTGTTCGTCCTCGTTCCGGGGCCGGCGCTGATCGGCGGCGCCATCGACCTTGCGGCGCTGCGCGTGTCGCTCGGCGCCGCGCGGGTCGGCTTCGGGCTCCTGTGCATCGCGGTGCTCTCGGCGGGCGTGCTGATCGGCGCAGCGGCTGCCGGCGGGGTAGCGCCCGACCCGCAGATGCCGGCGGGCGTCCTGCCGATCTGGGCCGACATGGCCTGCGCCGCGGCCGCTTCGGCGGCCTACGCCGTCTTCTTCGTCATGCCCGCGCGAATGATGGCGCTGCCGATCCTGATGGGGGCGCTGGCGCACGGACTGCGCTGGGTCGCGCTGAACGAGTGGGGCTGGAGCGCCGCCGCGGCCGCCGGGCTCGGCTGCCTGCTCGTCGGCGTCGTCGTCGAGCCGCTCGCCCGACACTGGCGGCTGCCGTTCGCGGCGGTGGGCTTCGCATCCGTGGTGGCGCAGGTGCCCGGCGCCCTCCTGTTCCGGATGAGCAGCGGCCTGGTCGAGCTTCAGCATCTCGGCGCGGGTGCGTCGGTCGGCCGCCGCGCCCGCCGCGCCGCGGCGGGGGCCACGGCGCTGCTCACCCTGATCGCCATGACCCTGGGGCTGACGATCCCCAAGGCGATCGCGATGGGCCTGGTCGCGCGCTCGTCTGGCGGCACTCCCACGTCCCATAGGCAGCATCGTTAGACGACAGGCCGCCGACGTTCCCTCCTGGTGTTCGCCGCACCGATTATAAACCTACTTGACATGTTAGTGAGTATTCACTTACTTATGCGGTAAGGAGCGCGTTATGTCTCAACAATCGAGAAGGCTGGCGGCGACCGATCGCAAGGAAGCGATCGTGGCGGCCGCAATTCCGGTGTTTGCCCGTCTCGGCCGGGCGGGCGCCACCACCAAGATCATCGCCCAGGCTGCGGGGGTATCCGAGGCGCTGCTCTACAGGCATTTTCCGGCCAAGGACGCGCTCTACGCCCAGCTCGAACGGCATTGCGTCGACGCCAATGCGGTCGGTAATCGACTACTCGACGGCGCAGTGCCGTCCACCGCCACCCTGGTCATGGGCGTGGCGGTGCTGGTGCAAGCCGTGTTCCCGGGCATCGGCAGCGCGGATTCGCACGACGACACCAAGCGCCTCGTGACCTCAAGCCTGCTCAATGACGGGCAGTTCGCCAAGGCGTTCCTCGATCGCAACGTCCGGCCGTGGATCGACCTGTTCGCGGACTGCCTCGAAGCGGCCAGGGCGGCAGGCGACCTGGAGGAAGACGCGCATGCCGGCAAGGCGGAGCTGTGGTTCGTCCACCATCTGCCGAACACGCTGCACCTCGTCAGCCTGTCGGGCGGCAACGTCGTCGATTACGGCATTAGCCGGGAAGAACTGACGGCGAGCACCGTCCTGTTCCTCCTGCGGGGCCTCGGTCTGAAGGAGGCTGCCATCGACCGGCACTACGACCCCGGCAAGCTCAACAGCATCATCGCTCAAACAGTTCAGGACTGACCATGCCTCCCATCAAGACCATCGCCGTCATTGGCGCGACGGGCCGCCTCGGTGCGCCGGTCGCAACCGAACTCGCCAAGACCTTCCAGGTGCGCGCAATCGTCCGATCGCCGGACAAGGCCAAGGCCATGCTGCCGGCGGGCGTCGAGGTCGTGAAGGCGGATCTGCGCGACGTGGACAGCCTTCGGGCCGCCCTTCAGGGCGTGGACGCGATCTACCTCAATCTCGCGACCGAGACGGCCGATCCGAACCTCCCCTTCTACGAGGAGCGGGAGGGAGTGGCGAACCTGCTGGCCGCGATCCGCGGGCTCGATATCCGGTACATCGCCAAGATCGGTGCGCTCGGCGCCTATGCCCGGCAGGTGGCCAGGGCTTTTCACAATCCCGAGGCCGTGCCGGCGGACGTTCCGGTGCAAGGACCGGAGGCGATCACCGTCGGCCAGGCGCTGAAGCTGTTCGTCGCCAACTACGACCCGACGCTGAAGATCCGGGTCGCCCCCGTCTGGATCATGCGGATCATCGGCCTGTTCAATCCCAGGATGCGGTTCGTCGCGCACCTGTTCGCGTATTTCGGCAACCATGAAGACCCGTTCTACGCCGCGCAGACCTGGAAGGAACTCGGCAAACCGACCGTGACGCTGGTGGAGTTCGCCAAGGGGCTGCGCCGGAAGGCTGCGCTGGCGGGGTAATCTGACATGCAAGAGAACAAGTGCCTCACCAGCAACCGCGCCGGTATCGTGGTGCCGATCGTGGACTTCAACCGCTGCGAGGGCAAAGACGCGTGCGTCACCGTCTGCCCCTACGACGTGTTCGAGGTCCGCAAGATCGACAGGGAGGATTGCCGGGAACTGACCTTCATCGGCAAGGTCAAGAACCGCGTCCACCGCGGCATGGTCGCCTACACGCCGAATGCGGACCAATGCCGCGCCTGTGGCCTGTGTCTGAAAGCCTGTCCGGAGGGGGCGATCAAGTTAGTCAAGGCGGCTACAACCGCGGTCAACGCACCGGTGGGGTAAGGGCGGCCACTTTACGGCAGATCATTGGCGATGCCCTACATGCGTCCCGAGTATCATCATGTTCGGGAAAGCCGGAGTAAGGAGGACGTCTTCTGACATCCGCCAACTCCGCTACCCCATGCACGACCGCTACGACGTGGGGGTGTATCGATCTGGAAAAAAACCCTGCAAACCTCCGACAACCCGTTCGGTCCGAGGTTGTCACCCATGTCATGGGTACATTCTATTACCCATGTGTTCGGTCGGGGCAGAAGAGATAATGCGAGCTTATGGCGCAGAAGAACCCAGGTTCTGCTTAGGCCAGAAGGCACTTTCTCGAATCGAAATCAGTCGTCTATCCCTTTCAGGATGGGGTATTCGAATCTGCGGGAAGCGCTTGTGTACGCCTACAGGCGTTGGGCAGGCGAGAAGAGGCTGCTCGAGGAGCAGATAGCCAAGATTGAGGCCGCCCAGGCGACGCTGGGAGAGAAGCGCAGCCGTGCCGCCGAGTGCGACAAGCTCATCGAAAGCGCCGACCTCATCCTCAGGGAGATATGGGACGGCTGGGATCCTGCGAAGGTCAAGCCCGCCCAGAAGTATGCAGGAACGCTCCCGTTCGAACACGGAGATGTCACGCGATGGACCCTCGACATCATGCGCAGATCGCCTGAACCAATGCGATCGCTGCATATCTCCAAGCAGCTGATCACAGAGCGGGGACTGGACGTCACGGACAAGGCGTTCGTTCGGGATGTCGGGAAAGCCGTCGACGGCACCCTGAGGTCGATGGCCAAGCGGAATTATGTAGAGAAGACGGACGACGAGCCAGTCCGCTGGCGCATCGTTGGCCTCACGGAAGGGCCGGCCTAGCTGGCGATCGCCGAAGGCTCACCGTTGTCATTGCTAGTGCGCTTCTGCCAATAGCCACGGAAGGTGTCCGACGGTCTGGCCTTCCCGGCGGCTCCAATGATCATCTTGAAGTGATCACCATTGGGCTTGCGGCGATATTGCTCGCGCCATGCGAGTTCCCAGGCGTAGCGCGCCAGGTGGGCCCCGGAGATGTGCAGATGCACGCCGCGCTCGGCTGCACGCATGCGCCCGAAGAAGCTCTCCGCCTGGTTTGTGCAGGCGATCCCATCGGAGAAGCTCGTGGAGTGATCGATACGCTTGGTGTCGAAATGCAGATGCAGAGGTTCCCATTGCAGGCCGCGGTCAGCATGGACGATGGAATGTGGCAGAACCATTCGCCGGGCGATCTCAATGGCGTCGCCCTCCTTGGGGAGCAGGAAAGTGCGGACCTTGGCCGGCACGCTGGGATCGTCTCCCTGGCGCTCGCGGAGCACGACGATGAGCTTCCGCTTCTTGCGCGCTGCCACCTTGTTCTTCCTCTTGAACTCCTCCCACAGCTCCTTCTTGTTCGGCAGCCGCGGCAGGCTGCCGCCAAAGACGGCTCCATCCATCTCGATAACGCCGCTCATGCTTGAGGTGGCGTCGTCCTTGCCCATCGCTTCGCGGATCTTGTGCAGCAGCACGAAGGCCGCCTTGTACGAAAGGCACAGATCCCTCGACATCCTGCAGGCCGATACGCCCAGCACCCCGTTCGCGAACAGCGCGACGACCCCCAGCAGCTTACGGAACGGCAGCTTGCGACTGGAGAAGATGGTGCGGCTGGTTGCCGTAAACTGAAGCGCGCAACCCTTGCACTTCCACTTGCGTCCCTCGACCAGCGCCCAGGGATCGAGGCCTCCACAGTCGGGACAGACCGGCGCACCGTTCGTGTCCGGCCAGCGCAGCTTCTTGAACTTCGCGAACGCGCGCGCCTCAGTCATCCCCAGGACCTCGTCCAGGCTGAGCGTTCGCGCTCCGGAGGAGAGAAGGAAGTGCTGCACAAACGATGACTCACATCACCATATGTGGTGATGCGCTGATTCGCACAAGAGCAAACATCATGATTTGTGATGATAAAACTCATCGGAGCTAGTGACGGTGGCAGCCTTGATCCTATAATGCCGGCATGGACCCCGATTCTCACCCACCAGCCCCTGACGACAAGGCCTGGGAAGAGCTGGTGAAGAACATGCTCCGCGCCGAAATGATGAGACGAGGCATCTCCTATGCCGGCCTCGCCGAGCGCCTGGCCGCCTTCGGCATTAACGACAACGAGCTCAACCTGCGCAACAAGGTCAGTCGGGGCCGCTTCACGGCCGTGTTCCTGATGCAGTGCTTCAAGGCGATCGGCGTTGACTGGCTTCAGGTGCCGGCATCGATTGATGATGCAGCGAAAAAGGGCGGCGCACAGGCCCTCGCTAAGGGCTCAGGAGTGCCGATTGGCTGAGCAACACCCTCGACTGGGTTCTTCTGCGCCATAAGCTCGAGATAATGGCGCGCCCGGCAGGATTCGAACCTGCGACCACGAGCTTAGAAGGCACGTGCTCTATCCAACTGAGCTACGGGCGCCCGCGGTCGCGTTAGCGCGGATTGCCAGGGCTGCAAACTGCGATAGTCTGGCCCGATGAGCGGAGAAGGGGAGACGCGGCCGGTCGCGGTCGAGGCGGCGGCGCTCGGCCAGCAGCCGTTCCGCTACTTCGACTTCATGATGGCGGCGTTCGTTACCATCCTGCTGCTGTCCAACATCATCGGCGCGGGCAAGCGCGCGGTCGTGGACCTGCCGTTGATCGGGCCATGGCCGTTCGGGGCGGGCATCCTGTTCTTCCCAGTATCCTACGTGATCGGCGACGTGCTGACCGAAGTATATGGCTACGCCCGAGCGCGGCGCTGCGTCTGGGCGGGCTTCGCGGCGCTGCTCTTCATGGTGTTCATGAGCATGGTGGTGGTGGCCTTGCCGCCCGACGCAGGCTGGACGGGGCAGGCGGCGTATGAGGCGGTGTTCGGACAGGCGTGGCGGATCGCGCTGGCCTCGCTCGCCGCCTTCTGGGCGGGCGAGTTCGCCAACAGCTTCGTGCTCGCCAAGATGAAGGTGCTGACGCGAGGGCGCTGGTTGTGGACGCGTACGATCGGCTCGACGATCGTCGGCGAGGGCGTGGACAGCCTGATCTTCTATCCGCTCGCCTTCCTGGGCGCGCCCGGCTGGACGGGACGCCAGGTGCTGGTGGTGCTGGCGACGCAGTGGGTGCTGAAGGTCGCCTGGGAGGTGATCCTGACGCCTGTCACCTACGCGGTGGTGGGGTTCCTCAAACGGCGGGAAGGCGTGGACGTGTTCGACGGCGGCACGGACTTCTCGCCGTTTCGGGCGCGGGTTTGATCGATGGAGGATTTAGCTTACCGGTGGCGGTTGCCGATCGAACCTCGGCAAGTCCGGGTCGAACCTGGCCCATGGTGGAGCGGACTCGGCCCAGATCAACGACTTGGGCGCGAATGCGGACGTATCATCGAAGACGCCGGTACGGACCGCGATGAGGTGCCGGCGCACGTGGCTCCGCGACAGGAGCGGCGTGCCGCAGTCGGCACAGAAGCCCCGCGCCAGGCCGTTGCCGCTTGCGGCGGTGACGTCGTGCCACCTGATCGGACCCTGGCAGGTCACGTCGACGCTGTTGAAGAAGGCGTTGTGCGTCGGGCCGCCGGCGGCGAGCTTCTGGCAGTCGCGGCACCAGCAGGCGCGCACGGTGAGCGGCGCATCGGCGGCGATGTCGATCGTCGCGGCGCCGCACGCGCAGGTGCCGTGGAGGCTCATGCCGCGACCGCCTCCAGCAGCCCCTCGAACAGGCGGCGACCGTCGCTGCCGCCATGTTCGGGCCCGATCATCCGTTCGGGGTGCGGCATCATGCCGAGCACGTTGCCGCCCTGGTTGACGATGCCGGCGATGTTGCGGGCCGAGCCGTTGACGGACTCGGCGTAGCGGAAGGCGACGCGGCCCTCGCCTTCGAGCCGATCAAGCGTGACATCGTCCGCGGTGTAGTTGCCGTCGTGATGCGCCACCGGAATGGTGATCTGCTCGCCCGCATCGTAGCGGCTGGTGAAGATGGACTGGCTGTTCTCGACCGTGAGCGACACCGGCCGGCAGACGAACGACAGGCCGGCATTGCGCATCAGCGCGCCGGGCAGCAGCCCCGCCTCGGTCAGTATCTGGAAGCCGTTGCAGACACCCAGCACCGGCACGCCGCGCTCGGCTGCCCTGACGACGGCCTGCATGACGGGCGAGCGCGCCGCCATCGCGCCGGAGCGGAGATAGTCGCCGTAGGAGAAGCCGCCCGGCACCGCGACCAGGTCGACGCCGTCCGGCAGCGCACTCTCGCGATGCCACAGCATCGTCGGCGCGCGGCCGGTGACCTCCTCGATCGCGACGGCGAGGTCGCGGTCGCAGTTCGAGCCGGGAAAGACGATGACGGCGGATTTCATAGCCGGTCTCCTGTGAAGACTAATCAGGATGAGCGGGTAACGGTTTATGCCCGTTCGATCCGGTAATTCTCGATCACCGTGTTCGCCAGCAGCTTGCGGCACATCGCGTCCAGATCGGCGTCGGACACGTCGTCGCCATGCTCCAGCTCGATATACTTGCCCTGGCGGACATCCTCCACGCCGGCGAAGCCGAGCCCCTCCAGCGCGTGGTGGATCGCCTTGCCCTGCGGATCGAGAACGCCATTCTTGAGCGTCACGTAAATGCGCGTCTTCATGGCTTAGTGGCCCTCTACCACCGCGCGCGCGGCGTCAAGCCGATCGGCGTAGAGGTTGATCACTTTCGCGGTGCGGCCGGCATAGAGGCCGGCATCATCGAAGCGCCGGTCCTCGATCGCTTCGCGGACGCCCGGCAGCGTCTTGGCGCCGTAGCCGGTGAGACGTCCGGGTGCGTAGATCAGGTGCTTGTACCAGGGACGTCCGGGCAGGCCGCGATCGTCGGTCAGCAGCTGGTCGATATCGCGCAGCATGGCATTCAGCCGGTTGCGCTTGGCCGTATCGAGGCTGGCTCCCCTTGCGGCGTAAGCGCGATCGAAGGCCGTCGCCGACTGCTTGAGACGATCGACCGCGTCGGCCAGCACGGCGAGCTCGATGTGCGGCGTGGTCGCTTCCGGCGTCGGCGGCGTCACCGCGTGCAGCGGATCGCTGGCGAGGCGGAAGGCGTCGCTTCCGGCAAGCTCGCCGGCCGTCCGATCATGCTCGCGCTGGTCGGCGGCGAGCTTGGTCACCTCCGTCAGGTAGGTCGCCACGGTGTCGGCGAAGTCGCCGAAGCGCATCGGCGGCGTATCCGCATCGGCGATGCGCAGCATGACGCGGCCCGCCACTTTGGACAGCGCCGCACCGTATTTCAGACCGGGATCGTCGAAGGTCGTCATGTGGTGGAAGCTGTCGTAGAGCGAGTGGTAGACGCCGCCGGCCTCATCCTCGCCGCCGAAGCCGAGATCGAGCGCGGGCAGGCCGAGATGCTGCAGATAGGCCGAATAGTCGGAGCCGGAGCCGAGCGCGCCGAGCGGCAGGTCGCCGCCCGTCTCGGCCGCTTTGAGTTCGCGCGGGTCGGTCTTCTCGCCTTCGTAGGCGCCGACGCGGATGCCGGCGCGGGCACGCTCCGCAACGGTGGCGCCGGTCTCCGGATCGCGCACGTCGGCCATGACCTGGTTGACGAGATGCTGGAAATCGTGACTGCCCTCGGCATTGAGGAAGCCGCGGCCGTTATTGTCCGAATTGACGTAGATGACCGCCTTGCGCTTCAGCTCGTCGGCATGCTGCTCCGCCCACTCGGTCGAGCCGAGCAGGGCCGGCTCCTCGCCGTCCCAGCTGGCGTAGACGAGGGTGCGCTTGGGCCGCCAGCCCTGCTTCAGCAGGCCGCCGATCGCCTTCATTTCCGACATCATCGCAACGTTGCCGGAGAGCGGATCGGACGCGCCCATCACCCAGGCGTCATGATGGTTGCCGCGCAGCACCCACTGATCGGGATAGACCGAGCCCTTGATCGTGGCGATCACGTCGTAGACCGGCTTGAGCGACCAGTCGGACTTCACCGCCAGGTGGACCTGCGTCCTGCCGTCGCCGCCGAAGTGGTAGGCGAAGGGCAGGCTGCCGCGCATCGAGGTCGGCGCCACCGGTCCGCCGAGCCGCTCCAGCAGCTTGGCCGCATCGCCGTAGGACATCGGCAGGACCGGAATCTTGAGAATGGTCGGAACGTCGGCACGGTCGAGCCGCCTGGCGTCGGCGGTGGCGCCAATGTTCGGCGTGAGCGGATCGCCGGGATAGATCGGCATGTCCATCACCGATCCGCGCTGGACCGCGAAGGGCGGCCGCATCCCGCCCTTCGGATAGACGTCGCCCCTGGCATAGCCGTCCTGCGCCGGATCGGAGTAGATGATGCAGCCGGCGGCACCGTGCCACTGCGCCAGCAGCGGCTTCAGCCCGCGCCAGCCGACGCCGTAGCGGGCGATGACGATCTTGCCCTTGACGTCGATGCCGCGCCGCGCGAGCGCCTTGTAATCCTCCGGCATGCCGAAGTTGACGTAGACCAGGTCGGCGGTGACGTCGCCGTCGCCCTGGAAGGCGACATAGGGCGGCAGCGCGCCGGCGGTGTTGGTCGACGTGTCGTCGCCGGGCACCGGCGGCTCCTGCCCGCCGAGCGGGACATGCTCCGGCGCGACCAGCTCGACCGTGGTGGAGACCGGCGTCGGATAGAGGACCTGGAACGTCTCGATGTGCGCGTCCCATCCCCAGGACTTGAACAGGCCCAGCATGTAATCGGCATTGGCCTTGTCGTGCGGGGAGCCGACATGGTTCGGTGCGGACGACATCGTCTTCAGCCATTCGAGCTGGTCGGCGGAGCTGATGCTGGCATCGAACTTCACCTCCAGCGCGGCCTGATCGAGCGGCCTGGCCGCCATGGTCGAGGCGGCGGCAAGCAGGGCGGTACCGCCGAGCAGAAAGCGTGACAGGCGCATGCTGATCCCCTTCTTGGTGTCGGGAACAGGTGCGTCAGCCGCCGCGGCGTTGCAAGCAGACATGTCCTGCAGGGGTGACGCTCGCCGATCCGCCCGCTATTGGGCGGCGAAACAGCCAGGGAGCCGCCACCGACCATGCCGACGCTCGTCCTCATCCGTCATGGCCAGTCCGCCTGGAACCTCGAGAATCGCTTCACCGGCTGGTGGGACGTGAACCTGACCGAACAGGGAATCGAGGAGGCGCGGCAGGCGGGCGAACTGATGGCCGCCCGGGGCCTCGATTTCGATCTCTGCTTCACCAGCCTGCAGACGCGCGCGATCAAGACGCTCAACCTGGCGCTGGAAGCGATGGGACGGCTGTGGCTGCCGGTGGAGAAGGACTGGCGGCTCAACGAGCGCCATTACGGCGGGTTGACCGGGCTGAACAAGGCGGAGACGGCAGCCAGGCATGGCGAGGACCAGGTCAAGATCTGGCGCCGCTCGTTCGACATACCGCCGCCGGCGCAGGAGAGCGGCGGCGATTTCGACCTGACCAACGATCGGCGCTACAGCGGCATCGCCATTCCGCATACCGAGAGCTTGAAGGACACGATCGCGCGGGTGCTGCCCTACTGGGAGGCGCGGATCGCGCCGGAGCTGAGGGCGGGCAAGCGGGTCGTGATCTCCGCCCACGGCAATTCGCTGCGGGCGCTGGTCAAGCACCTGTCGCACATCTCGGACGAGGAGATTGCCGGTCTGGAGATTCCGACCGGGCAGCCGATGGTGTACGCGTTGGACGATGCGCTGAATGCGACCGATCGCTACTATCTGAGCGAGCGGTGATGCCCTTGACTTCTTACACCGT
>CAXTUG010000038.1:0-16406 GCA_964247375.1 uncultured Sphingomonadaceae bacterium
CGTCGCGCCGCCCCCGCCCACCGCGGCCGCAGCGCCCGAAGCCGCGCCGGTGCCCGGCGCCAAGGCGAAGGCGGTCGTGCAGGACGCCGCACCGTCCGCGCCGCCGGCACCGGATCAGGTCTCGCCGCAGCTGGCCGACACGGCACGCGCGGGCGACGCGATCCATGTCGGCATCTTCGGCGACAGTTTCGGCGACGGCGTCTACAGCGCGCTCTATCGCCTGCTGCCGGCCAGCGCAGGCTTCCGCGTCGACAAATATTCGCAGCAGTCGACCGGCTTCACCCGCTATCGCCGCCTCGACCTCGAACAGCATGACGACGAGCAGATCGGCGACGGACCGCTCCACGTGGCGGTGATCGCGTTCGGCGCGAACGACGCGCAGGGCGTGTGCGACGGCGGACATTGCGGCGCGCTGATGAGCAGCTTCTGGCAGAAGGTGATCGGCGCACGGGTCGAAGCTTATGTCGCCATGCTGCGCCGGCACGGCGCGACCGTCTACTGGGTCGGCCTGCCGGTCATGCGCGATCCCGGCTTCGATGCCGACGCGCACGCGATGAACGAGTTTTACCGCGCGCTGACGGCGCGGCTCGACGTGCCGTTCGTCGACATCCGGCCGCTCACCACCGACAGCGACGGACGTTACGAGGCCTATTACCAGGATGCGGACGGCACGCCCCGGCTGTTCCGCGCCGGCGATGGCGTCCACATGTCGATGAACGGCTATATCCACGTCACCAAGGGCCTCGCGGCGCGGATTCGGTCCAGCATCGCCGCGGCCAAGATCGACCAGCCGGACGATGCCGGATGATCGCGCTCGCGGCGCTCGCCATGTCGGCCAGCTGCACCGGTGGCCTGTGCGACGGCGAGGCGCTGCGCCCCTTCTTCGCCAGGCTGGCGCATGCGACCGTGCGGCCGGTCCACATCCTGCAGATCGGCGACAGCCATACGGCCGGCGACGCCATCACCGGCGCCTGGCGCGACCTGCTGCAGCGCCGCTACGGCGCGGCCGGGCGCGGCGTGCTGCCGCCGGGCCGGCCGTTCGACGGCTACATCACGCACGGCATCACCGTCACCATGTCGCCGGGATGGACGGTGGCGAGCGATTTCGGCGCGACCTGGTCGCAGCCGTCGCCGCCGCTGGGGCTGAGTGCCTTCACGCTCACCAGCCAGGCCGACGGCGCATCGATGGCGCTCGCCGCCGAGCCGACCGAGATGTTCGACCGCTTCACCGTCTGCGGCATCGTGCGGCCGGGCGCGGGGCAGCTGCTGCTGCGCGCAGGCAGCCAGAGCGTCACCTTCTCGATGAACTCGGCGACGGAGCGGCCCGAGTGCCGCACGATCAGGCTGGACGCGCCGACGAACAGCGCCGATCTCACCACCACGAACGGGCGGGTGGTGCTGACATCGTGGGCGACGTTCCGCGACCGCGGCGGGGTGGCACTCTCCAATCTCGGCGTCGTGGGATCGCAACTGCTGCACTGGACGCGGACGAGCGATGCGGTGCTGACCGAGGAACTGGCCAATTACCGGCCCGACCTGATCGTGCTGGCGTTCGGCACCAACGAGGGCTTCGCGCCGCGGGTCAGCGACTTCGAATATGAGGTGACGCTGCGCACCCAGATCGGCCGCGTGCGCCGGCTGGCGGGCAACGTGCCTATCCTGCTGCTGGGTGCGCCGGACGCGCTCACCCGCCGCGCGGAGCTGCGCACCAACGCCGCCGACGGTCCTTCAGCCGATTGCGGCGTGCCGCCAGCCGTGCCGGCCAGCCAGCCGCAACCCGGCGTGATCGCGTCGATCATGGACCGGCTGCGCAGCAGCATCGGCATGACCTCCAGCGACACGCCGCAGCCGTCGCCCGCGCCGACGGCCCCGGCGGTGCCGGTACAGCCCGCCACCGGCACCGCGCGCGGCTCGCTGTTCCCACCGGCCGGGCTGAAAGCCGTCCGCGACGTCCAGCGCCGCGTCGCCGCCCAGCTGAACGTCGCCTTCTGGGACTGGGAGGCGCGGATGGGCGGGCGCTGCACCGCCGACCGCTGGGTCCATGCCAGTCCGCCGCTGATGCGCGGCGACTACGTCCACTACACGCAGGCCGGCGGCCGCGAACTCGCGGCCCGCCTGCAGGACGATCTCGACAAGGCAGCGGCGCGGTGAGCGCTTCGTCAAATACTCGCCACCGGGAAGACGGCTGATCGATGCTCTTTCCGACGCTCAGCTTCGGGCTGTTCTTTCTCCTCGTGTTCGTGGTCGTGTGGTCGGCGAGCGGCTCCAACGAGTGGCGCAAGATCCTGCTGCTGGTCGCCAGCTGGGTGTTCTACGGCGCGTGGGACTGGCGCTTCGTGGCGCTGCTGATCGGTTCGGCTCTCCTCAACTGGGGAGCGGCGGCGCTGATCTGGCGGCAGCCCCCAAGCGACGTAAGGACGCGCAAGGCGATCCTGGTCGCGGGCATCGCCTGCAACCTCGCCGTTCTCGGCTTCTTCAAATATTACGGCTTCTTCGTCGAGCAACTGGGCGACCTGCTGCGCCTGGTCGGCTTCGCCCGCGACCTGCCGCTGATGCAGGTGGTGCTGCCGGTCGGCATCTCCTTCTTCACGTTCCAGGGCATGTCCTACCTGGCGGACGTCCATGCCGGACGGCTGGCGCCGGCAAAGCTGCTCGACGTGACCCTGCTCATGTCCTTCTTCCCGCATCTGGTCGCGGGTCCGATCGTGCGCGGGTCCGATCTGCTGCCGCAGTTTTCGGAGAGTCCGCGGCTCACGCGCGACATGGCGAGCATGGGGCTGGTGCTGATCGTGTGGGGGCTGTTCAAGAAGGCGGTGGTCGCCTCCGAACTGTCGACCGGTCTGGTCGACCCGGTCTTCTTCGATCCCGCCGCCCACTCGCGGATAGACCTGCTCGCCGGCGCCTACGGCTATGCGGTCCAGATCTACTGCGACTTCTCGGCGTACAGCGACATGGCGATCGGCATCGCGGCCCTGCTCGGCTACCGCTTTCCGCTCAACTTCAATCAGCCGTACCGTGCCACATCGCTGCAGGATTTCTGGCGGCGCTGGCACATCAGCCTGTCGAGCTGGCTGCGCGACTACCTGTATATCGGCGCGCTGGGCGGCAACCGCCGCGGTTTCGCGCGCCAATGCGTCAACCTGCTGACGACGATGCTGCTCGGCGGGCTGTGGCACGGCGCCAAGTGGACCTTCGTCATCTGGGGCGGGCTGCACGGCGGCGTGCTGGTGCTGGAGCGCATCTGGGATCGCTTCCGTCCCCAGAACTTCCCGCACCTGCCGGAGCTCATCGCCATTCTGCTCACCTTTCACATCGTCGTGGTCGGCTGGATCTTCTTCCGGGCCGAGAGTTTCGACGCGGCGGTCGCCTATCTGGCCGGTCTGGGCGCCAGCACCTCCGTCAGCGCACAGCTCACGCCGCTCGCCTGCGTGCTCATCCTCTTCGGCATGGCGATCCACTTCACGCCTGCAGACCTCGGCCAGCGGCTCGCCTTGCGGCTGCGGCTGCTGCCGGCCTGGGCGCTTGGTCTCGGCGTCGGCGTCGCGATCCTGATCATCGATGCCATGCGTTTCGAGGGGGTTGCACCCTTCATCTACTATCAGTTCTAGGATGCTTCTGACTTCGCCTCGTCATTGCGTCTCAATTTTCGGGAGGTAATCCGTGCCGCAGGAAACACCGTCGCCGATTGATCTGCCCGCAGCGCCGCTGGAGGAGCCGGGCCTCGGCTGGACGACGGGCGCGATCGTCATCGCCACCCTGTTCCTGTTGTGCGCCAACGCGGTATCGTTGCGCGACTGGATCGACGATCGGCCGCCGAGTCCCCTTCAGGCGCAGGCTGCGGTTTGGGCCGACGAGTGGGTCGCGATCGCACAGGCGGTCGGCATCGGCCGCCCGCGCGACGCGATTCACGACGCGTGGAAGCAGGCCGAGGCAGCCCGCTTCCACGCGCACGGCATTTCAGTTGAGCGCGAGAACAGCGATCCGGACGATCAGCGGTAGAAGACGTGTGCCCCGACGGTCGCCACGCGCTGGCGGGTGCGGAAGAAGGAATTGGCCGGTGCGTAGGAAGCGCGGAAGAACATCGCGCCGGGGGCAACCGGAGTCGACTGGCCCGCGAGCACTTCGTGCGCGACCTCGACCGCTTCCTGCCAGCCGTCGGTGTCGCGGCGCGGGCGGAAGCCGGCAATGCGGAAATACTGGCCCTTCTGATTGACCACTTCGCAGATGGAAGTGCCGAAACGGCCGGCCTTCAGCCGATTGACCAGCGTCTCGGCCACCGCGACCTTGCCGGGTCGCGGCTGGTTGGCGGCCTCGTGCAGTATGACCTTGGCCATGCACTCGACCGAAGCGCCGTCGACGGCAGCGGCCTGGGACGAGGATTGCGCGGTATCGCCGTCCTGCGCGTCGGCAGCAGGAGCAGGATTCGTGGCGCTCAGATCATAGGTGAGGAGCGGGGATCCGGCGACCAGTTCCGCAGCCGAGCTGCCGGACGCCGAGAGCAGGGAACAGGACAGAGCCAGCAATGCTCCCTTGCCTGTAGCAAGCGTGAAGGGACGCTTGTCGAACATTCAGAACTCTTGCGCATGCGCGAAACCGCCTGACCGTCGCGGAACACAAAGCGACGGCGGCGTGTTTTACGTCTTGTCGGCAGGACGGGTACGCTTGCCCTTGCGACCTTTAAGCGGCGGCCGCTGTCGGACGTGCTTCTCCGCACGTCAAATCATCCACGATGAATCGTTTCGTCGGCAGGGTGGGGTGAGCCGAATTTCGGGTTCATGCCGTATCATGACCGCATCAATCCGATGGAAGTTCATTCGCCGGGGCGCGATTCTCTCCCGTTCAGCGCAGGTTTGCGGCATTAACGGCAACAGCGCGGCGCGCAGGCGATTCGCGGGGGAGGCGACGTGGAGGAACGGCCCAGCTCTTCTTTTCTCCAGGGCATCTTGTCCGGCCGCGCCGTAGAAGCGCTGCGCCGTGACCGCCTGCTCGCCGCGATCGCCCTGTTTGCCGGCCTGGGCATCGCGATCGCGCTGCCGTTCGCGCTGCAGGCCGGTGCGGCCTTCTTCCTGCCGGTGACGGCGGCGCTGGTGATAGCGATCGCGCTCGTCCCGATGCTGGAATGGTTCGAGCGCCGGCGGGTGCCGTCGCCGCTGGCCGCCTTCCTGTGCATCGGCGTGTTCATCGGCGGTGCGAACGCGGCGGTGGCTGCGATCATCGTGCCGGCGTCGGGCTGGTTCGCGCTGCTGCCCGAGCGGGTCAATCGCATCCGCCATAATCTCCGGCCGCTGCTGGAAGTATATAACAGTCTCGACCGCTTCGTGAACAATACCCAGGCCACCTTCATCCGCCGCTCGTCGCGCGAGATGGTGGTGTCGATCGGCAAGCCGACGTCGCTGCTCGACGTGGTGGCGAGCTCGGCGCCGGTAGCGGTGCTGCAGATGTTCTTCGCGGTGCTGGTGGTCTACTTCTTCCTGTCCGGCTGGACGCGCATGCGGCGGCAGACGATCACCAACCGGGGCAGCTTCACCAGCGCGCTCACCACCGCGCGCGTGATCCAGGACATGGTGGACGCGACCTCGGCCTATCTGTCGACCATCACTCTCATCAACATCAGCCTGGGCCTGCTCGTCGCCGGAGCTTTCTGGCTGATCGGCCTGCCCGATCCGCTGATGTGGGGCGGGATCGTGGCGCTGTTCAACTATATGCCCTATCTCGGCCCGATCATGGCGGCGCTGCTGCTGGCGCTCGGCGGATTGATGGTGTTCCGCGACGCCTGGTATGCGGCGCTGCCGGTGGCGACCTTCGTCGGTTGCCACCTGATCGAATCGAACATCATCACGCCCGCGCTGGTCGGGCGGCGACTGACGATCAATCCGCTGCTGATCCTCGTCTCGCTGAGCTTCTGGGGCTGGGTGTGGGGACCGGTCGGCGCGCTGCTGGCGGTGCCGATCCTGATCATCGGCAAGACCGTGATGGATGCCGCCGGCACGCCGGACATTGCCGGTTTCCTGTTCGAAGAGGGCACCCTCACCAGCCCGGTGGCGGAAGCATCCACAACTTTGCATCCCGATCCTTCGCAGGCGGTTGACAGCCCCCGCGACCGTCTCTAGTCGGCGCGTCTCCGCAAGGAAGCTCCGCAAGGAGGAGGGCCATGCGGGTGTAGCTCAGTTGGTTAGAGCGCCGGCCTGTCACGCCGGAGGTCGCGGGTTCGAGCCCCGTCACTCGCGCCATCTCTTGGCGCCGATCCAGAAATCTACATTAGCATAGATCATCGCGCTTGCGTTTCCCGGCGCAGGCCGGGGCAACGGCAAAGTTCGTTTCATACCCGCCCGGAGCGAGACAGCTTAATTCAGCCGACGATCACCCGATTGCGGCCCGCCCGCTTCGCTTCGTACAGCGCCACGTCGGCGCGCTTCAGCATCGACGAGGAGCCCTCGTCGTCGGTGGCGAGTTCGGCCACGCCGGCGGAGAAGGTCAGCCGGCCGAGCGTCTGGCCGGTGGCGTTGATCTTGAGGTCGCGCGCGCCGATCGCGGCGCGGATGCGATCCACCTCGGCACCGGCCTGCTTGGCTCTCGATCCCTCGAACAGCACCACGAACTCCTCGCCGCCGTAACGGGCCGCGAACAGCCGCTCGCCGCCATTGGCGAGGCTGGTGGCGACGAACTTGATGACTTCGTCGCCGATCTGGTGACCGTAGCGGTCGTTGAACGCCTTGAAATGGTCGATGTCGCAGATCGCGATGGCGAACGGGCGGCCGGTCTCCTTCGCCGATTCCGTCGCCGCTGCGAGCCGCGTGTCGAGCGCGCGGCGGTTGGGAAGTCCGGTCAGCGCGTCCTGGTTGGCGGCGTCCTGCGCTTCGCTCAGGCTGTCGCGCAGCTGGCGAATCTCCTCGCAGGCGACGCGCAACTGCTCCTCGACGCCGCGGGTGCGGTCGATCATCGAATGGGTCAGGCCCATGAGCGTATGGACGATCGTGGAAGGAGCGGCGCCAGCCTCCAGTTCGGCAGCGTTGCTGGCGAGCGCCTGACCATAGTCGGTGGCGACTTCGCGGGAGATGGAGACGATCTCCCCGACTTCGCTCAGCCGCGCCTGCGCGTCGGCGACCATGACCTGCAGGTCGGCGGCGGAGAGCTCGACCGAGCGCTCGGCGATCATCGCCGCGGCGGATGCCGCCGACAGGCCGCCTTGCTGCATGGCGCGCTCGACCGAGCCGTTGAACGCACGGTCCTGCGCGGTCAGGTAGCGATGGGCGAGGGCGTAGTTGGTCGGGGTCGGCTCCAGCCGATTGTCGAGCAAGACGCGCGCGATGCCGTCGTACAGGCGCCGCCAGGTATCGTCGGAGACCAGTTCGCTCATGGCGGTGTGTGTAGCAGGGAGGTATTAAGGAACAGCCAACGCGACCCGTCTCACCCGAGATTCTTCACGGTCGCCAGCGCCCATGCTCCATCCAGAACAGAAGGGGCTTCAGTGGCGCGATCCAGGCAATCCCGGCGACGCAGTAGACCAGCGCCTGCAGCGGCCAGGGCAGAGCGCCGATATGATCGGCCTGGTCGACGACCAGTGCCGTCCAGACGGTGATCAGCAGCAGGATCAGTCCCATGCCGGCGGGCTTGCGCCAGGTCGGCTTCACAGCGGAATAAAGCCCTGCTCGGTCGCGACCGCATGCAGCGGCACGTCCCAAGGGTCGTGCGGTATGCGGGCGACCTCCTGCATCGCCCAGGCGAAGCCGACCCGCCGTGCGCCGGCGAACTGCTGGAAGGCGCGATCATAGTGTCCGGCGCCATAGCCGACGCGGTTGCCCGTGCGGTCGAAGCCGAGCAGCGGCGCGACGATCAGGTCCGGGGCCCGCTCCGGCTGCGTGCCGAGCGGCTGGTGCAGCCGCATCGGGCCGCGCTCCAGCGCATCGCCGGGCTGCCATGCCAGGAAACGCATGGTGGTGCCGTCGAACAGGGCGGGCATGGCGACCGCGTGCCCCTGTTCGTGCAGCGCCGTCGCCAGCGGCTCGGGATCGAGCTCATCCTGCATGGCGATGTAGAGCGATATGGTCGCGCCCGCGGGAATATGATCCAGCAGGTGGCGGGCCGCAGCCTCCGACGCGGTGCGGACGCCGTCCTCACCCAGTGCCGCGACGTACGACGTGCGCCGCGCCCGCAACGTGTCACGCAGCGCGATCTTCGCAGGATCGGGGGTGGGTGGTGGGACCGCCATGACCGTTTTCCGGAAATCCACTGACGCCGTAAACGTCAGGTGGGAACCATGTATCTCGGGCCAGGACCCGGACAGGGACAGCTCCCTTGGATGATGAATCGCCTCAGGGATGTTCGAGGATCGTATCGAGCAGTACCCACCACCTTGCTATCTAGGCGCTGGACGCGCCGTGCTCAAGTCGCTGCGCCAGCAATTCGATCCGTGCCGCGAGCTGGTCGATCGTGCGCGTCAGCGCTTCCTTGCCGGGATCGGGCGCTCCGGCGCGGACGTCGCTGAGTTCGTCCGCCATCAGCAGCCCGGCGAGCAGCAGCTGACGTGCCTCGTTGGTATTGCCGACCACCTCGACCGCATCGCGCGCCTTGGCGTCGAGCATTTGCGCCAGCATTTCCAGCCGCGGCTCCTCGCCGTCGCGGCAGGCCAGATCGTAGACGCGTCCGCCGACGTTGAGCGTCACCTGCGCCATCAGCGACCGCCCTCGTCCGCAATCAGTCCGTCCAACTTGTCGATCATGTCCTGCACGCGGGCTCGCAGCGTCGTGTGCCGTTCCTCCAGCAGGGCATAGGCTTCGGCGATCCCCGTTCCGGCATTCTCCCGGGCGACGACGGCGCGCTCGATCCGGCCGAGCGCACGTTCGAGCCGCGCGGTAGCGGTGGCGAGGGCCTCTTCCGACATGATCCAGGCCTTAAGACGGGGAAGGGGCAGTGGCAACGGGGCTGGTCGCGCTCCGTGCACGGCGAGACGATCGTGATCGCTTCCCTCTCGCCGGCACATCGTCGCCTGCCGCCAGGAGGAGCAAGGATAGTTTCCATGCCCTGACGGTGTTCGCAACATTCGGTCAGGTCGGACGCAGTAGCCGCCGCCACCGCTACCTGTTGACGCTTTCGGCCACACCGGACAAAGGGAGCGCGCTTCATCCCCAGCACTTTCCCAACAGGAGCTCACGACATGGCGGTACGGGTTGCGATCAACGGCTTTGGACGCATCGGCCGCCTGGTCGCACGCGCGATCCTCTCGCGTCCGGACTGCGGGCTGGAGCTGGTGGCGATCAACGACCTTGCCGACGCAGCCTCCAACGCGCTCCTGTTCAAGCGCGACAGCGTGCACGGCACGTGGGAGGGCGACGTCCATGCCGAGGGCAACGACCTCGTCGTCGACGGCAAGCACATCAAGGTCACGGCCGAGCGCGATCCGGCCCGGCTGCCGCACGCTGCCGACAACATCGACATCGCGCTGGAGTGCACCGGCTTCTTCACCGACCGCGAGACTGCCGGCAAGCATCTGGAGGCGGGCGCGAAGAAGGTGCTGGTCTCGGCCCCGGCCAAGGGCGTCGACCTGACCGTGGTCTACGGCGTCAACGACGACAAGCTGACCGCCGACCACAAGATCGTCTCCAACGCGTCGTGCACCACCAACTGCCTGGCGCCGATCGCCAAGGTGCTGAACGACACGATCGGGATCGAGCGCGGGCTGATGACGACCGTGCACAGCTACACCAACGACCAGAAGATCCTCGACCAGATCCACAAGGACATGCGCCGCGCGCGTGCCGCCGCCATGTCGATGATCCCGACCACGACCGGCGCCGCGCGCGCCGTCGGTGAGGTGCTGCCGGAACTCAAGGGCCGGCTGGACGGCTCGGCGATCCGCGTGCCGACGCCGAACGTCTCGGTCGTCGACCTGACCTTCCAGCCCAAGCGCGACACCAGCGTGGACGAGGTGAACGGTGCGCTGAAGGCCGCAGCGGAGAACGGGCCGCTCAAGGGCATCCTGCAATATGTCACCGATCCGCTGGTCTCGATCGACTTCAACGGCGACAGCCACTCGTCGTCGGTCGACAGTCTCGAGACGGCGGTGCTGGAGGGCAAGCTGGTGCGCGTCCTGTCGTGGTACGACAATGAGTGGGGCTTCTCCAACCGCATGGTCGACACCGCCGGCGCTATGGGCAAGCTGCTCTGACGGAGGGGATTGCCGGACGTCTCCTCGGCATTGCGCGCCACGATCGGCCGCGCGGACCGATGGAGACGCTCGATCACGTACAGGTGACCGTCGCCGAAGGCGTGCAGGGCGACTTTCGCGGCAGCCTCAAGCCGGGGCGCAACAAGCGCCAGGTGACGGTGATGGCGCGCGAAGCCTGGCAGCAGGCGCTGGCCGACCTGGGCGCGCGCGTCTCGTGGGAGCAGCGGCGGGTCAACCTGCTGGTGGAAGGCCTGGCGCTGGAGGAGACGACGGGAGCGCGGATCGTCTTCGGCTCTGGCCTGGTGCTCGAGGTGACCGGCGAGTGCGATCCATGCTCGCGCATGGAGGAGGTGGCGCCGGGATTGAAGGCGGCATTGCTGCCGCACTGGCGGGGCGGGGTCACCACCCGCGTCGTCGAGGGCGGCGCGATCAGGGTTGGCGAGGACGTGAGGATCGATCGATGAGCAGCTTCAGGACGCTGGACGACATGGGCGACGTGACCGGCAAGCGCGTGCTGGTGCGCGAGGACCTGAACGTGCCGATGGATGGCGCGCGCGTCACCGACGACACCAGGCTGCGTGCCGCCGCTCCGACCATCGCCGAACTGGCGGACCGCGGTGCGATCGTGCTGGTGCTGGCGCATTTGGGGCGGCCGCAATGCGCGCGCACTCCCGACAAGCGCCTGGCGCGGGTGCCCCCGCCGCGGGGCCACGGGCGGGGCCGCGGCGGCCCCTTCGTCGACGATTGCGTCGGCGACACGGCGGCGGCGGCGATCGCGGAGATGCAGCCCGGCGACATCGCCGTGCTGGAGAATACGCGCTTCCACGCCGGCGAGGAGAAGAACGATCCGGCGCTCGCGCAGGCGATGGCGAAGCTGGGCGACCTCTACGTGAACGACGCCTTCTCCGCCGCGCACCGCGCCCATGCCTCGACCGAGGGCGTGGCCCACATTCTGCCGGCCTTCGCCGGCCGATCGATGCAGGCCGAGCTGGACGCGCTGGAGAAGGCGCTCGGCGCACCGCAGCACCCGGTGGCGGCGGTGGTCGGCGGCGCCAAGGTCTCGACCAAGCTCGACGTGCTCAAGAACCTCGTCAGCAAGGTCGACCACCTGATCATCGGCGGCGGCATGGCCAATACGTTTCTCGCCGCACGCGGCGTCGACGTCGGCAAATCGCTGTGCGAGCACGACCTGAAGGATGTCGTCACCGAGATCATGGAGGCGGCGGACCGGGCGGACTGCACCGTGCACCTGCCCTATGACGTGGTGGTCGCCAAGGAGTTCCGCGCCAATCCGCCGACACGCACGATCAACGTGCACGAGGTCGCGGCGGACGAGATGATCCTCGACGTCGGTCCCGCCGCGGTCGAGGCGCTCGGCGACGCGATCAAGACCTGCCGCACGCTCGTGTGGAACGGCCCACTCGGCGCGTTCGAGACGCCGCCGTTCGACACGGCGACGGTGGCGCTGGCACGCACGGCAGCGGCGCTGACCCAGTCGGGCGGGCTGGTCTCGGTCGCTGGCGGCGGCGACACGGTCGCAGCGCTCAACCATGCCGGCGTGGCCGACCAGTTCAGCTTCGTCTCGACTGCCGGCGGAGCTTTCCTGGAGTGGATGGAAGGCAAGCCGCTGCCGGGCGTCGAGGCGCTGACCAGGGGCTGAAGTTCGCCCAATCCCGTCCCCAACGCATGCTGGGCTCAGCTTATGGAAATTCATGCGGCAGCACGGGCGCGCTATCGCGCGCGTCATCTGGAGAGCTGGACCCCGACTTTCGTCGGGGAACGGCCTTTTGGCGGGGCAAGTGCAGGCGTTGCTCATTTCCAATAACGTCAGCCCTGTCCTAATTTGTGACGGGCGGTGCACGCGGCTAAGCGCGGCCTGCGCCATGAGGAGGACTTGATGACCGACGCGACCATGCTGGCCCAGATGCGCGACAAGCCCGGCTTCATCGCCGCGCTCGACCAGAGCGGCGGCTCGACGCCAGGGGCGCTGCGTGCCTATGGTATTCCCGATAGCGCCTATCATGGCGATGCGGCGATGTTCGAACTGATGCACCAGATGCGGGTGCGCATCATCACCGCGCCGTCCTTCACCGGCGACAAGGTGATCGGCACCATCCTGTTCGAGAAGACGATGGACGGTGAGGCCGAGGGGCAGAAGGTGCCGACCTACCTGTGGCAGGAGCGCGGCGTGGTGCCGTTCCTGAAGGTCGACAAGGGCCTGGAGACGGAAGCGGACGGTGTCCAGCTGATGAAGCCGATCCCGGATCTCGACCCGCTGCTGGAGCGCGCGGTCGGTCTCGGCATTTTCGGCACCAAGATGCGCTCGGTCGTGAACCTCGCCTCCAGGAGCGGGATCGCGCGCGCCGTCGAGCAGCAGTTCGAATTGGCCGAGCGGATCAGCGCGCACGGGCTCGTGCCGATTCTGGAGCCAGAAGCGCTGATCAAGAGCGCCGAGCGGGCGGAGGCCGAGGCCGTCCTGCGCGACGAACTCGCCAAGGGCCTCGACGCGCTCAGACCGGATCGCCAGGTCATGCTGAAGCTCAGCATTCCGGTGCAGCCCGATCTGTACGCCCCCCTCATCGTGCACCCGCGCGTGGTCCGCGTCGTGGCGCTCTCCGGCGGTTTCTCGCGCACCGAGGCCTGTGCGAAGCTGGCCGAGAATCACGGCATGATCGCCAGCTTCTCGCGCGCGCTGGTCGAAGAGCTGCGGTACGGCATGAGCGACGCCGAGTTCGACGCCGCGCTCGCCGCGGCCATCGACGAAATCTACCACGCCTCTACAAGCAAGGTGTGAGCCCGGCACCGCCAGCCGACTTCGCCCATCATCGCGGCACTGTTTCGATGCTAGGTGTGCTGCTCAGATTGTTGCGCGACATCCGGAGCCGGCCGATTACGCTTGCGGACGGATGACTCCTATCTCCGTGGACCGGATCGCCGGCGCCCGGGCAAGCTGGGATGCCGCGGCACTCAAGCGCAAGGACGTCGCCAACCTGGCGCTCGCCACGTGGCCGAACGTCGTGCTCGACCTGACCAAACCGGAGACGCTGCGCCGGCGCAACATCAGCACGGTGGCACACAAGCTGGACGATCCGGTAGCGCTGCTCGCCGCACTCGATCTCCACCCGAACACCCGCACGGCTTGACGGCGGCCACGGAGCGCTGAAAGGCCCGTCGCCGAAGGGACAGGCGATGGGCGAGTTCGAGGGCGAGGACATTCCGGATGACGAGACCGATCTCGATCCGGGTTTTTCGGAGCGGTTCGAGCGGCAACCGCGTCCGGCGTGCCAGCTCTACCTGATCTCGCCGCCGGCGATCGACGATGGCTTCGCCGACCGGCTGGCGACGGCTGCAGACGCCGGGCCGGTCGCGGGCGTGCAGCAGCGCCGGAAAAGCCAGGACGAGCACCCCCGCGCGCGACTTGCGGAGCCCCAGCACCCCCGAAGCGCCGATCGCGAGATCGCGTTCATCGTCAACGACAGCGTGAGCCTTGCCAAGCGGCTCGGCGCCGATGGCGTGCACCTGGGCCAGGGGGACGGCGATCCACGCGAGGCGCGGGCGCTGCTAGGACCGTCCGCGCAGATCGGCGTGACCTGCCACCACAGCCGTCATCTGGCGATGGAAGCGGGCGAGGCCGGCGCCGACTATGTCGCATTCGGCAGCTTCTTTCCGACCACCACCAAGGAGGTGCGGCATCATCCCGATCCGTCGATCCTGGGCTGGTGGACGACGCTGTTCGAATTGCCCTGCGTCGCGATCGGCGGCATCACGCCCGCCAACGCCGCGCCGCTGGTCGCCGCCGGTGCCGACTTCCTGGCCGTGTGCGGCGCCGTCTGGAACGCGGTGGAGGGAGAAGCTGCCGCCGTACGCGCGTTCGCCGCCACGCTGGAGCGGAGCACCGCCGGCTGAGGGGGGAGAAGGACGGAAAGAAAGCCGCTCCGCCGCGTTCATTTCCCACCAAGAACGATTACGAGGTGGCGTGGCGTGAAGCGGATTGAAGCTCTGGCATTGGGCCTGGTACTGACCATCGCAGGCACGAATGCGCAGGCGGCGCCTGCGAAATCCGCTGGACCTGATCTGCAGACCCTTACGACCCAGGTGCTGCTCGACCGTATCGGCTTCGCGCCGGGCGTGGTCGACGGCCGGAGCGGCATATCGCTGACCAAGGCGCTGAAGGGGTTTCAGGAGTCCCGCGGCGTGAAGGTTACCGGACAGCTGGACCAGGATACGGCCGAGGCGCTGCGCGCCTATGGCGACACGCCGGGTGTGATCGAGATCACGCTGGAGCCCGCCGATTTCGCGGGACCGTTCGTCGGCCCCATTCCCAAGAAGCCGTCGGACCAGGCGAAGCTGCCGTCGCTCGGCTACTCCGATCCGCTGGAGGAGTTGAGCGAACGCTACCACACGACCAAGGCGACCTTGATCGCGCTCAACAGCCCCGACACGCAGATGAAGCCGGGCACCAAAATCAAGGTGCCCAACGTCCGCCCCGCGGCGTCGGCCTACCCGGACACGCTGAAGCCGGAGTGGCGCGCGACGCTGGCGCAGCTCAGCGTCTCGTCCGATCAACCCAAGGCGGCGAAGGTCGTCGTCGACAAGTCGGACGGCGTGCTGCGCGTCTACGACGATCAGGACAAGCTGGTGGCACAGTTCCCGGCGACGATGGGCAGCACGCACGATCCGCTGCCGATCGGCCACTGGAAGATTCAGGGCACGTCCTACCTGCCCAGCTTCCACTACAACCCGAAGCTGTTCTGGGATGCCAAGTCGACCGACACCAAGCAGCGGCTGAAGGCGGGGCCGAACGGACCGGTCGGCGTCGTGTGGATGGACCTCGACAAGCCGCATTACGGCATTCACGGCACGCCGGTGCCGGAGGCAATCGGCCGGTCGGAGAGCCACGGCTGCATTCGGCTCAGCAACTGGGACGCGGCGCGTCTGTCGCTGATGGTGAAGCCCGGCACGCCCGCGGACTTCCAGGAATGAGCCGGCTCGGCTGCATCCTGCTCCTGTTCTTCCTGCTGGCGATCGGCGCATTCGCGCTGATCGTGCGCAGGGAAAATGGTCCGGCGCCGCAGCCTGCGGCGACGCAGGCGAACGATAGCGCGCTGATCATCCCGGTCAGGGGCGTGGCTGCCGCCCAGCTCGCCGACACGTGGGGCGACGCGCGCGGTGACGGAACCCGCCAGCATCACGCGATCGACATCATGGCGCCGCGCGGCACCCCTGTGCTCGCCGCCGCCGCGGGGACGGTCGAGAAGATTTTCGAGAGCAAGGACGGCGGCCATACAGTCTACGTGCGCCGCGCCGATCCTGCCTGGCAGGACTATTACGCGCACCTCGACGGCTACGCTGCCGACCTGCGCGAGGGCATCCAGGTCAAGCAGGGCCAGCAGATCGGTACCGTCGGTTCGACCGGCGACGCCGATCCGTCGGCACCGCACCTGCACTATGAGATTCACCGCATGGCACCCGGCGACGGCTGGTGGAAGGGAAGCGAGATCAATCCCTTCCCGATCTTGAAGACGGCGCACGGCTGACCATGCGTTCCCTGCGAGAGCCGGGACCAGTCTACCGCTCGCTCACGCCGGCTCTCGCCAGGGAATTCGGACGGGTCTGGCGTGAAAGCGATTCCTCGCCTACAGGCTCGCCGCTCTTTCCAATCGCGAGACCCACATGAAGATCAGCGGCGTGGACATTCGTCCCGGCAACATCATCGAATATGAAGGCGGCATCTGGCGCGCGGTGAAGATCCAGCACACCCAGCCCGGCAAGGGCGGCGCCTATATGCAGGTCGAGATGAAGAACCTGCGCGACGGCCGCAAGAACAATGTCCGCTTCCGTTCGGCCGAGACCGTCGAGCGCGTCCGCCTCGACACCAAGGACTTCCAGTTCCTCTTCGCGGACGGCGACCAGCTGACCTTCATGGACAAGGAGAGCTACGAGCAGATCAGCCTGCCGCGCGACCTGCTGGGTGATGCCGCCGCCTTCCTGCAGGACGGCATGGACGTGGTGATGGAACTCTATGACGAGCGGCCGATCTCGGTGCAGCTGCCCGACCAGATCGAGGCGACGATCGTCGAGGCCGATGCGGTGGTGAAGGGGCAGACGGCCTCGTCCTCCTACAAGCCGGCGATGCTCGACAATGGCGTGCGGGTGATGGTGCCGCCGCACATCGCATCGGGCACGCGGATCGTCGTCGACGTCTACAACCAGGAATATGTCCGCCGCGCGGATTGAATTT
>CAXTUG010000039.1:0-16048 GCA_964247375.1 uncultured Sphingomonadaceae bacterium
CAAGAATCAACGACAATTCCAGCCAGTTCCTTCAACCTGCCAAAGTAGTGCTAGGTCATCCGCCTTTGCCTGACGCCCCCGATCGGGCGTAAGGTGGCGTCCCTGTATTTGGACGAGCGCATGGCACGGAAATATTTCGGCACGGACGGCATTCGCGGCCGCACCAACGTCAGCCCGATGACGGCGGAGATCGCGATGAAGGTGGGGCAGGCGGCGGGAAGCTACTTCCTGCGCGGCACGCATCGCCATCGCGTGCTGATCGGCAAGGATACGCGCCTGTCCGGCTACATGATGGAGAGCGCGCTGACGGCGGGTTTCACCTCGGTGGGAATGGACGTGGTGCTGGTCGGACCGATGCCGACCCCGGCGGTCGCCATGCTGACCAAGTCGATGCGCGCAGACCTGGGCGTGATGATCTCGGCCAGCCACAATCCCTTCGCCGACAACGGCATCAAGCTGTTCGGACCGGACGGCTACAAGCTGTCCGACGAAGCCGAAGCGACGATCGAGACGGCGATCGAGGGAGCCCCCATGCTGGCGGCGGCCGAGCAGATCGGGCGGGCGCGGCGCGTCGACGATGCGCAGGGCCGCTACATCTCGATCGCCAAGTCGACCTTCCCCGATCATCTCCGCCTGGACGGCCTGCGCATCGTCATCGATTGCGCCAACGGCGCGGCCTACAAGGTGGCGCCCGATGCGCTGTGGGAACTGGGCGCGGAGCTGATCCAGATCGGCGTGACGCCCAACGGCACCAACATCAACGACAAGGTCGGATCGACCGCGCCTGCCGCCCTGCAGGCCAAGGTGATCGAGACCCGCGCCGACATCGGCATCGCCCTCGACGGCGACGCCGACCGGCTGATCGTGGTGGATGATCGCGGCGAGATCGTGGACGGCGATCAGCTGATGGCACTGATCGCCACCGCTGCCGCACGCGACGAGCGACTGAAGGGAGATGGCGTCGTCGCGACGGTCATGTCCAATCTCGGGCTAGAGCGTTTCTTGTGGGGGCAGGGTATCGCGCTCCACCGCACGCCGGTCGGCGACCGCTACGTGGTGGAGGCGATGCGGGCCGGCGGCTACAATGTCGGCGGCGAGCAGTCGGGGCATATCGTCCTGGCCGACCATGCCACTACGGGCGACGGGCTGATCGCCGCCCTGCAGGTGCTGGCCGAACTGGTGACGCGTGCGCAGCCCGCGCATCAGCTGCTGAAGCTGTTCGAGCCGCTGCCGCAGCTGCTCAAGAATGTCCGTTTCGCGGGCGGACAGCCGCTGGAGGACGAAGCGGTGAAGAAGACCATCGCCGAGGCCGAGCGGGCGCTGAACGGCACGGGCCGGCTCGTCATCCGCAAGTCCGGAACCGAGCCGCTGATTCGGGTCATGGCTGAAGGCGAGGATCAATCGCTGGTCGGCGCCGTGGTCGATCGGATCTGCGAGGCAGTGCGCAAGGCCGCGTGACGATACCGCGCATTCTGGCGATTGCGGGCTCCGATTCCGGGGGCGGCGCCGGCATTCAGGCGGACATCAAGACGATCACCATGCTCGGCGGCCACGCGATGACGGCGGTGACCGCCGTCACGGCGCAGAATACGACCGGAGTCACGCAGGTGATGGCCATGCCGGCCGAGCTCGTCCGCGCCCAGATCGACGCCGTCGTCAGCGACATCGGCGTCGACGCCGTCAAGATCGGGATGATCGGTTCGCCCGAGATCGCCGAAATCGTGTCGGCCATGGCAGCATCCTTGCCGGTCATCGTCTTCGATCCGGTCATGATCGCGACCAGCGGCGCGAGGCTGGCCGACCGCGCCGCGATCGCGACCTTCTCGCAACTCATGGATCGGGCGGCGCTGATCACCCCGAACGTGCCGGAACTGGCGGTGCTCACCGGCCGGGCGATCGATACGGCGGCAGAGCTGGAAGCGGCCGCCCGCGTCCTTGCGCAACGGCACGACAGCGCCGTGCTCGCGAAGGGCGGCCATCTTCCCGACGCCGCGGTGACGGACATCTTGATCATGCCCGACGGTGGACAGGTGCAGTGGGTCGACGCGCGGATCGGCACGCGCCACGATCATGGAACGGGATGTACCCTGTCGAGCGGCATCGCGTTCGGCCTCGCGCGCGGCATGGCGCTCGCCGATGCGATCGCGCAGGCGCGCGCATTCGTCCGCGCCGCGCTGGCCGCTGCTCCGGGGCTGGGCCATGGCCATGGCCCGATGGGACATGGGCTCGGGAAGAGCTATTTTCGCGGGTGACCGCCGGGCGGTATGCGGTAAATCTCGGCCTGCGCGGCCATGCTATGCGGCGGCAGCATGCCCTCGCCGCCCTGAACGCCGTGAACATAATCGCGCCACAGCATGATCAACGTCGCCATCGTCGCGGGACCGACGAACAGGCCGAGCAGGCCCAGGCTCTCGACCCCGCCGAGAATGCCGACCAAGACCCACAGGAACGGCAGGCGCGTCGATCCGCCGATCAGGAAGGGCCGGATGAAGTGATCGGCGATGCCCACCACGACCATGCCGATCACGAACACGGCGACGGCCCATCCGACGGCGCTCTGCGCGATCAGCATCAGCGCGGCGATCGCGAACATCAGCGCGGCGCCGAACGGGATCATGGCGGCTACCGCCGTGAGCAGTCCCAGAAGCAGCGGATGCGGAACGCCGCTGACCAGATAAACCACGGCCATCACCGCGCCTTCACCGATGCCGACCAAGACCAGTCCGTCGATCGTACCGCGTACCGAGCGCACCAGCTGCTCGCCCATCCGGTCGCCGCTCGGGCCGAACAGCCGCCGTCCTGCCGCCCGCAACTGGCGATCGACCTCATTCCGTTCACGCAGCAGGAAGAACAAGGCCAGCAAGGTGAAGGCGAACACGACGGAGCGGTGGATGAGGTTCCGCCCGACTATCGCCGAGTTACCGCCGAGCAGGGACCCCTGCACGCGATCGAGCTGCAGCGCCGTGCCCTCGGGCGTGGAGAGATTGGTCTGCCACCATCCCGATATCTCCTGCGCGAAAGGCATGTGCTGGACCCACGCCGGTTCGGCCAACCCGTTGGCCCGCGCATCGGCCAGCCAGGCAATGACGACGCGCGCCTCGCGGGCCGCTTCGACGACGCCGATGGTCAGCGGTGCGAGCACCAGTACGGCGATCAGGATCGTAGCGCTGGCCGGCAGCCACGTACGGCTTCCTCCGGGCCAGCGCCGGTCCAGCCGCTCGTAGAGCGGATCGATCGCGATGGCGATGATCGCAGCCCAGATCAGCGACGGGATGAACGTGGCGCTGATCCAGATCCCGAACAGCGTCAGCAGCACGGCGAGCAGCGCCTTGGCGATGCCCTGCGCCCTTTTCTCGTCCCGTCCGGATACCGCGTCTGCCATGCCGCACCTGTGCGCTGCGCCGCCGACTGGCGCAAGCGCAACCGCGATGGCCCGCGTTCAGCATGCTATGTGCCTGTGAAACCTGTGGATACTCCCTGGCTTGCAGATGACGTCCTCGCCGCAGGCTGGCATAAGCACCGCATGGCACAGTCACGCCCCTTCTTTCGCAAGCGCGCCAGCCACTTTCCGGCCGTGATCGGCTGCGACGAGGTCGGTCGCGGTGCGTTATGCGGACCGGTGATGGTGTGTGCCGTCTGGTTCGATCCGGAGGCGCTGCCCAGAGGCATATTGGGCCGGCTGGACGACAGCAAGCGCATCGCGCGGGAGGAGCGGGAGGAGCTCTACCCGCTGATCGTCAGATGCAGCCGCGTCAGCTTCGCGGCGCGCTCGGCCCGGTACATCGACGTCTACAACATTCGGAACGCCACGCTGCAGGCGATGCACCAGGCGGTAACGCGGCTGGCGGTCGCCGCTCCGGTACGGATCGATGGGATCGACGTTCCGCGCGGCCTGTCCGGAGACGCGGTGGCCGTGGTGAAAGGCGACGGCAAGGTGCCGCAGATTGCGGCGGCGTCGATCTTGGCCAAGGTGATGCGCGATCGATTGATGGTGCGGCTCGGGCGTCGCCACGCCCATTATGCCTGGGACAGCAACTCCGGCTACGGTACGATGGCACATCGCAACGCCATCGCCGAACATGGTGCCACGCGGCACCATCGGCGCTCCTTCGGCGACCTGTTCTCGACGCTCGACAAGGCCATTGCGCAGAACCGCGACGAGAGTGTCGATTTTCTCGAGGTCAGCTGCGGCTGAGCGGTCCTTCCGCGAAATCGGTCGGATCAATGGCATAAACCAGATGCGGTATGTCATGACCGGCGACGTGGGTTGTGCGGCGGCGGTCGGTCAATCTGCCGCCGATCCGATCCATGGCGCGCTGCGAGCGGATGTTGGTAGCGGCCACCAGGAAGATGGTCCGGTCAAAATGACGGAGGGCATGACCTATCATCAGCCGCTTCACCGCCGCATTGACGACACCTCCCCAATAGGCGCGTGCCAGGAAGGTCCAGCCGATCTCCACCTCGCCGGGCGCCGCGCGGGACGTGTCGAAGCGCGACGAACCTATGACGGTACCGGTCGACGCATCAAGGATCGCCAGCGCCCCGCCGCTGGCCAGAGCATCGTCGAAGAAGGGGCGGAACACGGGCTCCTGCCGGCGATCCTGCGCAGGGTGACCTGCCCAGATCAGCGGATCTGCGGCGACGGAGAAAAGCGCATCCCAATCTTCCTGCACCAGCGGCCGCAGCAGAACCCGCGCATCGCTCAAGACAGGCTGACGATCGGCGCTCATGTCGACTCAGTTCGGCGACAGCGCTTCGTCGCGCAGGCCTCGCCAGACGCGCAGGGCCTGCACGGTCTCGAAGGCATCATGCACGCGCACGATCTGCACGCCCTGGATCGCACCCAGGAGCGCCAGCGCGACCGATCCACCCAACCGCTGTTCCACCGGCGCCTCGTTGGACAGGGCGCCGATCGTCCGCTTGCGGCTCGCGCCGAGCACGACGGCGCAGCCGAGACCATGCAGCAGCGACAGGCCGTTCAGCAGCGCGAGATTGTGGCGGAGCGACTTGCCGAAGCCGATACCGGGATCGATCAGGATGTTGGAACGCTCCACCCCGGCCGCCACGGCAGCATCGATCCGCGTCTCGAGCCAGTCGTAGACCTCGATCAGCACGTCGCCATAGCGCGGATCATGCTGCATCGTCTCGGGTGTGCCCTGGTGATGCATCAGCACGACCGGGCATTGACGGGTCGCCACGACGCCGGGCGCACGATCGTCCCAGGTGAGCGCCGAGACGTCGTTGACCAGCCCGGCGCCGGCGTCGAGCGCCGCCTCCATGACGGAAGCCTTGCGGGTGTCGATCGAAACGGCCGCACCGCCGGCTGCGAGCTGCTCCACGACTGGCCGGACTCGCTGGATCTCGTCACCTTCCCAGACCGGCGTGGCGCCCGGCCGCGTCGATTCGCCGCCAATGTCGATCAGCGCGGCGCCTGCACGGAGCATGTCCACGCCGGCGCCGATCGGGTCGGGGAGTGTCCCGCCACCGGAAAAGCTGTCGGGCGTGACGTTGAGGATCGCCATGACCTGCGGCTGATCGAGCGGGATCGTGCGATGTCCGATCTGCAACGGTCGTCGGGCGGCGACGAGCCGCGACAGAGTGTCGCGCGCCTGTGCTTCGAGGAGTGCCGGTAATCCGGCGATCACTGCGTCCAGGTCGGCAACGGACGTGAGCATCTGCTCGACACGTCGGCCATCCCGCACCCGGATAAGCTCCACCGCCGCGAAGAAGCACAATCCTCCTGCGAGCCGCAGGACTTGGCCGTCATAACCGAACGGCGCATCCACGAATCCGGTCGGGCGCAGGTAGAGGCGATCGCTCATCTCGCCACGCATTCGTCAGGACGTAAATTCCGCCAGATGTTTCTGACGCAGCACATCGATCGGCTCCAGCCGATCTTCCCGCTCGACATGCCAGAAGGTCCAGCCATTGCAGGAAGGGGCATCCTGCAGCATCGCGCCCAGCCGATGGATCGATCCGCCGTGCGAGCCGCAGAGCAGCGAGCCGTCCGCCTTCACTTCCGCTCGCCAGCGACGGCGCGCATCGGTGAGGATCGTACCGGGCAGCACCATGCCGCTCTCGACCAGCAGGCCGAAAGCAACCCGCGGCTGCGCCGCTTTCTCCGGCACGCCAGCCATGGCGCTCTCGTCGAGCGGCAGGGTGGAGGCGATGCGCGCGCGCGCCGCCTCGACATATTTGGTCTCGCGCTCGATCCCGATCCAGCGGCGTCGCAGGCGGCGGGCTACCGCCCCGGTCGTGCCCGTGCCGAAGAAGGGATCGAGCACGATGTCGCCCGGTTTGCTCGCGGCCAGCAGCACGCGATAGAGCAGGCTCTCGGGTTTCTGCGTGGGATGGGTCTTGTGCCCGTCCGCATCCTTCAATCGCTCGCCGCCTGCGCAGATCGGCAGGCTCCAGTCCGAGCGCATCTGCACGTCATCGTTCAGCCCCTTCATCGCACGATAGTTGAAGGTGTAGCGGGCCTTCTCGCTCTTCGAGCACCAGATCATCGTCTCGTGCGCGTTGGTGAAGCGCGTGCCCTTGAAGTTCGGCATCGGGTTGGCCTTGCGCCATACGATGTCGTTCAGGATCCAGAAGCCCGCATCCTGCAGCGACGCCCCAACCCGAAAGATGTTGTGGTAGCTGCCGATCACCCACAGCGTGCCGTCGTCCTTGAGGACGCGCTGGGCCTCGCCGAGCCACAGCCGCGTGAAACGATCATAGGCTTCGAAGCTGTCGAACCGGTCCCAATGGTCCATCACGGCGTCGACCTTGCCGCCCTCCGGCCGATGCAGGTCTCCGCCCAACTGCAGATTATAGGGCGGGTCGGCGAAGATCATGTCGACGCACTTGTCGGGGAGGCGAGCCATCTCGGCCACGCAATCGCCTTGCAGGATGGTGTCGAGCGGCAGCAGCGCCAGTGCGGGGCGTGCTTGCGCCTTCCCTATCGGTCGCACCACTCCCACGGTAATTCCTCCCCCTCAACCGCGTGCGTGATGGCGGCGGCCGGACGATGCGGTCAACCCACCGGGCGGCCGGCATCCATTCGCTTGGGCCGACCCGTGCAAGCCTGTGGATAACTCGCCTACAGCATCTTGAGTCCGCGGCCCGGGCGTAAACTCCATTAGTGGGGGTGTTGCCGGAAAGACTCAGCTTCTGCGCGATTGTAAGCGGCACCTGTCAGCGTGGTGGCGGGGATGGATGCGATCCATGCTTGAGGCCGGCGAGCGTCGCGGCTAAGCAGCAAACGGTTACTGACTTGCAGGGACGGACCTATGGCCGAAGGCGGCGCCAAGATCGATTTGCCGGCACATGAGCGGACTTACGGCCGCTTCATCGGGCTGTTCAAGTGGGGGGCAATCGTCTGCTTCCTGACCGCGCTGTTCGTTATCTATCTGATTACGCGCTGACGTGAGCGTGCGCATCGCGGTCGTGAAGGAAGGCGCGGCCGGCGAGAAGCGCGTGGCCGCCACCCCGGAGACGGTCAAGAAATTTGCCGCGCTCGGCGCCGAGATCATGGTGGAGACCGGCGCCGGCGCTGGCGCCGCAATTGCCGACCAGGCCTTTGCCGATGCCGGCGCGAAGATCGGTGATCGCGCTGCTGTCCTGGCAGACGCGGACATCATCCTCGGTGTTCAAGGGCCCGATCCCGCGAACCTTCATGGTGCCAAGCCAAGCGCTTGGATCGTTGCTGCGCTTAATCCTTTCGGATCGCGCGATCGGATCGACGCTTACGCCGCCGCTGGTTTCGAAACATTGGCGATGGAGTTGATGCCGCGGATCACCCGCGCCCAGTCGATGGACATATTGTCGTCGCAGTCGAATCTGGCCGGCTACAAGGCTGTGTTGGATGCCGCCGCGGAATATGGGCGCGCCTTTCCCATGATGATGACGGCGGCGGGCACGATTTCCGCGGCGCGCCTGTTCGTCATGGGCGTCGGTGTCGCGGGGCTTCAGGCGATCGCTACCGCGCGACGGCTCGGTGCTCAGGTATCGGCGACGGACGTTCGCTCTGCAACCAAGGAGCAGATCCTGTCGCTTGGCGCCAAGCCCATTTTCGTTGAAAATGTGCGCGGCATCGAGGGTGAGGGTGCCGGCGGCTACGCAACCGAGATGTCCGACGAGTATAAGACGGCGCAGGCGGAACTCGTCTCTGCTCATATCGCCAAGCAGGACATCGTCATCACCACCGCGCTGATTCCCGGACGACCGGCGCCGCGCCTGATCAGCGACGCGCAGGTCGCCTCGATGCGGCCCGGCAGCGTCATCGTCGATCTGGCGGTGGAGCAGGGCGGCAATGTCGAGGGTGCGGTGTTGGGACAGGTGGTCGAGCGCCATGGTGTGAAGATCGTCGGCCATGCCAACGTGCCTTCGCGGCTGGCGACCGATGCATCGGCACTGTTCGCGCGCAACTTGTTCAACTTCCTGTCGGCCTTCTGGAACAAGGATGGTGGACTGCCGATGCTGGATGACGAGATCGGCGACGCCATCCGCCTGACCCGTGGCGGCCAGGTGGTCAATTCGCGGCTGCTATCCTAGGCTGCAAGGAGGACGAACGATGGATTTCATCTCGATCCTGTCGATCTTCGCGCTGGCCTGCTTCGTCGGCTATTACGTGGTCTGGTCGGTCACGCCGGCCCTGCACACGCCATTGATGGCGGTGACCAATGCCATCTCGTCCGTCATCATCGTCGGCGCCTTGACCGCAAGTGCTGCCGGGGCGCTCACGTCGGAGTCCACGCATGTTTTGGCTGCCAGGTCGCAGCCGGTCGCAGTCGACAGGGACGTCGCACCCAGCGGTATCGCAGTAGAGCATGCGGTAGTCGTTGCAACTCCGCCACGATCCGATCTCGGCGGCGTCGGCCGTTCGGCTTCGCACTGGCTGGGCTTGCTGGCAGTCGTGCTGGCGAGCGTGAACATATTCGGCGGCTTCGCCGTAACCGAACGCATGTTGGCCATGTACAAGAAGAAGGATCGGCCGAACGCTGCCAAGTGATGCGTAAGGCTGCGACCGGGCGACAGGGGATGAGATGATGGAACAGGCAGCGGTCAATCCCTGGGCGATGTTCGCCTACCTGGTCGCCGGTATCTGCTTCATCCTCGCGTTGCGCGGCCTGTCGAGCCCGACCACCAGCCGTCGCGGCAATCGCCTCGGTATGCTCGGCATGGCGCTGGCCGTTGGGACGACGCTGGTCGTTCACCATACCGCCTCGCTGCTGCAGATTGCACTGGCCGTCCTGATCGGGGGGGCGATCGGTTTCGTCATCGCACGCCGCATCGCGATGACGGCCATGCCGCAGCTTGTAGCCGCATTCCATAGTCTCGTGGGCCTAGCGGCCGTACTGGTCGCCACCGCGGCTTTCCTGAATCCGCAGGCCTTCGGCATCGCCGACGCGAACGACGTCATCCATCAGGTCAGCCGGATCGAGATGGGTTTGGGCGTGGCGATCGGCGCCATCACCTTCTCCGGTTCGGTGATCGCTTTCCTCAAGCTGAACGGCAACATGTCCGGCAAGCCGATCCTCTTGCCGGCTCGCCACATCGTCAACCTGGGAACGCTGGCGCTCATCCTGGGACTGATCGGCTACTTCCTTGCGGATCAGAGCGGCTGGGTATTTCTCGGCATCACCGCGCTGAGTTTCCTGATCGGCTTCCTGCTGATCATCCCGATCGGCGGCGCCGACATGCCGGTCGTGGTCAGCATGCTCAACAGCTATTCGGGCTGGGCTGCTGCCGCGATGGGGTTCACGCTGCACAACAGCGCGATGATCATCACCGGCGCCCTGGTCGGATCGTCGGGTGCCATCCTCTCCTACATCATGTGTCGCGCCATGAACCGTAGCTTCGTCAGCGTGATCGCCGGCGGCTTCGGCGGCGAGGCGGCCGGTCCGGCGGGTGCCGCCGCAACCGATCGACCGTGGAAGCGGGGCTCGGCTGAAGATGCCGCTTTCCTGATGTCTCAAGCGGAGCAGGTCATCATCGTACCGGGCTATGGCATGGCTGTCGCGCAGGCGCAGCATGCGTTGCGGGAGATGGCCGATTTGCTGAAAGCGGAAGGCGTGACCGTCAAATATGCGATCCACCCGGTCGCCGGCCGTATGCCGGGGCACATGAACGTGCTGCTTGCCGAAGCCAACGTGCCCTATGACGAAGTGTTCGAATTGGAGGACATCAATTCGGAATTCGCGCAGACCGACGTAGCCTTCGTGATCGGGGCGAACGACGTCACCAACCCCGCTGCGAAAACCGATCGGAGTTCACCAATCTACGGCATGCCGGTACTGGATGTCGAGAAAGCCAAGACTGTGCTGTTCGTAAAGCGCAGTATGGGCGGCGTAGGATATGCCGGCGTAGACAATGAGGTGTTCTACCGTGACAATACGATGATGCTGCTTGCCGACGCCAAGAAGATGGTCGACGAAATTACCAAGGCTTTGGCTCACTGATTGACTAAATTCACGCATCTGTATCCATGATGCGGTTTTGTCCGAATCGGATTTAACCACGCAAATTTAGCGGTTTTGCAGGTTGTTTAGGTCCAAAGCGAAGCAAACAGACCTTTTCCTGTCTAAGTCCCGTTAGATTTGGCGCATGACTGATGGCATTGTAAGAGACGTACCTGTGTATGCAATGCGTGGAGACGCGTTTTGGCCAGAGCGGTTATGGCAGCTTGAGCCAGGAAGAAGAGGAAACTCCGCCGCAGCTTCGCCAATTAAGCGAAGAGGTGGGACGTATCGCCCGTGCACTGGCGGTTTTATCCGAGCATAACGGCCACAATGGTCCGGAACGGCGCGGCAGCGTTTCGGACCGGCGGACCGGGGATCGGCGCGGCCAAGGTGATCGTCGCGGACTGCTCGGCACCTATGCGCCGCCGAATATCGCCACTCTTCGCGCGATCATTCGCGCACGACGATTGCGGGATCAGTATTTCAGCGGTGAGTTGTTTGCTGATCCGGCATGGGACATGCTGCTGGACTTGCTGCTGGCTCGGATGGAACAGCGCATGGTGGCGGTGTCGAGCCTCTGCATTGCTGCAGCGGTCCCGCCCACCACCGCGCTACGTTGGATCAAGCGGCTGACGGAGGAGGGCATCTTCGTCCGTACGGCGGATCCGCGCGATGGCCGACGCGTATTCATCGATCTGTCGGAAGAGGCGGCTGCCGCGATGATGGCGTATGTTTTTTCGCTGGAGCAGATCGGCGTTCTTGCCCCATGATGGTGCGATCGGACGAACTATTGTTCGTTCGCATATCTGCGCTCCGCCTCGTCGATGCGTGCGATCAGATCGGCGAAGTCGTGGCACTCGCTCAATCGATAGATCCGTCTGAAACCGTCGCCCAACATCGCCAACTCGCGCTCGGTCAGAAGACCGACAGCGACGATACGACTGGATTGATCCATCTGTTCTTGCATGGTGATACGCAGAGCTACTCATACACTTGAGTCGATCCAACGGATCAGGCGGCATGGTGGTTGCCATCATTTCGCTGATCGCACGATCATGGTGGTACGAAGTCGTTCGCCGGTCGGTCTTGACCTCGATCGGATCGATGTTCCGGTCCGCTCAAGGGATCGGCCATGCGCGTTTGTACCTGTCGCGGTCTGCCCGGCAACGGGCGAGTGCGGCGTCGCCGGCGCGAATGGCCTGCTCGGCTCCGGCGCTGCTCAGGCTCCCATCAGCCACCGTCTTGAGCGGCGTCGGCCGGCATGGGTCCGGCGAGATCGCCGTCGGCGGGCGCAGCGGCTGAAAAGAGAGCGGCACGGGCAGCTTCGATCCCGTGCACGCGCTCAGCGTCAAGGCAGCCAGCGTGACCGGCCTCGCTCGTCTCATAAGCTTGAACCTCATCGAGTGATCGTTGGTCGATAGCGGCGATGCGCGCGACCTCGTCTCCATGTCGCTGCTCTGCGATGGTCGTGCGTTCCTGCGCGGCCATGACCGCCTTGGTCGCCGTCTCCTGCGCTGCAATGATCTGCGCCATCGCGGCGACGCGGCCCGCGGCAAGCCCCGCATCATAGCGGGACGTGCCATAGGCCGTGATCAGCAGATGACCCAGATAGGCCAGCAATGCCGTGACCAGGATGGCCACGGCACCGAACATCAGCTTGCCGATCATCGGATGCTCAGCTGCCGCTTACGATGGGCTGGCGGGTAACGAGGCGCAATGCCACGTTGGCAAGCGCCACCACGCCCATGATCGCACCGACGACAGCGTCCTGATCCACGTCGCGCGGCAATATGCCTACGGCACTGGCCAGCCCGAACAACGCTGCAACGATATTCACCCACAGGGTGCGGCTCTGCCACCAAATTTTGGTCTCGTTCATGCGGATCTCCATGGTTGTGCGCTCACGATCGCCGACATTGAAGCGAGCGCAATTGGATGAGTGGCGGTCGGCGAAACGGGTCGGGAAAATCTATGGTGAACGGCGTCGTGACGCGGATCGAAGCGCCATCGATCGCGTTCGTTCGTCATGACATGGGCGGTTCCAAGTCAGTCGCTTCACGAGCTTGCAGCAGCCCAGGCTTCTGCGCTCCTGGAAGAATTTGGCGCCGGTGCGACGCTCTTGGCGCAAGGCCAGCTAAGTGCCGCGCAGGACGCCTGTGCCCTCAATGCAGCGGCATTTTGGGCGGCTGTGCTGACCGGTGTCGCGCGATATGTCTCAGGGGATCACGGCAAGGCGATGACCGCCGCTGCTCCAGATCGCATCTCGAACTGCCCGCGACAGGACGATACAGCCGCGGGTCGCCTCTCTCAGACGCGCGATGCTATCGCCATGTATGCGGAATTGGCTGCGGCCGAACGTGGTCGTATCGCGGTTGGGCATTAGGGTGAGCATACAAGGACATTTTGCGTCTCTTATGCTTGAGGAGAATAGGCTCGACCGCGGGCTCAGCCCGCGTGCTGCGCTTTGATCCGGGCCGCCACATCGCCTGCCTTTTCCGGTGCGACTTCGATCGCCAGCAGGAGCGCGTTGAAGTCAGTTTCATGTAATCCAGCGGCTTGTCCTGCCGCATCTTGGCGATCGCGCCGGCGCCATGTTCGGTGAAATCCTTCGCGAGATTTTGGGCCAGCGCATCGCCCAGCTTGGTGCGTGGGTTGCGCGTGGCTGGTCGGCGCGAGGCCGCTATCGTCATGGTCATTCCTCCGCTTCTGATTTGGGGGTCAGGTAAGTAGGGTTTGTTGGCCGCGGCACTCCTGCCGGACAGAAACCGCCAAGCGTGATGGCGCCTGTCTTGGTCGGTACCGCGCTGACGATCAGCGCGGGATCATGGCCTGACCTTCATGATGCGGAAAAACCCGCCGGTGCGGCGGGCCTCAGGCGCATTTCGATGCTTGAATATTGCGGTACATAACAGGAACGTTTTTGTCAACCCTGTTTCTGCCGGACGGCGTGTAGCGCGGCGATGCACCGCAACTCCCGCTTGATTTTCGCTGCCTCCTTTGTCCAATAGTGCGGGAGTTCGGACCGCCTGTCGGGGGAAGGCGTATGGGATACGGGCTTGCCGGTGCGGCCGGCGCCGCTCAGCACGATCATGGCGGATGGTGGCGATCGCCGGTGCAATGCGGCGGTCTGCGGGCGCGTCGTCATGGCGTGCGCGTCCTCGGCGCCGGACCGCTCCTGTCGCATGGCTTCGATATCGCCGATTTCCCCTCCATCGCGCGCCGTGCGGCCGTCGCAGCGGCGATTCGGGGATATCTCCCCTGAACCCGGCAGCGAGATCGTAGCGGCATGGGTGTCGGTATGCATGCGATCCTGTGCCTGGTTCAGGCGCATACGCGGGGTGGCGCTGCCCTGCTGGTGCGGTCGCGCGAAGAAGGCGGCGGCGAAGTTCTCGACATCGTGCCCGAGCGTGGTCAGGTCGGATCCCTGCTGCCTGATTTCGATCCGGATGATGCAGCCGGCTGCGATGCCGGGGCCATCCGGCTTCCGCTGGCTTATGCGACGGTGTGCGGCGAAGGGCCGATCCACATGGATTGTGCATCGGTCGGACAGAGCATGTACCTGCTCGTACTGTCCTGCGCGGGGGCGATCGACGCTACGGTGATGGAGGCCGCCCGCCTGGCACTGGCTGCGTTCTTCGAGGCCGGTCACGTGACCATGTTCGACCGGCAATTGTCGGCGCGCCTAGCCGAGATGGTCCGGGTCATGCCTATCCCCTTCATCTTCGTCGATCGGCAGGGACAGCAGGTGTTCGCCAACGACCGTGCGCTCCGCCTGCTCGGCGTCGGCCTCACCGAGAGCCGCGCGTCGGTGATCGGGCCGGCGCTCACGAGACTCATCAAGATCGCCGGCGGCGCTGCGCTGCGCCTGGCCCTGGACGACGATGGCCGCGGCAGCGCCAGCTTCACGCTGGAGCATCAGGGGCGTGTGCAGAAGGTCGATACCGACTGGATCGAACGTGGCCCGCTCTGCGGTCGGGTCTGGGCCTTTCACGACATCACCGCCGAACGGGAACTGGAAGACGAGCTCCGCCGTCTCGCCAGCACGGATTACCTCACCGGCGCGCTGAACCGCCGCGCGTTCGAACTCGGATTTCGCGGCGACGTGGAGCGTGCGCACCGCCTCGGAACACCGATCAGCCTGATCATGCTCGATCTCGACCATTTCAAGCGCGCCAACGACACGCATGGGCACGAGGCCGGCGATCGGATCCTGCGCGAGGTCTGCCGCCGGATATCGTCCGTGTTGCGGGAAGGCGATAGGCTGGCGCGTCTTGGCGGCGAGGAATTCGCGGTGCTCTTGATCGACACGACTCTGGCGCAGGCGCAGGCGGTCGCCGAGCGGATCCGACTGGCCATCTGCACGCAGCCGGTCGACGTCGGCCTTCGGGTGGATGTGACGTGCAGCCTAGGGCTGACGATCGGCAATGACGGATCGGACGACCGTGCCGGCATGATGGAGCGGGCGGACGCCGCTCTCTACCAGGCCAAGGCCGCCGGACGGAACTGCGTGCGCGTGTTCGGGTGACGAGCGTCCGGCAGCGCAACCGAGCGCAGGCGGTGAAACTGAAAATCAATCCTTAAGGCGTAACGTTCGCTCGCAAAGGAAGCGAACATGAACGATGAAGTTGCGCAACTTATTGCCGACGCCAAGAAGATCTCGCTCGGCATGATCAAGGTCGCGGCCACGAAGCCGAACGATCATCCCCTGCAGAGCAACGCTCAGACGTTCCGAGGGGCGGCCCACCTTCTGAACGCACTGACGCTGGAAGTCGCGCGCCATGACGCGCTCGGTGCCAGCCTGGTCGGAAAGCTGCAGAGGATCGCGCAGCTTCAGGTACGTGGCGCGTCCGAGGCGATCGCCGACGGCAACTGGAAGGCTGTGGTCGAGGAACTCCAGGCGATCGCTCAGGAAGCGCTCACGCCGGGGACGAGCATGCCTCGTTCGCATACCGCGAGGCCTCGTCCCGCAGGTAAGCCCAGCTGACATCGGAAACGCTGCGAAGAGCGCCTGCACACTTCTTGCCGGAGCGCGAACATGAGGTCTCTTCGACGCACTTGTTTGCTCCTTAAGGGCCGCAAAACCATATTGATCTCGATCAATATGCGGCTAGGAGGCACGCGCTGAGTTCTAGGAAGCCACGATGCCCCGTTACTTCTTCCACGTGGAAGACACCGCGCAGCACGTCGATGCGGACGGGGTCGAGCTGACCGGCCTCGATGCGGCGCGCGAGCATGCCATCAGCTACTTCGCGGATCTGCTGCGGGAGTCCGGCGAAGATTTCTGGCGGAGCGGTGACTGGCTGATGCGCGTCACGGACGACCGCGGGCTGATATTCTTCACGCTCCACTTTGCCGCGACCTTGGCCGCTGCTGCCGGACGGCCCGCATCTATTTAAGGTCGCACGGGAGCGCGAGGCGGCAGGCGAACGCTGAACCGCGGCGGCGTCCCGCCCGTTATTCAGTGTGATGGGCGTGCCCGAAGTATCTCCGGCCCGGCGGATCGCGACCGGCGTCGCCGTCTTCTTCGCGCACCTTGTTTTCCTCGCTTATCTTCTCCTCGGCCGCGGCTCGCCCCAGATCACGCCGATCGCTCGTCCGCTACAGCT
>CAXTUG010000040.1:0-15843 GCA_964247375.1 uncultured Sphingomonadaceae bacterium
TGCAGGCCCTGCTCGCGCAACCGGCTGCACGCGCACGCGACGCGGTGCACCAGGGCATGGTCGGCGACCGGCAGGTGCCGACGGTCGCGTCGATTCACCCGCGGCTCGTTCATCTGCGGCGCGAGCATCGCCCCCTGATATGGGCCGACCTGCAGCGGTTCGCGACGCTGTGATGCGACGACTGCTTCTGACAGCGCTCCTGGTCGGTGCCGCTGCTCCGGCGCTAGCCGATGTTTCCCTGCCGCCGGCGCCCCTGACAATGATCTCTAACGCGACCCCGCGTCAGCTGAGCGATGCGGAGCGCACCGCCTATCGTCAGGTGTTCCAGCTGCTTGCCGCCGCCGACTACAAAGGTGCGGGCGCGCTGCTCGACGCGCTGCCGGGGGGCGTGCTGACGCCCTATGCGCGCGCCGAACTGATGCTGCGCGATCCGGGCGCACGCGATCCCGTCAGCTTATCCGCGCTGCTGACCGGCACCCCCGAGCTTCCGCAGGCCGCAGCCCTGGCAAAATTGGGCGGCATCGCCGTACCGCTGCCGCTCCAGCATGCGCTCGTCCGGTCGGCCGGCCCGAGCAAGCGCGCGGCGACACGGCCGACCCGCGACGCCGCAACCTGGATGGTCAGGCTCCAGCCGCTGCTGAAATCCGGCGACGTGGCAGGCGCGGAGGCGCTGGTCGAGAGTACAGCGGCGACCATGCCGCCGGAGGCACTCACCGAATTGCGGCAGAAGCTGGCCTGGGCTTACTTCCAGGCGGGCGACGACGTGTCTGCCCGGCGGGTGGCATCGGTCGCCAAGCTCGGCGCCGGCGACTGGTCGGTCGATGCCGCCTGGGTCGATGGGCTCGCCGGCTGGCGCTCGGCGGACGTTGCTGCCGCCGCCGACGCTTTCGACCGCGTGGCTTCGAACGCCGGCGATGCCGAGACCAGGGCTGCGGGCCTCTTCTGGGCCGCGCGCAGCAAGACCGCGGCGCATGACGACGACGACGCCACGCAGCGGCTACAGTCCGCCAGCCGATTGGACGAGACTTTCTACGGAATGCTGGCCGGCGCGGTGCTCGGCGTGCGGGGTTCCCCGGCGGCAACCCTGGACGGTGCCGGCGGTGCGGCGTTGCCCGACCGCGCCAACCTGCGCGCTGCCGCGGCACTTGCCGAGATCGGCGAGACGGCGCGTGCCGACCAGCTGATCCGCTACCAGGCACGGATCGGCCCGCCGGCCGAGCATGCCCGGCTCATCGCGCTCGCCGCCGATCTGGCGCTTCCCGCCACGCAGGTCTGGCTGGCGCAGAACATACCCGCCGGCACGCGCAGCAGCCTCACCGCGCGCTACCCGATGCCCGCCTGGTCGCCCACGAGCGGCTGGCGGGTCGATCCCGCCCTGCTCTACGCGCACGCACTGCAGGAATCGGAACTGCGCTGCGACGCGGTAAGCCGCGCCGGCGCCCGCGGGCTCATGCAGCTCATGCCGACCACGGCGCAGCTGATCGCGCGACACAAGGGCGACGTAGTGCGCCCGCTCGACGATCCGGCGGTCAGCTTCGAATATGGCCAATCCTACCTGGAAGAACTGGCAGTGGCAGGCGGCACGGGCGGGCTGCTGCCCAAGGTGATCGCCGCCTACAATGCCGGGCCGAACAATGTCGCGCGCTGGACCGGCGGGCAGAACGACCCGCTGCTCTTCATCGAATCGATCCCGTTCGCGCAGACCCGCACCTACGTTGCGATCGTGCTGCGCAACTACTGGATCTACCAGCGCCGCACCGGGGCGGCCACGCCGAGCATGACCGCGCTGGCGGAAGGCCGCTGGCCGATGTTCCCGGCCCGCGCCGTCCAGACCGCCAGCACCACCGGCGGCGGCGCGACCACCTACGCCCCTAACTGATGCCGGTCGACGCGGACGCCGCCTTCCTGCCGGTCCGGATCGCCGTGCTCACCGTGTCCGACAGCCGTACCGTCGAGACCGACCGCTCGGGCGCGATCCTGGTAGACCGTTTGACCGCGGCGGGTCATGTCCTCGCCGATCGTGCGATCTGCCGCGACGACGTGGACGCGATCTTGGCGCACCTCCACGCCTGGATCGACGATGCGGACGTCGACTGCGTGATCGCGACGGGCGGCACCGGCGTCACCGGCCGCGACGTCACGCCGGAGGCGTTCGCGCGCGTGCGCGACAAGGAGATCGAGGGCTTCGGCGAGCTGTTCCGCTGGCTGAGCTACGCCAAGATCGGCACCTCCACCATCCAGTCGCGCGCCACCGCGGCGGTCGCCCGCGGCACCTACCTGTTCGCGCTGCCGGGCTCGACCGGCGCGGTGCAGGACGGCTGGGACGGCATTCTCGCCACCCAGCTCGACAGCCGCCACCGCCCCTGCAACTTCGTCGAGCTGATGCCGCGTTTGCGGGAGAGATAGCGTCCCCTCCCGCAAGCGGGAGGGGCTTATGTCTCACGTCAATGCAGGTTGTCGGTGCTGCGGATGAAGGCCGCCACGTCGTCGTGCAGCTTCTTGGCCGACGCCTCGTTCGCATACACCATGTGACCCGACGGATAGTAGTGATACCGGATGTTCGCCTGCAGCGACGCCGGGATGGGCAGGTGGCGCATCTCGTACACGCCTTGGAAATAGGGCGTCGCCAGATCGAAATAGCCGCCCGCGACCATCACCTTCAGCTTGGGGTTGTACTTCATCGCCATGGCGAGGTCGGGCATGACGTTGGTTGCGCCTGGAAAAGCCATGTTGGAGCCGGGCGGCGTATGCGCGTAGCTCCAGTCCTTCCATAGCTCGATCTCCGGCTTGAAGGTGCGATCCTGGCCGAAATGCAGCGTGCCGCGGACGTAATCGTTGAATGCCGACACGTAGGCGGACGAGATCGCTGCCGACTGCGGGTCATAATCGGCCTGGCGGCTGAGCGGGTCCAGGTCGGGGCCGGAGAAGCGTGAGTCCAGGCGGCCGGTGGTCAGCCCGCTCGCTTCCTGCAGTTTCTTCTCGAACATCGGCCCGGAGACGCGCAGATTTGCCTTGATGAGGTAGTCGACCGGCAGGCCGATATAGTTGCTCATCGTCTGCGCGACCGCCTGCTTGCGTGCCGCATCGAGTTCCGATCCTTGGTGCAGCGCCAGCGCATAGTCGGTCAGCGCGAACTGCTCGACCTGATGGAGGAACGTCGGCAGGTCGGCCGGCCGCTGCCCGGACAGGCGATTATGATACCAGGCGGTCGCTGCCATCGTCGGCAGCGCGACCACATAGCCCTGGTCCTGCCCCGGATTGGCGTCGGGTCCGTCGGCATCCAGGTCGAAGTTGAGGATCTGCGACAGCAGGATCACGCCATTGAAGTCGATGCTGTCGCCGGTCTCCAGCTTGTTCACCACCACGGCCGAGCGCGGCGTGCCGTAGCTCTCTCCGAACAGGTATTTGGGCGAGTTCCAGCGATTGTAGCGCGACAGGAACGCCTTGATGAACTCGGCGAAGGCGTGCGCGTCGGGGTCGACGCCGTAGAATCCCTTCTCCTTGTCCTTGCCGGCGATGCGGCTGAAGCCGGTGCCCGGCGCGTCGATGAAGACGAGGTCGGTCGCGTCGAGGAGCGAGTAGGCATTGTCGACCAGCCGGTAAGGTGCCGCCGCGGTGTGGCTGTCGTCCGCCGTGATGATCCGGCGAGGGCCGAAGGCGCCCATGTGCAGCCACACGGTGGAGGAGCCCGGCCCGCCATTGTAGAAGAAGGTGATCGGCCGCCCCGGACTCGGGGCACCCTTCTTGAAGTAGGCGGCATAGAACATCGACGCTTCCGCCATCGCGCCCTTCCTGTCGCCGAGATCGCTCTGGCTCTGCTCGCGCCAGGCCGCATCGTCCCAGCCTTTTGGATGGACGATGATCGTGCCGGCGTAAGCCTTGTAGTCGACCCGCTGCCCGCCGGCATTGACCACGCCGTCGCTGGCGACCTCCTCCGGCTGGAACAGGATGCCGCGGTCGGGTGCGGCATTGGTGCTGGCGGACGGCTTGGCGCTGTCGACCGCGGCGGTCTTGCTCGGCTTCTCGGCCGCGAACGCGGCGGTGGCGGCGAGTGCGACCGCGCCGGCGCTCAGCAGGAATTTGTGCATCTTGTTCCTTTCGTCCGCCTGTTGCGGCTGGCCGCGTTGCAGCAAGATTTTCGGGGCAAGTCCAGCCTCAGCTTTCCCCTTCATGTTCTTGCTATGTTCTGTCAGATCGTTATCCTCTCGGCATGGATTCGCCGCATCCTCCCCCGCGCGCCGGCCGCGGTGCCACGCGCAACGATACGCCGCAGCGGTTCAACCTGCGGGCGCGACAGAGTGACGGCGATTGGCTCGACGTCCGTGAAGAGCTGGACGACGACGCGCCGCCGCTGCGCACCAGCGTCACGGTCGAGCGGCCGCGCACGATCATCACCCGCAACCAGTCGCCGGACGTTGGCTTCGACCGCTCGGTCAATCCCTATCGCGGCTGCGAGCATGGCTGCATCTACTGCTTCGCGCGCCCGACCCACGCCTTTCACGACCTCTCGCCGGGACTGGATTTCGAGTCGCGCCTGTTTGCCAAGCCGGATGCGCCGGCGCTGCTGCGGCAGGAACTCGCGGTCCGCGGCTACGTGCCCCGGCCGATCGCCTTCGGCACCATTACCGATCCCTACCAGCCGATCGAAGGCAACTGGCGGATCACGCGCGCCTGTTTGGAAGTGCTGGCGGAGACCGGCCATCCCCTTACCATCACCACCAAGTCGGACCGGGTAGTGCGCGACCTCGACCTGATCGCCCCGATGGCGGCCCGAGGCCTGGCGGCGGTCGTCGTCTCCGTGCCCACGATCGATCCTGCCACCGCGCGCACGCTGGAACCGCGCTGCCCCCGCCCCGCCAAGCGCCTGGCGGCGATCCGCACGCTGATCGATGCCGGCGTGCCGACCCATGTCAGTCTCGCCCCGGTGGTGCCGCAGGTCACCGACCATGAGATGGAGCACATATTGGAGGCGGCGAAGGCCGCCGGCGCGCAGGGCGCCTTCTTCCTGCCGGTGCGCCTGCCCCATGAAGTCGCGCCGCTCTTCCGCGCCTGGCTCGACGCACACCATCCCGACCGCGCCGCCAAGGTCATGGCGACGATTCAGTCGATCCGCGGCGGTCGCGACAACGATCCCGATTACTTCACGCGCATGCAGGGCCAGGGGCCATGGGCCGAGCTGCTGCGCACCCGCTTCAAGATCGCCTGCCGGCGGCTCGGCTTCGACCGTGTGCGGCTTGCATTGCGGACGGACCTGTTCCGGCCACCGGAAGGAGACCAGATGCGGCTGTTGTAGCCTTGATAAAGCCCCTCCCTTTCAGGCGAGGGGTTGGGGTGGGGCTTCATGGTTCGGAAAGCGTCTCTGAAGCACGCAGACGCGCGTACCCACCCCAACCCCTCGCCTGAAAGGGAAGGGCTTGCAACGTGATCACCCCACCAGTGCCAGCCGCGGCGGATCGAGCGGCTCCAATTCTACGTCCGTCACGCCGGCGAGACGTTCGATCGCCTCGACCGTCTCGCTGTTCAGGCGGTAGTCCCGGCCGACACGCAGCCGTACCGAGCCTTCGCCTGCCGCTACGCGCAGCTGCACCTCGCCCCGGCCACCCCGCGCCTCCGCCAGCAGCGCGGCCAGCGACGCCAGCGCGACTTCGTCCGACACGTCGATGGTCATCAGCAATCGCGCATTGGTCGACAGGCCGTCGAGCGGCCGTGCCGTCCGCACCGTGATGCGCGGCGTCTCCTCACCGGGACGCTTGTCTACCTCGACGCCGAGCAGCAGGCACGCGCCGCCGCGTGCGGCGGCCTCCATCGCCAATGCCGGCTCCTCGTCGAACGCGCTGGCGACGAACTGCCCCGACGCATCTGAGCAGGTGGCGAGCAGATAGCGGTTGCCCCGTGCCGACGTCCGCCAGCGCGCCTCCTCGACCAGCGCCGCCATGTTGATGGTGGACCGCGGCAGCGGCCGACCGCGCTCGTCCCGCATCGGCTCCGACGGCGCCGCCATCTGAGTGAGCTGATCGAAGCTGCGCGCCCGCTCGCTGCGCGCGACATGGCGGTAGCGGTCGGTCGGATGCGCGGAGAAGTAGAAGCCGAACGCCTCCTTCTCCGCCGTCATCCGCTCCGCCGCCGACCAGCGCGCGTCCTTGGCCAGGCGGATCGGCTGCACGCCGCGATTGTCCTCGCCGCCGAACAGGCCGCCCTGCCCGCTGGTGCGGGCGTCGTGCGCACTGGCGGCGTGCGCCAGGATCGTCTCGGCCGCGCCGAACACGGCCGCCCTATCGGTCACCACGCCGTCGAACGCGCCGGCACCGGCCAGACTCTCCAGCTGACGCCGGTTGAGCAGCCGCGGGTCGATCCGGTCGGCGAGGTCGTCCAGGTCGCGGAAAGGGCCGCTCCGGCGCCGCTCCTCGACCAGCTGCTCCATCGCCTTCTCGCCCACCCCCTTCAGCGCGCCGAGGCCGTAGCGCACCGCCACGCCCTCGACGCTGAACTCGGCCTCGGAACCGTTCACGTCCGGCGGCAGCAACGCCACGTCCGACCGGCGCATGTCGTCCGCCCAGATGGCGAGCTTGTCGGTCAGGCTGATGTCGTAGCACATCGACGCCGCGAAGAATTCGGGCTTGTGATGCGCCTTCAGCCACGCGGTCTGATAGGCGAGCAGCGCGTAGGCGGCGGCGTGGCTCTTGTTGAAGCCGTAGCCGGCGAACTTGTCGATGAGGTCGAACAGCTCGTTCGCCTTCCCCGCGGTGATCGCATTGGCCGCGCAGCCGTCGATGAAGCGCTGGCGCTGCGCGTCCATCTCGGCCTTGATCTTCTTGCCCATTGCGCGGCGCAGCAGGTCGGCCTCGCCCAGGCTGTAGCCGGCCAGGATCTGCGCCGCCTGCATCACCTGCTCCTGGTAGACGAAGATGCCGTAGGTCTCGGCCAGGATCGTCTCCAGCAGCGGATGCGGATATTCGATCGACGCGCGGCCGTTCTTGCGATCGCCGAACATCGGGATATTGTCCATCGGCCCCGGCCGGTAGAGCGACACCAGCGCGATGATGTCGCCGAAATTGGTCGGCCGCACCGCCGCCAGCGTGCGCCGCATGCCTTCCGATTCGAGCTGGAACACGCCGACCGTGTCGCCCTTCTGCAGCAGCGCGTAGACCGCCGGATCGTCGAGCCCGAGCGCCAGCAGGTCGAGCTCGATCCCCCGCGCCGCCAGCATGTCGACCGCCTTCTGCAGCACCGACAGCGTCTTGAGGCCCAGGAAGTCGAACTTCACCAGGCCCGCGCCCTCGACATATTTCATGTCGAACTGCGTCACTGGAAAGTCGGAGCGCGGATCGCGATAGAGCGGCACCAGCTGGTCGAGCGGCCGGTCGCCGATCACCACGCCCGCCGCATGGGTGGAGCTGTGCCGCGGCAGGCCCTCCAGCCGCATGGCGAGATCGAACAGGCGCCGCACCTGCTTGTCGGTCTTCACCTCGGCCGCCAGTTCCGACACGCCGTTCAGCGCGCGCTCCAGCGTCCAGGGGTCGGTCGGGTGGTTGGGCACCAGCTTGGCGAGCCGGTCGACCTGGCCGTAGCTCATCTGCAGCACGCGGCCCGTGTCCTTCAGCACCGCACGCGCCTTCAGCCGCCCGAAGGTGATGATCTGCGCCACATGGTCGCGGCCATATTTGCCCTGGACGTAGGAGATCACCTCGCCGCGCCGGGTTTCGCAGAAGTCGATGTCGAAGTCGGGCATCGACACGCGCTCGGGATTGAGGAAGCGCTCGAACAGCAGGCCCAGTTGCAGCGGATCGAGATCGGTGATGGTCAGCGCCCAGGCGACGACCGAGCCCGCGCCCGAACCGCGGCCGGGGCCGACCGGGATCCCCTGCTCCTTCGCCCACTTGATGAAGTCGGCGACGATCAGGAAGTAGCCGGGGAAGCCCATCTGGACGATGACGTCCACCTCGAACTGCAGCCGCTCGCGATAGGGCGCGCGGTCCGCCTCGGCCAGGACGAGCTTGTCGAGCCGGCCCTCCAGTCCCGCGGCGGCGTCCTGCCGCAACATCGCCGCCTCCGCGTCGCGGTCGCCGGCCAGGCTGGGCAGGATCGGCTTGCGCGACGGCGCCGCGATTGCGCAGCGCTGCGCCACCACCAGCGTATTGGCGATCGCCTCCGGCAAGTCCGCGAACAGCTCCCCCATCGCATCCGCCGGCTTGATCCACGCATCGGGGGAAGAGCGCTGCCGTTCCTCCACCTCCAGGTAGGACGAGCCGGCAATGCACAGCATCGCATCGTGCGCGGCGTGGAAGTCCGGCTCGGCGAAGCAGGCCGGATTGGTCGCGACCAGCGGCAGGTCGCGGGCATAGGCGAGATCGACCAGCGCCGCCTCGGACGCCTCTTCGACCGGATCGCCGCGCCGCGCCAGTTCGACGTAGAGCCGACCGGGAAAGAGCGCCTGCAGCCGATCGAGATACGGCTCGGCGGCGCTCCGCTGCCCTTCGGCGAGCAGGCGGGCCAGCGCGCCCTGTCCGCTGCCGGTCAAGGCGATCAGCCCGTCGCTGCGGCCGATCAGCGCGTCCAGCGACACATGTGCATCCTCGTGCGCCGGTCGCTCCAGATGCGCCGCGGACACCAGCACGCAGAGATTGTCGTAGCCCTGCTGGTCCTGCGCGTAGAGCGGCAGCCAGTCGATCAGCGGCGCCTTGCCGCCCTCGCCCGACCCCGGCCGCGCGACACCGAGCAGCGTCCCGATAATCGGCTGCACCCCAGTCTTCTTGGCCGCCTCACTGAACGCCATCGCGCCATAGAGGCCATTCCGATCGGTAATCGCCGCCGCAGGAAAGCCGAGCGCCTTCGCCCGCGTGGCAATCGCCTTGGGATCGATCGCGCCTTCGAGCATGGTGTAGCAGGAGAAGACGCGCAGCGGCACGAAGGGGAAAGCGGGCATGTTACTGGTCTATGAGCGCTTTTGATCAAGGGAAAGGATTATAGGAATTTACCCACAACTAACTCGTGCGGACTAGCAGCAGCCTTAGGGTGCCGTAACGCAAGTACGTACAGCGACTTAAACTTCAGTCTTGGAATGCTGAGCACTGCTTCCGATGAATGGCTAACCTGAAATTTACCATAGCTGCTTACGAAAGAGTCATCGTAATCGGGTACGGGCAGCGCATGAAAAAGCATCAGAACATTGGGACGAAGTGGGGTGTTATTGCCCGGCTTGCAAATGACACACGAGGCAATGCGCTGATGCTTATGACGGCGATGCTTATCCCGCTCATTGCTCTGACAGGATCGGCGGTAGATATCGGTCGAACCTACGCAGTTAAAACTCGTCTTCAACAAGCATGCGATGCTGGTGTGCTCGCCGGGCGTAAGATGATGGTTGATACGTCGGCCAGCACGCTCGATCCGGCTGCCAAGGCTGCGGCGCAGAGCTTTTTCGCTAGCAATTTTCATTCTGGCTGGTTTGCCGTTTCCAACGTCAAATTTACGCCTGTTAGGGCAAGCGCGAGCCAGGTAAACGGAACCGCAACCGCCTCGGTCCCAAACATGCTGATGCAGATGTTTGCTGGCGACAAACAAGCGGTGTCTGTAATATGCCAAGCTCGCTACGATGTGGCCGATGCCGACATCATGTTCGTGCTGGATACCACCGGCTCAATGGCTTGCACGCCTGGCGGCTCCTGCACCGGAGCCGTAGAGAGTTATATTCGACCTGACGGCACGACCGGCTATGCAGCTGTTGAGAACTCTGGATCGAAGATTGCAGGTCTTCGTGCCGCCGTGCTCAGCTTCTATGATACCGTGGCTGACAGTGCTGAGAAGAACACCAAGATCCGCTACGGGTTCGTAACATATACGTCGACTGTTAACGTCGGCTACCTGTTGCCGAAATCATATCTAGTGCCCTCTTGGTTCTACCAGACACGCCATGCCGTGGATGACAAGTTCCTATCAAACCTGAAGACCGATACGGTGGCCGCAGCATCTGAAGCGGCGTGTAACGCCAACTACTCGCGTAGTCCGGCCCTCCAAAAAGTCATTCGGCCGGACAACTCAGTCATCACGACACGTACATACGACGCCCCCGACAATACCGCCACCGTGATCAAGCCAAGCTGGAACAGCAGCACCAATATATGCACGCTCGCCACGAACAAAGTGACTCCGGTCTGGCGTTACGAGCAATCTGAGGTGAGCACTATCGCCTATGCCAGCGGTGCCCCCGCTCCAAACCCGGCAAGCGGCAACGATAAGACCTACTCGACATGGCAGGGCTGCATCGAGGAGCGGCCAACGGACATAAAGTCCAGCTTCGATCCTGATAACCTGCCTGCCGACCTTGACCCAGACCTTATTCCTGTTGCGGATGTGGATGTAAACGGCACACCGACGGTGAAGGACACTCGTTGGCGACCAATGTGGCCGGACATCATCTACTTCCGCAACAACCCCGTGACAGAGGATTATGCTGGCAACTCCGTCAATCCTTATGGCGAAACAACGGACAGTTATGCTGGAGCGCCTTACACCAGCGTTATCAAGCTGAAGAATATCCAAAGCGGCTACGTGTCGTGCGGCAAACCTGCCGAGCGGCTAAAGTCAATGACACGCGATCAGGTCTCAAACTATGTGAATGCGGTAGACTTCCGGGCGATCGGCAGCACTTACCATGACACGGGCATGATCTGGGGCACACGCCTAATATCTCCAACTGGTATATTCAAGGAAGACGCCAATCCTAATGCCAATAGATATATTGTGTTTATGACTGACGGTGAGATGGCCCCAAATCGCCAAGTCTATGGCATGTACGGCATGGAACAATATGATAAGCGGATCACAGACGGTAACTTCGGCAGTGACACGTCTTATCATAATGCTCGTTTCGTAGCGGAGTGCCAAGCTGCCAGGGCGCGCAACATCACCGTCTTCGTTGTCGGTTTCGGTCAGACGTTGACCTCACAGTTGAAAACTTGTGCCTCACCTGGACAGGCATATTACGCTCGTGATAATGATGCCTTAAAAACTGCATTTCAAAAGATTGCACAACAAGTTGCGATATTGCGGTTATCAAAATGAGCATACCCCTTTATAGGCAGTTCAAAAATGAACAGGGAGAGGCTTCTCTAGAGTTTACCTTAGTACTTCCGGTGCTTTTCTTGATACTGCTAGGCTTTGGCGACATAGCTTACGATGCTTATCTTAAGCAGGTTCTGAGCGGAGCTGTCGAGAAGGCTGCTCGTGACAGTACGATACAAGACAACGCAACGCAGTCCACAGCGATCGATAAGAAAGTCGAAGATATGGTTCGGGCAATCGCGCCAGCGGCAACATTCTCCTCCTCTAGATCTAATTACGACAATTATGGTGCAGTCGGTCCGGAGCCATTTGACGACACGAATGGTAACGGCAAACGCGATACGCGAGAATGTTTTAGCGACGTGAACGGCAACACCAAGTGGGATGCTGATGCAGGCATATCGGGCCAGGGAGGAGCAAGCGACGTCGTGCTCTACACTATGACCGTACATTTCCCCCGCTTATTTCCGTTGGCCGCTCTTATGGATCAACCGGCAGGAGGCGATCAGCTAATTACCTCGGCGTCTACGATATTGCGCAACCAGCCTTATGCCGCGCAGACTGTTACAGCGGTACAAACCTTATGCAATTAACTACGCGCACCTCCTATTTTGATTTTTTGAAAAGACTGCACCAAGATCATCGAGGTGTTAGCATACTCGAATTTGCGGTGGGGCTGCCAATCTTCCTTACTGTCGGCGCTTACGCTGCCGAAATGGCCAATCTCGAATTGGCGCATCTGCGCACGAGTCAATACGCACTTCAAATAGCAGACAATGCTTCACGAATTGGAGCAAATAGCGGTCTTTCTAACGTTCCTATCAGGGAAGGTGACCTAAACGATGTATTTGAGGGCCTGCGCCTCTACAGCAAAAATATGAACTTAACAAAGTATGGGAGGATCACAGTATCGAGCTTAGAAAACGTTTCACAAACATACGATCAAAACCCGGTACAGCGTATTCATTGGCAGCGTTGTGTAGGCGCGAGATCAGGTCCCGGCTACGATTCTTCCTACGGGATTGCCCGGACTGACGCGGCGTCGGATAGGACTGCCGCAACCAAAGGCACCGACAAACCGGATGGCATGGGCGATCCAGATTCAAAAGTTAATGCGCCACCTGATACTGGCGTGATTTTTGTAGAAGTAAACTATGATTATCAGCCGCTATTTGGCACAATGTTTATGAACTTGACAAAAATACATTATACAGCTTCTTTCATAATACGTGATCGACGCGATTTTAGACAGCTTTACAACCCGTCTCCTGAACAAACTTCCATGACGTGCGACAAGTGGAATGCTTAACGCTCAGTTAAGCTGCCCCTCATGCAGATACATCACTCGATCCGTTTGCTGTGCTAATCGCTCATTATGCGTAGCAATCAACGCTGCAGCACCTTGGTCTCGTACGAGTTGTAAAAACTCGTTGAGCACCCGATCGGCGGTAGCCTCGTCGAGGTTGCCGGTCGGTTCGTCCGCCAGCACCAGCGCGGGCCGGTTGGCAAGCGCGCGGGCGACGGCAACCCGTTGCTGCTCTCCACCGGACAGCTGCGCCGGCCGATGATCCAGCCGCTCCGCGAGGCCGAGTTGTGCCAGCAGCGCTTGCGCGCGCTGACGCGCCTCCTGCGGAGCCGTGCCGCGGATTAGTTGCGGCATCGCCACATTCTCCTCGGCGGTGAAGTCGGGAAGCAGGTGGTGGAACTGATAGACGAAGCCGATTGCCTCGCGCCGCAGCCGGGTGCGCCCCTCATCGCTCAAGTGGCTGGCATCCTCGCCTGCGATCCGGATCGTGCCGGCGAAGCCGCCCTCTAGCAGGCCAACCGCCTGCAGCAGGGTCGACTTGCCCGACCCTGACGGACCGAGCAGCGCGACCAGTTCACCGCGTGCCAGGGTAAGGTCGACGCCGCGCAGCACGGTGATCGTCCGTTCGCCCTGCGTGAAGGATCGGCTGAGCCCCGCGACCGCGAGCACCTCACTCATAGCGCAGCACCTGCACCGGGTCGGTGCGCGCCGCCCGCAGCGCCGGGTAGAGGGTGAACAGGAAGGCGAGCGCCAGCGTCATGCCGATCACCAGCGCAACCTCGAACGGATCGGTGCGGGCGGGCAGCTCCGTCAGGAAGCGGATCGACGGATCCCACAGGTTCTGCCCTGTCAGCCGCTGGATCAGGTTCACGATCGCCTGGCGATAGACCAGGAACAGGGTCGCGAGCGCCAGCCCGATCCCCGTCCCGATCACGCCGATCGACAGGCCAATCGTCACGAAGATGCGGATCATCGCCCCGCGCGTCGCGCCCATCGTGCGCAGGATGGCGATGTCGCGGGTCTTGGCGCGCACCAGCATGATCAGCGACGACAATATGTTGAACGCCGCGACGATGATGATGATCGACAGGATGATGAACATTATCACGCGCTCGATCTCGATCGTCTGGAACAGCGAGCTGTTCATCTGCTTCCAGTCCTGGATCGCGCCGACGTCGCGGATCCTGGGCGCGAGCGGCGCCAGGATGTGCTCGACCTTGTCGGCATCGCGCGTCTGGATGCGGATCAGGCCGACGCTGTCGCCCAGCATCAGCAACGTCTGCGCGTCCGCCATCGGCATGACGACGTAGCTGTTGTCATATTCGTAGACGCCGACTTCGAAGATGGCGGCGACGCGGTAGGATACGATCCGCGGGACCGTGCCGAACGGGGTCGATTGCCCCTGCGGACTGATCAGACTGATCTCGCCGCCCACGGTCACGCCCAGCGCTTCCGCCAGCCGCGCGCCGATCGCGACGTTGCCCGATCCGGGCTGAACCGCCTTGATGTCGCCGAGTACGGCATTGCCGGCGATGCTCGGTCCGCGAATGTCGGCCATCGTCATGCCGCGCGCGAGCACGGCCTCGACCCGGCCCTGGGTGGATCCCATCAGCGGTTGCTCGATCAGCGGCGTCGCCTCGGTTACGCCGGGCGTCGCGCGCGTGTCGGCGAGCACGCGCCGCCAGTCGTTCAGCCGGCCATCATAGCCCTGGATCACGGCATGGCCGTTCAGCGCCGTGATCTTGTCGAACAGCTCGGCGCGGAAGCCGTTCATCACGCTCGTCACGATCACCAGCGCCGCGACGCCGAGCGTCACGCCCAGCAGCGAGAAGCCCGCCACCAGCGCGATGATCCCCTCGCCCTTGCCCGGCCAGAGATAGCGGCGGGCGATCGTGCGTTCGTAGCGGGTCAGCATGGCAATGCTTGGCGAGCAGCCCCCGCTCCCCAACCCTCTCCCCTGAAGGGAAGAGGGAGCTCGCCGCCTAAAGCCCTCTCCCCTTCAGGGGAGAGGGTTGGGAGAGGGGCCTGCATGTTGGTCAATCCGTTACTCTCGCCACCGCATCACCGGGCGCCAGCTCCACCCGCTCGCCCGTGGCGCGATGCTTCACCTCGACCACGCCGTTCGCCAGCCCCTTCGGTCCGACTACGATCTGCCAGGGCAGACCGATCAGGTCCATCGTTGCGAACTTGGCACCACCCCGCTCGTCACGGTCGTCGTACAAGACGTCCACACCGGCCTGCTCGAGCTGGCGGTACAGATCGTCCGCCGCCTGCGTGCACGCCGCATCGTCGGCGCGCATGTTGATCAGCCCGACGCGATAGGGCGCCACCGCCTCCGGCCAGATGATGCCCCGGTCGTCATGGCTCGCCTCGATGATCGCCGCCATCAGCCGGCTCACGCCGATGCCGTAGCTGCCCATCTGCGGCACGATCTCGCTGCCGTCCTGACCCTGGATGCGCAGCCCCATCGGCGCCGAATATTTGGTGCCGAAGAAGAAGATGTGCCCGACCTCGACCCCCCGCGACTGGCGCAGCGCCTCGCCCGCCTCCGCCTCACGCACGGGGTCACGCTTCTCGTCCGTGGCGGCATAATCCGCGGTGTAGCCGCCGACGATCGCCTGCAGTGCCGCCACGTCGTCGAAGTCGACCGACGACAGTTCCGCGGGCTGCTCCCAATTGCTGTGGTAGAAGACCTCGCTCTCGCCGGTCGGCGCCAGCACGATGAACTCGTGGCTCAGATCGCCGCCGATCGGGCCGGTGTCGGCCTGCATCGGAATGGCGCGCAGTCCCATCCGCGCGAACGTGTTCAGATAGGCCACGAACATGCGGTTGTAGCTGTGGCGCCCGCCCGCCTCGTCCAGGTCGAACGAATAGGCATCCTTCATCAGGAACTCGCGCCCGCGCATCACGCCGAAGCGCGGCCGCACCTCGTCGCGGAACTTCCACTGGATATTGTAGAGCGTGCGCGGCAGGTCGCGGTAGGACTTGGCCGCATCGCGGAAGATGGTCGTGATCACCTCCTCCGCGGTGGGCCCGTACAGCATCTCGCGGTCGTGACGATCCCTGATACGCAGCATCTCCAGCCCGTAATCGTCGTAGCGGCCCGACTGGCGCCACAGCTCGGCCGGCTGCACCGTCGGCATGACCAGTTCGATCGCGCCGGCACGGTCCTGCTCCTCGCGCACGATCTGCGCGATCCTGGCCAGCACGCGCGTGCCGAGCGGCAGCCAGGCGTAGATGCCGACGGCGGTCTGGCGGATCAGCCCCGCGCGCAGCATCAGCTTGTGACTGACGATCTGCGCGTCGGCGGGCGATTCCTTCATGACGGGCAGGAAGTAACGGGAAAGGCGCATCGGTCTCCGCTCGGGCTAGGGCCCGCGCTGCTTAGGCGGGCGGCAGCGTCAGGGCAATGCGGGGACGTCCTAGCACTACTTTGGCAGGTTGAAGGAACTGGCTGGAATTGTCGTTGATTCTTG
>CAXTUG010000041.1:0-15763 GCA_964247375.1 uncultured Sphingomonadaceae bacterium
GTTCGCGGTCGACAGCGGCACCAACCAGCTCGCTTGGAAGCTGCGGCAGGATCCGCGGGTGATCGTGCTGGAAAAGACCAATGCGCGCCATCTCACCCAGGCCGAGATCGACGCGCCGGTCGACCTGATCGTGTGCGACGCCAGCTTCATCAGCCTGGCCAAGGTCCTGGAACGCGCGATCGGCTTCGCCGGACCGGGCGCACGCATGGTCGCGCTGATCAAGCCGCAGTTCGAAGCCGGCCGCGCCGAGGTCGGCAAGGGCGGCGTGGTCCGCGACCCCGACGTGCATGCGCGGGTCTGCGCGGAAGCCGCAGCTTGGGTGACCGGCTGCGGCTGGGACGTGATCGGCGTGGAGCGCAGTCCGATCACGGGACCGGAGGGCAATGTCGAGTTCCTGCTCGCCGCCGTGAAACGGCAGATATCGTGATGCGGCCCGTCGACTTGAACATTGCCAAGTCTGCCGCCGCTACCCATTTAGCCGTCTAATACACCCGTACGGAGTCGGCCCATGCAGAGCGAGAACAAGTTTTTCGAGGATCTGGTGAAGATGGCGAACGGTTTTGCCGGCACCATGGCCGGCATGGGCCGCGAAGCCGAGGCCGGCGCACGCGAGAAGTTCAAGAGCTGGATGGGCGGGTTCGACTTCGTCAGCCGCGAGGAGTTCGAGGCGGTCAAGGCCATGGCCGCCGCGGCGCGGGACGAGGTGGCGGCGCTCCGCGCCGAACTCGCGGCGCAGAAGGATGCCGGCCCTGTGCCGACCAGCCTTGATGCGGCGGCCGGCGACGTGGGAACGGTGCCGACGCCGAAGCGGCGGAAGTAAATCGTCCCCGCGATTTTGCGGGCGGAAGGTGTACCGTCGCTGGCGGATCGATCCCACCCTTTGCGGCGTGGCGGCCCGCCTGCTAGGCGCTCCCGCCTATGACCCCCCTCAACAAAATCCGTAACTTCTCGATCATCGCGCATATCGATCATGGCAAATCGACGCTGGCCGACCGGCTGATTCAGCGCACCGGCGGCCTCTCCGATCGCGAGATGTCGGCGCAGGTGCTCGACAATATGGATATCGAGAAGGAGCGCGGCATCACGATCAAGGCGCAGACCGTGCGCCTCGACTGGAAGGGTCACGTGCTCAACCTGATGGACACGCCGGGTCACGTCGACTTCGCCTATGAAGTGTCGCGCAGCCTGGCGGCGTGCGAGGGCGCCTTGCTGGTGGTCGACGCGGCGCAGGGCGTGGAGGCGCAGACGCTCGCCAACGTCTACCAGTCGATCGAGCATGACCATGAGATCGTGCCGGTCATCAACAAGATCGACCTGCCCGCCGCCGAGCCGGAGAAAGTGCGCGCCGAGATCGAGGAGGTAATCGGCCTCGACGCCTCCCACGCCATCCTCGCCTCGGCCAAGTCGGGCATCGGCATCGACGAGATACTGGACGCGATCGTCGAGCGCATCCCTGCCCCCAAAGGTGATGCCGCGGCGCCGCTCAAGGCGATGCTGGTCGACAGCTGGTACGATCCCTATCTCGGCGTCGTCATCCTCGTCCGCATCGTCGACGGCGTGCTGAAGAAAGGCCAGCAGATCGCCTTCATGCAGGCGGGCACGACCCACATCGTCGACCGCGTCGGCTGCTTCCGCCCCAAGATCGAGCAATTGGCCGAGCTCGGACCCGGCGAGATCGGCTTCATCACCGCGCAGATCAAGGACATCAGCCAGACCGCGGTCGGCGACACCATCACCGACGCGCGCAAGCGCGCGGCCCAGGCGCTGCCGGGCTTTAAGGAAGTACAGCCGGTCGTATTCTGCGGCCTGTTTCCGACCGACGCCAACGATTTCGAGAAACTGCGCGACAGCATCTCCAAGCTGCGGCTGAACGATGCGAGCTTCAGCTTCGAGATGGAGACGTCGGCGGCGCTCGGCTTCGGCTTCCGCTGCGGCTTTCTCGGCCTGCTCCACCTGGAGATCATCCAGGAGCGGCTGACGCGCGAATATGATCTCGACCTGATCACGACCGCGCCATCGGTGGTCTACCACATCCATCTCAGCCACTCGAAGGACGAGGCGGCCAAGACGATCGAGCTGCACAATCCGGCCGACATGCCCGATCCCAACCGGATCGAGAGCATCGAGGAGCCGTGGATCGAGGCGACGATCTACGTGCCGGACGAGTATCTCGGCTCGATCCTGAAGCTGTGCCAGGACCGGCGCGGCATCCAGAAGAACCTGACCTACGTCGGCGGCCGCGCGCAGCTGACCTACGAACTGCCGCTCAACGAGGTGGTGTTCGACTTCTACGACCGGCTGAAGTCGATCAGCCGCGGCTATGCGAGCTTCGACTATCACCAGATCGGCTATCGCGAGGGCGACCTCGTCAAGATGCAGATCCTGGTCAACGAGGAGCCGGTCGACGCGCTCAGCATGATCGTCCACCGCGCCGCCGCGGAGAGCCGCGGGCGCGGCATGTGCGAGCGGCTGAAGGACCTGATCCCGCGCCACATGTTCAAGATCCCGATCCAGGCGGCGATCGGCGGCAAGGTGATCGCGCGCGAGACGATCGCGGCGCTCAGGAAGGACGTGACCGCCAAATGCTATGGCGGCGACGCCACCCGCAAGCGCAAGCTGCTCGACAAGCAGAAGGAGGGCAAGAAGCGGATGCGCGAGTACGGCTCGGTCAGCATTCCGCAGGAGGCGTTCATCGCGGCGCTCAGGATGGGCGACGAGGGCTGAGGACGTCCCCGCATCGACCGATCCAGGAACATCGCGCCGCCACGCTCGTTTGTGGCGGCGCTTGTTTCAGCGACGTTGGGTAGGAGTTATCATGCGTAATCTCAGCTTCATGCGCGGTATGGTTGCGGCATCGGCCGTGCTGCTTGCCGTCACGCCGGCCCTGGCCGGCGACGAGGAGCGCGCCCGCGCCGCGATCGCGCAGGCCCAGGGCAAGATCGACGCCGCGCGTCAGGTCGACGCGGACAAGGCCGTACCGGGCGAGTATGCGCAGGCGCAGGAATCGCTGCGGCTGGCGCAGGAAGAGCTGAAGAGCGGGCACGAGCAGAAGGCGATGCGGGCCGCGCTCGATTCGCAGGCGCTTGCCGAGACCGCGATCGGCCATGCCCAGCAGCGTCAGGCCGACGCCGCCAATGCGCAGACCGCGACCGCCGCTGCCGCAGCCCAGCAGCAGGTGGACGACGCCAATCGTCGGGCGGATGCGGCGGCAGCCGCCGCGGCCTCGGCGCAGCAGGCGGCTGCATCCGCCCAGGCGGATGCGGCAGCCGCCCGCGGGGCACCGCCGATGGTCGTCGCTGCCGCCGATCCGGCGCCGACCACGACCGTGACGACCGAGACGACCAAGGCGGTTACCCCGAGCCGCAGCACGCCCGCCCGTCGCACCACGGTCAAGCGCGCGACGGCGGCGCATCCGCTGCCGAAGGTGACCGAGCGCACCACCACGACGGTGACGACCGCGCCGCAGTAAGCGTCACCCTGGGCATTAGTTGAGTCCTTGAAGGGAGCGGTCGTGTTGCACGGCCGCTTCCTTCATCGTTTCCGGACCGTTTCAGCGGGACGGATCGGTGCTGCCGCGCACCTTCAATTCGTAATTGAGCGAGCGGCGAAAGCCGACACTGTGGACGGCCTGGCGGTAATAGGGGTCGGTCAGCATATCGACCGCCGCCGCCGCCATCGCCGCCTTGGGCTGATGAATGGTGGTGAGCTGCGGCCAGGCCAGGCGCGAGGTAGGCGCATCGTCGAAGCCCGCGATGGCGAGATCGTCCGGTACGGCGAGGTGATGACGCATCGCGACCATCAGCACGCCGAGCGCCATGTCGTCGTTGCTGGCGAACACCGCGGTCGGCCGATCGGTCGACGACAGCAAGGTCTCGCCGAGTTCCACCCCGCTGCGCACGGTGAAATCGCCTTCCAGCACCAGCGCCGGATCGATCGGCAGGTGCGCCGCGATCATCGCCTCGACGAAGCCGGCGAAGCGCTTGCGCGATGCGCTGTGCGCCGGATCGCCCTTGAGGAAGCCGATCCGCGCGTGCCCGCGCCCGATCAGGTGGCGGGTCATCTCGGCCGCGGCGGCCTGATCGTCCATGCGCACGTAGCCCGACCGGTCCTCCTCGCCGCTGGGCGAGATGCGGACGTAGGGCAGGTCGGCCGCCTCGATGATCTCCAGCACCTTGGGATCGTCGCACAGCGGCGGCGTCAGCATCACGCCGTCCAGGCGCAGCGTCGTCAGCGAGTCCGCCAGTTCCCGCGCCCAGTGCGCATCGCTGCGGTCGATCGGTTCGACCAGCAGGTGGTAGCTGCGCTCGCGGCAGCGCTTGAGCGCGCCGAGCTGGACGTCGGCGGCATAGCCCGAACTGGGATCGTCGGTGAGGAAACCGAGCAGGTAGGAGCGCGAGCTGGACAGGCTGCGCGCGAAGGCATTGGGGCGGTAGTCCAGCTCACGGACGACGCGCAGCACCTGCTCGCGCTTGTCGGCGCGGACATGTGCCTCGCCGTTAATGACGCGCGACACCGTCTTGGGAGAAACCCCCGCCCGTGCCGCGACGTCCTTGATCGTGACGACGCTCAAACTCTTCGCTCCCAGCAAGTCCGCGCAAATCCGGCGATGAACAGGTAGCAGGCCGCGGGCAGGAACAGCGCGGTTGCGAGTCCCACCCGGTCTGCCGCCAGCCCGGTCAGCATCGGTATCACCGCTCCACCGACCACCGCCATACACAACAGGGTTCCCCCCGGCGTGGCCAGCTTCGGATCGTCCGGGAGGGCGAGAACGTAGATGGTCGGGTACATCACCGAATTGCACAATCCTACTGCCAGCAGGGCAACGCCGCCGGCGATGCCTTCCGTCACCGCTGATATCGATACCATGATCACCGCTCCCAGCGCCACGGTCACGAGGAGCATGGCCGGACGGACATGTCGCAGGGTCCATGCGCCGACGATGCGGCCGACCATTGCGCCGCCCCAGTACAGACTGACCAGCCGTGCCGCGCTGACCGCGTCCGCCCCGAAGGTCGAGGACAGGACGAGGTAATTGACCAGCAGGGTGCCGATCGTCACCTCCGCGCCGACGTACAGGAAGATCGCGACGGTGCCGGCGATGAGCCGCCGGTCACGCAGCAGCACCGGCCAGTCCAGCCGCGATCCCGTCATGTCCGCCTGCCGTAATCCGGCGAGCAGGTCGCGCCGCCGTGCAAAGCTGCCGGCCAGGCCCGTCAGCAGCGCGATCGCGAGCAGGAAGGGCGGCGCGATGGCGAGCGCACCGCGCCACCCGCTCACGGCCGGCGTACCGAGCACGTAACCGGCGCCGGCCAGGGGGCCGATCACCGTACCGATCGAGTTGAACGCCTGCAGCAGGTTGAGGCGGAAGGCGGCGCCGCTGGCGGTGCCGACCACCGTCACGACCGTGTTCGATGCAATCTGAAGGAAGGTGATACCGGCCGACAGGCTCAGCAGCGACAGCAGCACCAGCGCGTAGCTGCGCAGCCCGTGCGCCGACAGGAACAGCGCGCACGATCCCGCCATCACGGCCAGCCCGACTGCCGTGGATCGCATGTAGCCGAGCCGGATGATCAGGAGCGCGATCGGGATTGCGAACAGCAGGTAGCTGCTGTGGAATGCCAGCTGCACCAGCAGAGCCTGAGGGTAATCGAGGCGGTAGATCAGGGTGAGGCGCGGCACGAACAGGCTGATCGTCGCCGACAGGAAGCCGCCGATGAAGAAGACGCCGATCGAGAGGCGGAACAAGCGGGCGGCGCTGTCTGCTTCGTCTTCCGCGAATGCCATCGACCTCTTCTTAGCCGAGCGCACCGGGGTTGCAACGATGCGGACGTGCGAGACAGGAGGATTGACATCGATGTCCAGTAACGCCATTCTCCTATCAGGCACGGCACCTGCCGGGCCTCGTCCAAGCTCCCCCCGGCTGTAGTACAGCCGACTCATGCGGCCGCTCACCAGCAAGGTGAGTGGCCGCTCCTTTTCGTGCCGTGTCCTTCGTCAAGCCAGAAACGGCCGGCAGATCCACCAATGCCTACGACATTAACAAGAGGCCACAACCTGTTAGCGCTAACGCAGGGATATTTGACATCGATGTCTTACCTGCTACGCAGGACGTAAGCAGGACGACACTGCTTGATTCAAGAAACGCCAGCTAGGGAAAGCTGTCGTAAAGGGAGGTGTTATGAAGAGCTTACGGCTTTCGCCGGCGCTTGCGCGCTCGGCATCCGCATTCGCGATCGCGACCGTTCTCTCGATCCCCGGCATGGCATTCGCGCAGACGGCAAGCCCCGGCGGCAGCCCCACCGATGCCCAGCCGACCACCACCGCGCCGGCGACGGCCCAACCTACCCCGGCCGAGGCGGCGGACGCGGATGTCGGCGACGAAGTCGTCGTTACCGGCATTCGCGCCTCGCTGGAGCGGTCGATCGCGATCAAGCGCGACAGCGCGGGCGTGGTCGACGCGATCTCGTCCGAAGACATCGGCAAGTTTCCCGACACCAACCTGGCGGAGTCGCTGCAGCGCATCACCGGCGTGTCGGTGAACCGCATCAATGGTGAAGGATCGACGGTTACGGTCCGCGGTTTCGGCGCGCAGTATAACCTCGTGACGCTCAACGGCCGTCAGCTCGCCGCCGCGAACATCACCGTGGTCGGCGGCGACCAGAATGGCGACGGTGCCGGCGGTTTCGACCGCTCCTTCAACTTCTCCAATCTCGCGTCCGAAGGCGTGAAGACGCTCGAAGTCTACAAGACCGGCCGCGCGGCGATCCCGACCGGCGGCATCGGCGCGACGATCAACGTCGTCAGCCGCAAGCCGCTGGACGTGCGGGAAGGCGGGCTGAGCGGATCGATCGGCGCCAAGGCGTCGTACGACACCAGCGCGGACGATTGCGTGCACTGCGGCTCGCATGTCACGCCGGAAGTGTCGGGCGTGCTCGGCTGGACCAATGCTGACCAGACGTTCGGCGTCTCCGTGTTCGGCAGCTATCAGAAGCGCCACTTCTCGATTCCCAGCGTGGCCAACAACAATTGGAACATCGTGCCGGTGTCCGCCTTCCTGGCGAACGACGGCGTGTATACGCAGAAGAACGGGACGACCAAGGTCACCAACGCGCCGACGAGCGGCTACGTCGCCATTCCCGACGACTTCCGCTACCACTTCTCCGAAGACAGCCGCGAGCGGATAAACGGCCAGGCGTCGGTGCAGTGGAAGCCGAGCGATGCGTTCACCCTTACCGGCGATGCGCTCTACGCGCGCAACAAGGAATCGGAACGTCGTTCGGACACGTCCAACTGGTTCAACCGCCCGTTCGACGAAGCGACCTTCAACGGCAACAGCATTCCCACCGCCATCTACCTGCACGAGGTGGAGGTCGGTTCGACCAAGGATACCGGTGCGGAGCAGACCTATCGTGCGCAGAAAGGCGAGCTCAAGGATTTCGGCCTGAACGCCAGGTGGGAACTGACCGATCGCTTCACGATCTCGGCCGACGGTCACGTCAGCACCGCCTCGAGCACGCCGAACAACCCGAACGGGGTGAGTTCCACCGCGGTTGCGATCAGCTCGCCGATCCTGTCGCAATATGGTCTCGACCAGAGCACGGGTTTTCCGCGGCAGACGATTTCGGTCAACGATGCCGCAAAGGGCAACAATAACGGCGTCTGGGACGCGGGCGATCTCGCCACGCAGCAGAACCGCCAATTCTCGTCCTGGCAGCGCCAGAACCTGAAGGAAGGCCGGATCGATGCCGGTTGGGACTTCGGCGGCGGCAGCCGCTTCGACTTCGGCGGCGACTATCGCCGCTCCAACGTCAGCGAGCGTCAGTACAACACGATCCAGACGCTGGGTGACTGGGGTAACGCCAACCCGCGCGACGTGGAGCTATACGCGCCCGGGCAGGTCAAGGAATTCTGCACCGCGTGCCAGTTCCACCATCATGATCCGAAAGCGTCCGGCGCCGGCCTGATCGGCTTCCGTACCGAAGATGCGACCAAGCTCTACAATTCGCTGTTCGATGCCTATCAGAAGCTCGGCCACAACCTCCGCGTCGATGCCAACACCAACAACAGGGTGAAGGAAAACATCGCGGCGGTTTACGGCCAGGTCACCTGGAAGGGGCAGTTCGGGGATCATGACGCCAGCCTGGTCGCCGGTGTCCGGTACGAGCGCACGACGGTGCGTTCGACTTCGCTTCAGACCGTGCCGACCGCGCTCGTCTGGCAGGCCGACAACGACTTCACGATCTTCCAGTCGGCGGATCAGCAGCCGGTGAAGGCGAAGGGCAAGTACAACAACCTGCTCCCGTCGATGGATTTCCAGTTCAACATCCGGCAGGATCTGATCGGCCGCTTCTCGTTCAGCCGTACCATCTCGCGTCCGAACTATGGCGATCTGTTCGCCTCGACGTCCGCGGCGCCGCCAGGGCGTCCGACCGTGCTGGGCGGCACGGCGGGCGGCAACGCTCACAACGCTGATCTGCAGCCGCTCATCTCGGACAATTTCGACCTGTCGCTGGAATGGTATTTCAAGCCCGGCAGCTACCTGTCGGGCGGCTTCTTCGAGAAGCGCGTGCGTAACTTCATCGGCAACAGCATCGTCTCGCAGAACCTGTTCGGGCTGCGCGATCCGACCTCGGGTCAGCCGGGCACCCGTTCGGGTACTGCGCTCGATTCGCTCAAAGCGAAGGGCTATAATCTCAGCGACGTGAACCTGTTCACGCTGACCGCCCTGCTGCAGCAGAATAACGGCAACATCGGCGCGGCGCAGGCGCAGTTCGACGCGAATTACAATGCCGGCACGGGTACCTTGAACCAGGCATTCGTGGACAGCACGCTTGCCGCCGTCGACATCGTCGCGGATCCGACCGATCCGCTGGCGACCTTCAACGTCAACACCCCGATCAACAACAAGGATGCGAAGATCTGGGGCTTCGAACTGGCGGGCACCTACTTCCTCGGCAACACCGGTTTCGGCGTTGCGGGAAGCTACACGCTCGTCCGCGGCGACGTGCACGCCAACATCAACGCCGATCCGACGGCCAACCAGTTCGCGCTTGTCGGCTTGTCCGATACGTATAACATTACGGCGATCTACGACAAGAACGGTATTTCGGCGCGGCTTGCTTACAATTACCGCAAAAAGTTCCTGTCGGAACTGAACCGCGGCGGCAGCCACAATCCGATCTTTACGGCGCCTTACGGTACGCTTGACTTCAATGTCAGCTACGACATTACGCCGAGTATTTCGGTGTCGCTGGAAGGCATTAATGTCACCGAAGAAGGGGTGAAGACCTACGCTCGCGACAAGGTGCAGACGATGTTCATCCAGGAAGGTTCGGCACGTTACCTGCTGGGTGCGCGCTTCAAATTCTGACCACTTCGATCGGAGCCTTCAGGAAGGGGTCGCTGCCTGCAGCGGCCCCTTTTTGCATTCTGATTGAACATCGCTCCCATGCTGTCGTTAATCATGCCGGGATGATCGGCAGCGTGCATGCACGACACGGCCCGTCGGGCGGGTGAAAGACGCGCTTGAGCCGCCCCTCACTTGGTGAGACATCAGCACGACACGGACTCGATCGCCTTCATGTTCTCGCCGCCCAATCTCGCAACCTTGCGCCTGTGCAGCACGCTGGAGAGCGTGGCCTATGCGCTCATCTTCCTCGTGCTGTGGGCAAGGCGGCGGCACGAGACCTACCTGATCGATTGGGGAGTGAGCTCCGCATTCTATGCGGCCTCCCTGATCGTGTTCGAGCTGCCGCTGCCGCTGCCCCCGATGATCGCCAACGGCATCGCCTACGGCCTGGTCGCCGCCTCCGACCTGCTGATCCTGAGCGGCATGCGCCGGTTCGATGGCAATCCTCCGTTCGCAGCCTGGATGTTGGCGCCGTTCCTGCTGCCGGTCCTCACGGCCATGGTGCCGTGGATCGTCTGGTCCGAGCCGGAGACCGCGACCTACATCATGCGCGCCGGCAGCGCCGCGGCGCTGGCGCTCTGCATGATCTGCTGCATCGTCGGCATTCTCGCCGGGCGTGAACGCGGCGGCAGGCTGCCGCGTCGGATCGTTGCGGCGGCACTCGCCGCCTACGTGCCCGGCTACGTCCTCTCCATGGCCGCGCAGCTTCTTCATGTCGGCGACTATGGCGGATTGGGGCTGCTGCCGATGGTTCAGGATCAGATATTGCTGCCGATCCTCAATCTGGCGCTGCTCGCGACGCCGTGGGACCGGGCCATGCGCACGCTTCAGGATTCCGTGCTCCGCGATGCGCTGACCGGCGCCTGGAACCGTGCCGCGCTGAAACGGCGCGACGCCGAGCTGGCAATACCCAGCACCAGCCTCTTCCTCATCGACATCGATCACTTCAAGCGGATCAACGATACGTACGGTCACGCGGCGGGCGACAGCGTGCTGATCGCGCTCAGCGGCCGCCTGGAGGCGATGGCAGCGGAGCATGACGGCCTGTTCGTACGGCTGGGCGGCGACGAATTCGTGATGGTGATACCAACCGCCGACGATGGAACGGCGCAACGCCTTGCCGAGCAGGTCCGGACGGTGCCGGGGCCGGCCGCGAGCGGGTTGCCCGCCTACTCGCTCAGCATCGGCCTGTCGCGCGTGCAGAGCGGCGAGACCGGACTGTCGTCCGCGCTGGCGCGCGCCGATCGCTCGCTCTATCTCGCCAAGGAACGCGGGCGCGACCAGGTCGCCGCCTGAGCGGGCGGGGCGCCGCTCAGTCGAACAGGCTGGAGACGGAGCTCTCGTCGGAGATGCGCTTGATCGCCTCGGCGAGCAGCGGCGCGATCGGCAGCAGGCGGATCTTGCCGGCATCCAGCACCGGCTGCACGGGCTGGATCGAATCGGTGATCACCAGTTCCGACAGGCGCGATCCCTCGACGCGCGCGACCGCGCCGCCGGACAGCACGCCGTGGCTGACATAGGCGACCACGTCCTCCGCCCCCGCCTCGCGCAGCGCGGCGGCGGCGTTGCACAGCGTGGCCGCCGAATCGCCGCTGTCGTCGGCCAGGATGCAGAAGCGGCCCTCCCCGTCCCCGATGATGTTCATTACCTCGCTCGCGCCCGGCCGCTCGCGCCGCTTGTCGACGATCGCCAGCGGACAGTTGTTGAGCCGCTTGGCGAGCGCCCGCGCGCGCACCACGCCGCCGACGTCGGGCGATACCACCATCAGGTTGCGCTTGCCGAAGCGGGCGTGGATGTCGGCCGAGATGACCGGCGCGGCGTAGAGATTGTCGGTCGGTATATCGAAGAAGCCCTGGATCTGGCCTGCGTGGAGGTCGACCGACAGCACGCGGTCGGCGCCTGCGACGGTGATCAGGTTCGCGACCAGCTTGGCTGATATGGGCGTGCGCGGTCCCGGCTTCCGGTCCTGCCGGGCATAGCCGAAATAGGGGATGACCGCCGTGATCCGCTTGGCCGACGCGCGGCGCAGCGCGTCGATGCAGATCAGCAGCTCCATGAGGTTGTCGTTGGTGGGATAGCCGGTCGACTGGACCACGAACACGTCCTCGCCACGCACATTCTCGTGGATCTCTACGAACACTTCCTCGTCCGCAAAGCGGCGCACCGAGGCGTCGGTCAGGCCGATCTCCAGATAGTCGGCGATCGCCTTGGCGAGCACGCGATTGGCGTTGCCGGTCATCAACTTCATAGCGGCGTCTCTTCCCTCTCCCCGGCGCCCTCCTAGCGCCGCGACAGGAGAGGGGAAAGGGGGAGGAGCCGGGCGACCCCGCCGCGTGAGGTGACGCTTGCACATGGTTGGTCTAGGGCCGCCGCCATGACCCAGGTCGTCACCCGCTTCGCCCCGTCGCCCACCGGCCGGCTGCACGTCGGCAATATCCGCACCGCACTCCACAACTGGCTGTGGGCGCGCCGGCATGGCGGGCGATTCCTGCTGCGGCTGGACGACACCGATCTCGCGCGCTCGACCGCGGACTATGCGGACGCGATCCACGCCGACCTGGCGTGGCTGGGCCTCTCGCCCGACGCATGGGTGCGCCAGTCGGATCGGTTCGCGCTGTACGAAGCGCGGTTCGAGGCGCTGCGCGTGGCGGAACGGGTCTATCCGGCGTACGAAACCGGCGAGGAGCTTGAGCTCAAGCGCAAGATCCTGGCCGGTCGCGGCCTGCCGCCGATCTACGACCGCGCGGCGCTGCGCCTGAGCGACGCGGATCGCGCGCAGCTGGAGGCGCAAGGGGTCAAGCCGCATTGGCGCTTCAGGCTCGATCATGACGCGATGATCGAATGGGACGACCTGATCCGCGGGCCGCAGCACCTCGATCCCAGGCTGCAGTCCGATCCGGTGATCCGTCGCGCCGACGGCAGCTGGCTCTACATGCTGCCGAGCGTGATCGACGACATCGACATGGGCGTGACGCATATCGTGCGCGGCGAGGACCACGTCACCAATGCCGGACTGCAACTGCAGATGTTCGAGGCGCTGGGTGCGCCTGCGCCGGCTTTCGCGCACGAGGCGCTGCTGGTCGGCAGCGAGGGCAAATTGTCGAAACGGCTCGGCTCGCTCGGCGCGGACAGCTTTCGCGAGGACGGGATCGAGCCGATCGCGCTCGCGGCCCTGCTCGCGCGGATTGGGACCAGCGATCCGGTCGAGGCGGTGACGGACATGGCGCCGCTGATCGACGGCATCGACTTCGGCCGGTTCGGCCGCGCGCCGGCACGGTTCGACCTGGAGGAGCTGCGTACGGTCAATGCCCGCGCGATCCACCTGATGGACTTCGCGGCGGTGCGCGACCGGCTGCCGGACGCGATGAGCGAAGCGCTGTGGCTGGCGGTGCGGCCGAACATCGCCACGATCAGCGAAGCGGCGGCGTGGCTGCACGTGGTGGATCATCCGATCGACCCGCCGGCGCTCGATCCCGCGGATCGGGACTATCTCGCCGCCGCCGCGGACGTCGCGCGCGAGATCGACTGGACCGGCGATCCGTGGCACGCGCTGACGGATCGGCTGAAGGCGCGGACCGGCCGCAAGGGGCGGCAGCTCTTCCTCCCGCTGCGGGTGGCGCTCACCGGGCAGGAGCATGGGCCGGACATGAAGGCGCTGCTCCCCCTGATCGGGCAGGCGCGGGCGGTGGAACGGCTGGCGGCTGTCTCCCGCTAAGCCCTCCCGCAAGCGGGAGGGAGAAGAGCAGGGCTGGCACAGTCGCGTCACACCGCCTATCTTGCCCCCATGGCAGTCTTCCCGCGCCCGGCCCGGCCCCGTGCCCTGATCGCCGACCTGAAGCGGATGTGGCGCGGCAGCACCAGCCGCTACAAGCTGGTGTTCGGCACGCTGGCGGTGGCGATCACCTCGCTGATCGTGACCGGCTTCATCGTCGAATCGCGCTGGGGCGTGCTCCCGGAAGGCCCGCGCATCGTCTATGCGGCCGACTGGCCGGCGAGCCGCACCGACGCGCAGATCCGCCAGGATCAGTGGCAGGATGCCGCCAAGCGGCGCCAGGCGCGTGAACAGCGGCAGCGCGAATGGAAGAAGATCGACGACGCGCTGACGAAGCGCGGTTTCTGATCCGCGACGACAGCCGGTTCATGGCGGCCGCGCTGGCGCTCGCCACGCGCGGGCGCGGACGGACTGCGCCCAATCCCAATGTCGGTTGCATCATCGTCCGCGACGGCCGGGTGGTCGGGCGCGGTTGGACGCAGCCGGGCGGACGGCCGCATGCCGAGGCGATGGCGCTGGCGGAAGCAGGCGCGGCGGCCGACGGCGCGACCGTCTACGTCACGCTGGAACCGTGTGCGCACCAGAGCCCGCGTGGACCGGCCTGTGCCGATCTCCTGATCGCGGCGCGGCCGACGCGGATGGTCGCCGCGCTGACCGATCCCGACCCGCGCACGGCAGGCCAGGGGTTCGCGCGCTTGCAGGCGGCGGGCATGGCGGTGACAGTCGGCGTGCTGGCGGACGAGGCCCGGCGCAGCATGGCCGGTTTTCTGACGCGGCAGGCGCTGGGACGGCCGTACGTCACGCTGAAGCTGGCCTTGTCGCTGGACGGCATGATCGCGCGGGCCGATGGCGAGAGCCGCTGGATCACCGGACCGGCCGCGCGGGCTCACGTCCATCTCGAGCGCAGCCGGCATGAGGCGATCCTGGTGGGCAGGGGCACGTGGGAGACGGATGTGCCGCGACTCGACGTGCGCTTACCGGGATTGGAGGACAGGTCGCCCGGTTCCATCATCCTCACTTCGTCACCCCGGCCTTCGCCGGAACGACGGCAAGCGGAAGTGATCGCGTCGCCGCACGCGATCGCGGAACTGCAAGGCATCGACCATCTCTTCGTCGAGGGCGGCGCCGCCACCGCCTCCTCCTTTCTCAAGGAGGACCTGGTCGACCGGCTGCTGCTCTACCGCGCGCCGATCCTGATCGGGGCAGGAAAGCCCGCGCTGGACGACATCGGCTTGGAGCAGCTCGCCGATGCGCACGGCCGCTGGACGCCGATCGACAGCCGCATGCTTGGCATGGACCGGCTCGAAGTCTACGAGCGCTGGCGAGACTGACATGTTCACCGGAATCATCACCGATATCGGCCGGATCGACGGCGTGGAGCAGCGCGGCGACCTGCGCCTGCGGATCGGGACCGCCTACGACACGGCCAGCATCGCCTTTGGCGCGTCGATCGCCTGCTCGGGCGTCTGCCTGACCGTGGTCGACAAGGGCAGCGACTGGTTCGCGGTCGAGGTCTCGGCCGAGACCCTGTCGCGGACCGCCGGCACGTGGAACCAGGGACGGCCGCTCAATCTGGAGCGCGCGCTCAGGGTCGGCGACGAGCTGGGCGGTCACATCGTCACCGGCCATGTCGACGCCGTCGGCACGGTCGTCGCCGTCGAGCCGGAGGGCGACAGCACGCGCATCGACATCGAGGCGCCCGCGGCGCTGGCCTCCTATATCGCGCCCAAGGGTTCGGTGGCGCTCGACGGCGTCTCCTTGACGGTCAACGCGGTCGGGGACCTGCCCGGCGGCGGCGTGCGCTTCGGCATCAACGTCATCCCGCACACGCAGGAGATGACGACGTTCGGCGGCGTCGCGCCGGGCCAGGCCGTCAACATCGAGATCGACGTGCTCGCGCGCTATCTCGGCCGTATGGAGCAACTGCGCCATGTCCGCTAACCCGCAGCTGGCGCGGCTGCGCCACGGTTTCCTTTCGACGCCCGAGGAGGTGATCGAGGAGGCGCGCAACGGCCGCATGTTCATCCTGGTCGACGACGAGGACCGGGAGAATGAGGGCGACCTGATCATCCCGGCGCAGATGGCGACGCCGGACGCGATCAACTTCATGGCGACGCACGGCCGCGGCCTGATCTGCCTCGCCATGGCCAAGACGCGGATCGACCAGCTCGGCCTGCCGCTGATGAGCCGGCACAACGGCACGCGTCACGAGACCGCCTTCACCGTCTCGATCGAGGCCAGGACCGGCGTCACCACCGGCATCTCCGCCGCCGACCGCGCGCGCACCATCGCGGTCGCGATTGACGCGGCCAACGGCCCGGAGGCGATCGTCAGCCCGGGCCACGTCTTCCCGCTGGTCGCGCGCGAGGGCGGGGTGCTGGTCCGCGCCGGTCACACCGAGGCAGCGGTCGACGTGTCGCGATTGGCGGGGCTCAACCCGTCGGGCGTGATCTGCGAGATCATGAACGACGACGGCAGCATGGCGCGGCTCGACGACCTGGTCGCCTTCGGCGAGCGCCACGGCATCAAGATCGGCACGATCCGCGATTTGATTGCCTATCGCTTGCAGCACGATCATCTCG
>CAXTUG010000042.1:0-229 GCA_964247375.1 uncultured Sphingomonadaceae bacterium
CCTGCGGCGGCGGCATCCTGACGCCGCCGCAGGAGGCGCGGGTGCTCGACCGCATCGCCGGACCCGACTTCATGACCGATTGGGGGCTGCGCAGCCTCGCCGCGAGCGATCCTCGCTACGACCCGAACCTCTACTCCAGCGGTAGCGTGTGGGGTCTCGGCACCGCCGAGGCGGCAGCGACCTACTGGCAGGCGCACCGGCCGCTCACCGCCTTCGCACTCTGGCGCGG
>CAXTUG010000042.1:239-15509 GCA_964247375.1 uncultured Sphingomonadaceae bacterium
CAACCCGAGCAAGCTGCTGCTCGACCCGTACGCCAAGGCGATCGACGGCGAGATCACGTGGCACGACGACGTGTACGGCTACACGATCGGCGACGCGCGGGGCGACACGGCCCCGGCCGCGCGCGACAGCGCCGGCCACCTGCACGAGGTACTCGCGGGAGACCTCTTCCATCCCGAGTTCGAATCGGTGCCGGAGCAGACCTGGTCGTCCGCCGGGCTGCTGCGCGCGGCGGTCGCAGCCATGCTCGGCCTGGAGCCGCGCCCCGCGACCAACAGCCTCGGCTTTGCGCCGCACCTGCCGGCGCAGTGGCCGACGCTGACGCTGCGCAACGTGCGCGTCGGTTCAACGCGATCGACGCTGCGACTGACGCGATCCGATGACTCGTTGACGCTGACGGTCGACAATCCGGGAGCGCCGCTCGCGATCGACTTCGCTCCCGAACTGCCGCTCGGAGCGATGCCGACCAAGGCAGCGGTGGGCGGTCGCCCGGCAATGGCAACCGTCGAGGAGCATGGGCAGGACCGCCATGCCAGGCTGCGCTTCACCGCCGCGACCGGCACGACGACGGTGCGGATAGAGTGGAAGGGCGGACTGACGGTGGCGGTGGCGCCTCCTGCACCTGAACTCGGGCAGCGCAGCCGCGCTCTGATCCTGACGCGCGCCCGGCTCGACGGCGATGCGCTCGTCCTCGACGGATGGATCACCGGCCCTGGCGACGCCGACCTGACGGTGACGGGTGCGCGCGCTATGACGGCCGAGCAGAGCAGCGTGGCAGCCCTCGGCGAGCAACGCTGGAAGGTGACGCTGGCGCCGACCGGCCCAGCCGGCATCGGCGGCTTTGCCCCGGCACGCGCGACGGTGCGTATCGCGCCGCCCTGACATCGCGGCGGTTTCGCCGTGGCGATCCGGTGCGCAACCGTCAGGCGCCTCACGCCGCGCCTACTCTCCCGCCGGCCCAAGGCTCGACCTGCTGACCGCCGAAGATGCGTTCCCGCGGCAGGTCGAAGATGAAGTAGGGGTTCAGCGCCGGCGGTGCGCCCGCTGCATCGAGCCGCGCCTGCTGCTCCGAAGACAGCTCAATGTCGAGCGACGCGATATTCTCCTTGAGCTGCTCCGCCCGGCTCGCCCCCACCAGCACCGACGAAATGCCGGGCCGCTTTACCGTCCAGGCGAGCGCCACCTGCGCCATCGGCCGCCCGATGTCCGCGGCCACGGTGCGGAGCTCGTCGACGATGTGGAAATTGGTCTCGGTGAACAGCATTCCGCCGAACGGATTGTCGCCGTTCAGCCGGCCCTCGCTGCCGGATTGCGGCGTGGCGCCTCCCTTGTCGGGCAGGCTGCCGGCCGGCCCTGCCTGGGCGAGCTTCTCCCGTCCGTATTTCCCCGTCAGCATGCCTGCGCCGAGCGGACTCCAGGCGACCAGCCCCATGCCGAGCGCGTGACCGGCCGGCAGGATGTCCAGTTCCACGCCGCGGTCGATCAGCGAGTAGGAGTATTGCAGACCGACCGGCTCCGGCAGCCCGTGTGCGCGCGCCAGCGTCGCGATCTGGGCGGCATACCAGGCCGGCGCGTTGGAGAAGCCGTAATAGAGGATGTCGCCGCGCCGGACCGCGTCGGTCAGCGCGCGCAGCACTTCCTCGACCGGCGTGGTGCGATCCCAGACATGGGTCCAGTACAGATCGATCCACTCGGTTCCGAGCCTCCGCAGCGATCCTTCGATCCCGCCGCGAATGTTGCGGGCCGAGTTGCCGCCGGCGAGCGGCGTGCCCTGGGTGCGGGAGAAACCGGCCTTGGTCGCGATCACCATCCGGTCGCGATTGCCGCGCTCGGCGATGAAGCGGCCGAGCATCGTCTCGCTCTCCCCGCCCGAATAGACGTCGGCGGTGTCGGCGAAGTTGCCACCCGCCTCGACATAGGCGTCGAAGATCGCGCGCGAGGCCGCCTCGTCGGCGCCCCAGCGGCCTGCGCCGAACGTCATCGTGCCGAGCGCCAATGGGCTCACGATCAGGCCGGAGCGTCCCAGCGTGCGGTAGCGTGTCAGTTTCATTGCTGCATATCCTCCAATGATATCGTGCAGGTGGCACGGCCTGCGCGATGATATAAGAGCCGTAGAGCAGCAAAGGTTGATGAGGGAATTTCATGAATGAGGCGTGGTGACCTCGACGATCTGGCGGCGTTCGCGGCTGTCGCGCGCGTCCGCAGCTTCACGCGCGCAGCGGCCGAGCTCGGCCTCTCTCCTTCCGCGCTGAGCCACGCCATGCGGAGCCTCGAGCAGCGGCTCGGCGTGCGCCTGCTTGCCCGCACCACGCGCAGCGTTGCGCCGACCACCGCGGGCGAGCGGCTGCTGCAATCGCTGGATCCGGCGCTGGCGGAGGTCGCGCGCGGGCTGTCGGCGCTCGACGACTGGCGCGGTGTCCCGTCGGGTGCCCTGAGACTCACCACCTTCGCCTACGCATCGCGTACGATCCTGGCGCCCGCTCTGCCGCACTTCCTGCTTGCGCATCCCGAGATCTCGGTCGAGGTCAGTGTCGACGACCGGCTGGTCGACCTGGTCGCGGGCGGCTTCGACGCCGGTATTCGCCTGGGCGAGACGGTCGACCGGGATATGATCGCCGTGCCGGTCGGGCCTGATCTCAGGACGATCGTGGTCGGTACTCCGGACTATTTCGCGGTCCATCCCGTTCCTACAGCGCCGGCCGACATCGAGCGTCACGTCTGCATCAATTACCGCCTGGTCGGCGGCGGCGGGCTGCTTCCGTGGGAATTCGAACGCGACGGCCGCGCGGTGAAGGTTCGCCCGACAGGTACGTTCATCGTCAATGAAGAGGTGCTTGCCGGTGCCGCGGTCAGGGCCGGCGCCGGACTCGGCTACATGATGGAGCATGACGTCGCGGACGAGATCGCGGACGGACGATTGATCCAGGTTTTGGCCGACTGGTGCCCGCGCTATCCGGGCTGCCACCTCTACTATCCGAGCCGCCAGGTTACCCCGGCGCTCCGTGCACTGATCGACGCGTTGCGGTGGACGGACGCGCGCCAGCACGGCGACGATCACCAGTGAAGCTTCACCCACGGCGTCCCCGCTCCGCGCAGGAGCGACGCCAACGACATGGCGATCGTCCGCGACCAGCCGAACAGCGTTCGCACGTGCGCCTGGTACAAGATTCGGTAGGCAAGCTTCGCGCCGATGCCGGCGACCCGGATCGAGGTTCCCGCTGCCGGCACGTCGCCGACCGCCTGGCCCGCGCCGAGCGAGACCAGCGTCCCTCTGAACTTGAAGCGAAACGGCAGCAGCGGCCGACCGGAGCGACCGCTCGTCGCCCGGCCCGAAGGAGGCGGCGCAATCCCCCAGCGCGAACACGCGGTCGGATGCCCGCTCATCTTCGCCGACCAGCCGCAGCATCGGATCGACGCGCATGCGCCCTCCGCGTTCGATCATCGGCGGCGGCGACACCGCGATCGATCGGCCGCGTACCCCCGATGCCCAGACCAGAATATCTCCGGCGACGGTGCTGCCGTCGGCGAGGCGCAGCCGGCCGGCCTCGACGTTCGTCACCTTCGCCCCGAAATGCTGCTCTACCTTGCTGTCCGCGAGCAGGCGGCGCGCATAGTCGGACGTGTCGGTCGCGACCCCCGGCAAGGGGCGGTCCGCCATCTCGACGATCGTTATGGCGACCTGCGCCGGATTCATCAGGCTGCGATACTGCGGCATGCGCTCCGCCGCGCTGCGAAGGTCGGCCGCAAACTCGACCCCGGTCGTGCCGGCGCCCACCACGACGACGCGCAGCCGATCCTGCAGGCCGGCCTTGATCCGCGCGCCTTGGGCCAAGATCGCGCGGTGCAGCCGGTCGGCGCCCTCGACATTGTCGAGCGCGAAGCAGTGCTCGAACACGCCCGGCGTGCCGAAATCGTCGACCGTGCTGCCGATGGCCAGGACCGCCGTGTCGAAGGCGATCGCGCGCGGCGGGATCAACACGCCCGCATCATCGGGCGCTGAGACCGCTGCAATGGCTGCGATGCCGGAAATTCCGTCGACCCGCTCGACGGCGCCGAGCACGAATTCGAACCCGTAACGTGCTGCGAGTTCGGCGTAACGCGCCCGTTCGTCGTCGGCGACCCGCAAGCCTACCGCGATCTCGTGCAGCCGCGGCTTCCAGATGTGGCTCGTCTGCGCGTCCGCCAGGATTATACGGGCCGAGCCGCGCTTCCGCGTGGCCCGTGCGAGCCGGATCGCCAGTTCGAGACCGCCTGCGCCTCCGCCGACGATCAGGATTTGCCGAGGCTGCCGCGTTTCCACCATCGTCGGCCTCCTCCGGGTGCGTGTTACCAGTGCACGGAACGATCTCTCCGCTCATATTCTCCTGTCGACACGTCGCTGGTCCGGTTGCGGCCTGAGACGGAAAGTCGCGCCGTCAGTGCCCGCCTTCGATCCAGGGAATGCCGGCGATGCGAAATTCCTCGGCCAGTGCCGCTTCGAGTTCGAGCGATTCCCACTGCCGCATCGGATTGAGGTGCTCGACCAGGTCCGGCAGCAGGCGGACGCCGAACCGTTTGACCGCCCCGCTCGCTTTGTAGCCGGCCTTGTGCTGGTCGAACCGCCAGTCCGGATCACGCGAGGTCTGGCCGACATAGAGACCCCAGGGCTGACGGCGCCCCGCGTCATGCAGCAGGATCACATGTACCGAGTGCCGTGCACCGCGTTCGTTCCGGCTCGTCGCCCGCAATGCTCGGGCGGCGCAGAGCGCGCGCGACATCCACTCCGCTGCAGCGCCGATCAACGGCCGCCTTCCACCAAACCGACGGGGGGCCGCCCCGACGCAAGCGTCGTCATGGATGTCGGCAAGCATCGACCCAGCCAGTGCCCACCAGGTCGAACAGGCGTGCCGGCGTCAACCGCACCGAGCTGGTGAGCGAACCGGCTGCGGGAAAGATCTCGTCATACGCGCTCAGGCTCCGGTCGAGATAGACCGGCAGCGGCGTGACGAGGCCGAACGGGCATACGCCGCCCACGGGGTGGCCGGTGGCTTCGAGCGTATCGGCAGGATCGAGCATGCGCGGCCGCGCGCCGAAAGCCTGCCTGAACTTGCCATTGTCGAGACGCGCATCGCCGCTCGCCACGAGCAGCACCACCCGATCTCCCGCGCGGAGCGCCAGCGTCTTGGCGATGCGGCCAGGTTCGACGCCGAGCGCATGGGCCGCCTCGGCGACGGTGGCGGTGCTTCGTCCTTGGTCGATGATGGCGAGGTCCGGCGCGTGCTCGGCAAGCCAGGTTCGCACGGTCGCGCTCGTCACGGCTGCAGCGTGGAGGCGCGATGGTCAGTCATGCGCATGGCCATATCAGCGGAGTATCAGGCCGGCGAGCTGCGATGGGTGAGGAAGAAGCGCAGCATGGCCCGGGACGCCTCGGGTCCCGCCGCATCGGCGTAGGATCCGGCCGCATTGCCGCCCGACCAGGCGTGGCCGGCACCGGCGATCGTCCATTGCTCGATCAACACCTCCCCGGCAGCGCTGCGGCTCAGAGCACGGGTGTAGCGTCGGCCGCCGGCGTCGCCCTTCTCCCTCTCCACCGTGACCGGCACGCCCGGCGCCGCGGCGGCCGCGCGGACGATGTCGCGCGCGTTCACCTCGCGCACGGTCCCGTCGCGGTCGCCGTGAAAGGTGATCACCGGCACGAAGCGCGCTCCTGGTGCGCGCGGTTCGCCGTCCCGTGGAGCACCCTGCTTCATCGCCGCCAGCGCGCTTGGCAGATCGCTTGCAGCACCGCAGGCCAGCCCCGAATGGATGCCGACTGCGGCGAACATTTCGGGATAGGCGTCCGCCATGATGGCCGCTGCGGCCCCGCCCGCCGAGAGGCCCGCGACGTAGATACGGCCGGCGTCCACGCCCTCCTGCGCGATGATGTCGCGGGTCAGTCCCGCGATCCTCGCCGGCTCACCGCGACCGCGCTGCTGGTCGCCCGGCCGGAACCAGTTCCAGCACTTCTGCGGATTGGCAGCCTGGGTCTGCCGCGGGTAGGCGACGAGAAAGCCGATTTCCTCGGCCAGCTGGTTCATGCCCGTGCCGCGCGCGAAATCCTCGGGCGATTGCGTGCAGCCGTGCAGCATCACCACGAGCGGCATGCCGGCCGTCGCGGAGGACGGCCGATAGATCATATAGTCGATCGCTCCCGCCGGCCCGGAGTGACGGCGCGCTTCGAACGTACCGCCTGATCCCGCCTGCCGTGGCTTCGCCCGACCCTGCTCGGACGGGATCGCGACGCGCTCGGGAACGAGGTCGATCACATCGTCGGCCGGACTCTCCACGGCGGGAGAGCTGCCGCCGCTCAGCGTGGCGCGCAGCAGCGCGGTCGCCCCGGCGAGGTTGCCGGTGCGGGTGAGCCGCAGTGCGTCGATCATCGAGGAGTGCAGGCCCATGATTGGTTCTCCGGAAAAGGATCTTCAGGTGATGCGGTCGGCGAGTGCGGCCTTCACCGCGGAACTGGCGTGAAGCGCACCGAGCACGGTCAGCGAGCCGATCGTGGCACGCGCGAGCTCCGGAGTGACGTCGTCCGCGATGCTGAGGAGACCGAGAACACGTATCTCCAGCATCTCGCCGGCGGCGCGCGCGCGCTCGAGATCGTCGGCAGTATAGTGCAGCAGTCCGAGCTGCAGCTGACGTCGCGTGGTCGACTGACGCGCCGCATCGCCATGCCGCTCGAGCTGGTTGCGGATCGCGGTACGGATGAAGTCGGTTCGGTTCGCGTAGAAGCGCTCGCGGACGAGTAGGTCGATATGACCCAGATCGACGAACCCGAGATTGATCGTGATCTTCTCGCTGTCCACCCGCCTCAGCTCCTGCGCAAATTCGGCCATGTCACGTCTCTACCATCTGCATGGATGGTATGGGGCTGGTGAATGTTGCTTGCAAGAGGTAAGATGCGTTCAGGCGGTAGCTGCCACATCATTGCTCCGATCGCAGATGAGATGAAGCGGTCGATCCACTCGTCTGCAGGCGGGTGAGGACGCGCCAGGTGTCATCAGCACTCTCGCGGAGGGGGCAAGCCGAGACGTCGACATCATCCCGGAACGAGCTGCTTCCGGTCGTTCAGAACGTCTCTACCCACGGGCGAAGCTCGATCTCCCATGTCCAGGCGCTGCGCGGTTGAGCGAGCACCGCGAGGTAGGCCTGCGCGATCGCATCGGGATCGAGGGTGCTGTCGGGTCGGTCGGCCGGATCGGGACGACGGTCGCTGCGGACGCCGCCGTCGATCACGAAGTGTGCGACATGGATACCCTTCGGGGCGAGTTCGCGAGCCGCGCTCTGCGCAAGACCGCGGAGCCCGAACTTGCCGATGGCAAAGGCGGATGAAAGGGCGAAGCCCTTGACGCTGGCGGTAGCTCCGGTCAGCAGGATCGCACCCCGGCCGAGCGGCTCCAGTCGCTTTGCCGCCTGCTGGGCGACCAGGAAGCCGCCAAAGGCCGAGACGTCGATCACGCGACGCACCTGCTCGGGATCGAGATCGGCGATAGGGCCACGAACGCGGTCGCTCACATTATAGACAACGACCTCGGGCACGCCGATCCGCGCTTCCACTTGCTCGAACAAGTGTTCGACCGCTCCCGGATCGGTCGCATCGGCGGAAAACAATATGGCACCCGTCTCTTCCGCCAAGGCGGCCAGCTTGCCGATGTCGCGGACCGCCACGGCGACCTTGAGCCCGGCGTCGCTGAGCGCACGCACCAGTGAGCCGCCGATCCCGGGCCTCGCGCCGACGACGAGTGCCGTCTGATAGGGCAGGGTGCTCATGCCGGGAGACCCGCCGCCGGTCGGACGCGCCGATCGTACGGGATCGTGCGCCGCCGCTGCTGCTCATCGGGCGACAGGCGGGCCGGGTTTTCCACCGGTCCTGGTTACCAGGAGACCAGATTGGACTGCAGTGCGGACCTAAACCCCCTTGAACCGGTGCTTGCCGTAGCGGAATTCGTCAAGGTCGATCCCCTGCTGCTGACATGAATGCGGCCTGCGATCGACGCGATGTCGCGACCATATAGTCCTGCCGGCAAGCCAAGGGCAATCGTACCGGCGGTTGTTCATCACGCCGACGTGCGCGAACGGGAACAGTCGCGCGCGCCACTCGCTCTGTGTCCACGGACGCGATGTCCGGGGAGACGGCACATGACGGACCAGAAGAGTGCAGTCCTCTACCGCATGGTGCTGCCGGATCACGTATGCCCGTTCGGCGTGCGCGCCAAGCAGCTGCTGGAGGATGCCGGCTACCAGGTCGAAGAGCACATTCTCCGTACCGGCGAGGAGGTCGAAGCCTTCGAGGAGGAGCAGGGCGTGCAAACCACGCCTCAGGTCTTCATCGGCGGCAAGCGCATCGGCGGCAGCGACGATCTCGAACGTTACCTCGAACGGACCTGAGGAGGTGACGTACGAGCGGTGCGAATGATACCGGCCATCGGCGCTATCCAAGCCGCCGCAACCGGCGGCAAGCCGTTCGAAGCTGCAATGCGACAGCGGCGCCGACGCGCGCGCCTGAGCCGGGCATGAGCCGGGTCACGGTCTGGCACGATAGCGGCTGTCCGCTCTGCCGTCGCGAGATTGCGCTGATGCGGAAGCTGGATCGGCGTGGAGCGATCGCGTTCGTCGACGCGAGCCGAGACGGCGCCTGCCCCGGTGATCGCGCCGCGCTACTCGCCCGCTTTCACGCCTGCGAGGACGGTCGCATGTTCAGCGGCGCTGCCGCATTCGCCGCGATGTGGCGCGCCATCCCCGTGCTGCGGCCGCTCGGGCTGGCGGCGCGCAACGACATCGTTCTTCGAATGCTGGATGCCATCTATGCCGTCTTCCTGCGGCTGCGACCTCGGCTGCAGCGCCTCGCCCGGCGATGGGACAGGGCTGCCGCGTAATCGAACGGGTCGATCCGCACCTGCCTTGCTGCGGCTACGTTATTGGTAGCCGCCTTCCTTCCGCTCCTCGGCGGCTTCCTTCTGCACCTCTTCCATCGCCTCGGCCTGTTCGCCTTCGACTTCCGTCTCCGACTCGTTCTTGGGATCTAGGGACATCGGCGCACCTTCCCGTGATGATCTGGTTAGACTTGATCGGCCTGGAAGACATTGGCGGCATCGAAGGTCCGCAGGCCTACTCCTCCGAGCCGATGGCCTCTGCGGCGGGCACGGTCAGCGTCACCGAGTTGCCGCGGATGTCGGCGACGAGGCTCTTGGCGATATAGTGATGCTCGCCATCGCTCTTGTTGCTGTCCGACTTCGTCAGCTTGATGCGCTCGCCGTCGACATGATCGACGGTGCCGACATGGACGCCGTCCGAGCCGACCACTTCGGCATGTTCGGGTATGAGGTTCGCTTCGGGCATAAGACGTCTCCTGATGGACTGTTAGCCTCCCAACGCCGCGGCCGGCCAAACGGCCCCATTTCCTACAAACTGCCCGACGCGATTCGTTCTTGCGCGGTCTCCCATGCCGACGCGAAGCGGTGCGCATGGTCATGTTCAGCGCGGCTTTGGAGCACGATAGCCATACCATCCAACAGCCGTCGCCGAAGCACGACTGGTGCGGACTGCTTGGAGGCGCATCCAAGTCGAAGCTTTGTCACCCCGACGCCGTAACCGCCCATCGGGCTCCCGTCCGACGTGCCGCCGGCGTCGCGCGACCGAGGCTCGGCGGGCGACGCTCAGCACGAGACGTAAGCTCGACGCAACTCCGCAGCCGCCGATCGGCGTCGCAGCACATGACTTGCGGAAGGCGCTGAGACACGGCCCGAAGGCGCGCGGCGGAGAGATAGCCATCGCCACTGGCCGATCGCGCAACCCCCTCCTAAGATCGGCGCCGCAGGCCGGGAGCAGCGTCGTCGATGGGCAATGTGGATGTCGTGACGCTGGGGCTGCTGCTCTTCGTGGCCTGCCTCACCGCCATCGTCACCCGGCGGATCGGCCTGCCCTACGCGGTCGGGCTGGTCGCGGCGGGGATCGGGCTCAGCCTGCTCGGTTACCAGAGCCGCCTCGTCCTCACGCCGGAGCTGATCTTCACCTTCCTGCTGCCGCCCCTCATCTTCGAGGCGTCGCTCCATCTCGGCTGGCGCCAGTTCCGGCGCGAGGCGCCGCTCGTGCTCAGCATGGCCTTCGTCGGTACTTTGCTCTCCGCCTTCGTGGTCGCGGCCGGCATGCACGCGCTGGCCGGCTGGAGCTGGCAGGCGTCGCTGCTGTTCGGATCGCTGATCGCCGCCACCGATCCGGTCTCGGTCATCGCCATGATGAAGGAGCAGCAGGCCGAGCGACGGCTGCGCTTCCTCATGGAGGCGGAGAGCATCGTCAACGACGGCGCTGCCGCCGTCCTCTTCGGGCTGGTGGCCGCCTGGATCGCCGGTCAGGATCATAGCGTGTCGGCAGCGCTGACGGCGCTCGTCGCCACCGCCGGCGGCGGCGTGCTGTGCGGCCTGGCGACGGCGGGGCTGCTGCTGCTGGTCGCCGGCCGCTCCGACGACCACCTGGTCGAGATCACGCTCACGATGCTCGCCGCCTACGGTTCCTTCCTGCTGGCCGAGAAGCTGCACGTCTCGGGCGTGCTGGCGACGCTCGCGGCCGGCATGCTGGTCGGCAACTGGGGCCGCGACAGCAGCCTCACCGACCATGGGGGCGAGGCGATGATCCGCTTCTGGGACTTCGCCGCCTTCCTCGCCAACTCGATCGTGTTCCTGCTCATCGGCAGCCGCGAGGCGGCGCAGCCGATCGGCGACTATCTGCTGCCGGCCGTCATCGGCACGGTCATGGTGCTGGCGGGCAGGGTGATCGCGGTCTACCCGATCGCGGCGCTGTTCGGCCGCTCCGCCCTCGCGCTCGACCGGCCAACGCAGCACATCCTGTTCTGGGGCGGCTTGCGCGGGGCGCTCGCCCTGGCGCTGGCGCTCGCCACGCCCGAAGCGCTGCCGGAGCATGACGCCCTGATCGGCGTCGCCTTCGCGGTGGTCGCCTTCTCGATCTTCGTGCAGGGCCTGACCGTGCCGCGCCTGCTCCGGCGCGCCGCCGCCTGCTAAGGAAGCTTACGCCGTCGGCAGCGACAGCATCAGATAGGCGAGCTTGGCCTGTGCCGGCGTCGGCTTCAGCACGTTGAGGCGGTTCTGCTCCAGCGTCGCCATCATCTGGCCGATGTCGGTATCCGTCCCGGTGCTGCCGCCGGGCGCCGCCTCCGTGCCGTCGGCCGACATCTCGGCATAGGCAAGCTGCACCTGCGCGAGATCGGGTGCGCCGGGCAGCGACGGCCCCAGGCTGCCGGGCGTGAGCCCGTTGCCCGCCGGCATCGTCGCCGTGTCGCTGCCGTCCACCGCCTTATCCAGCTTGCGCGCCATCGTCTGGTAGACCTCGTCCAGCGACTTGGGACTGCCGTCCCTGCCGTAGAAGATCGAGCGGTTGGCACGCGCCTCCTGCGGAAACATCGACGCCGCGCAGGCGCCGCCATTGGCGCACTGCGCACGCAGGAACCGGGTCGCGCCGCCGACGCCCAGGAAGTGCGCCATGTAGAGGTCGGTGCCGTTGACAGTGCGGCCGAGCGACTGGCCCAGGCTCGCGGCATTGTCGCTGGCGTAGGAGGCCGCCATCAGCGCCGCCGGTCCGGCCTGCTCGCGCAGTGCGAACACCGCCTGGCGGAGCGACGGGTCGACGGTATAGCCGCCGCCGCGCCGCGCGGTGATCGCGTCCGCCGCCCAGCCGAGGCCATGCTCCGCTCCGTGCGCCTTGACCACGCCCAGCCAGCTCTGGTCGAGGAACTGGTAGAGGCCGGTCGCGCTGGAGCTCGCCGCCTTGGCGCTGGGGTTGAGCCCGCTCTCGCTCTTGGCCTGCGCCAGCAGGTAGGAGAAGTTGATCCCGGTCCTCTGCGCCGCCTGGCCGATCGCCGTGCGCACCGCATCGGATGCGCCGCCGAGCGAGGAGGGAAGGGAAGTAAGCGTCACGTCACGCATCCGGCACAGGGGAAGATCGCCGGATCATGAAGGACAAAGGTTAACGGGACGTTAGAGACACCCGCGTCCGTCACCCGAGCGGATGCTGGTGGTCTCGAGAGGCTTGGCGTGAGCGCCGGTTCGGCCGCCATCTTTCGAGATGCCAACCTTCGCTGGCATGACGAACAATCACCGGAACACTGCGCTTGACGTCTGAATCACCTCATTCCCGTTCGTGTCGAGCGAAGTCGAGACACCGTTTCGAGCGCAGCCGAGAAGGCTCGGCTTCGCTCGGCAGCGCCCCTCGACTGCGCTCGGGACGAACGGGTCAGATTTAACGTACGATGCCTAACCCGCCGGCGTCGCCACCCGGCCCGACCGCTCCAGCTTGCCCCAGCCGACCCACGGGCCGCGCACCGCCGCCGCGACCGCGCGCACCACCACCGAATACATGATCTGCCGGTAGACGAACCGCTGCGCCAGCAGCAGGAAGACGGGGAAGCGCTTCTCGCGCGGCTCCAGCCGGTAGGCGATCCAGCCGCAGATCGCGTCGATGCCGGTGAAGATCAACCAGTACAGCCCCATCGTCAGCACGTCGGACTGGGTCTGCGCCCAGCCATGCTGCTGCACCCGCACGATCGTCGAGACGATGCTGACCGCCAGCGCCAGGTCGATCAGCGGCGAGATCAGCGCGAAGCCGATCTGGAACAGCCAGGCATGTGGGATGCCGACCAGCGCGAGGCCCGCGGGACGGCGCTCGCGCAGGATCAGGCGGTGCTTCCACAGGCATTGCAGCGTGCCGAACGCCCAGCGGAAGCGCTGCTTGGCGAGCGCGCCGAACGTCTCCGGCGCCTCGGTCCAGGCGACCGCGTCCACGTCATACTCGACCAGCCAGCCCCGGCGCTGGATCGCGATGGTCAGGTCCTGGTCCTCCGCCAGCGTGTCGTGCGGATAGCCGCCGACCATGTCGAGCGCGGCCCGCCGCCACGCCCCGACCGCGCCAGGCACCACCGTGATCGCGTCGAAGCGGTCGAGCGCGCGCCGCTCCAGATTCTGCGCCGTCACATATTCCACCGCCTGCCAGCGGGTGACGAGGTTGATGCGGTTGCCGACCTTGGCGTTGCCGGCGACCGCGCCGATCTCGGGATCGGCGAACCAGCGGGCGAGCCGGGCGATCGTCATCGGCTCGAACTGGGTGTCGGCGTCGAGCGCGATGATCACGTCGCCCCTGGCGAGCTTCAGCCCTTCGTTCAGCGCGCGTGCCTTGCCGCCATTCTCCAGCGTCAGCAGCTGGACGCGCGGCTCGCCGGCGAAAGCCCAGGCGACGATCGCCGACGTCTCGTCCTTCGATCCGTCGTCGATCACGATGATCTCCAACCTGACCTGCTCGCTCGCCAGCACGCGCTGGACCGACTGCTCGATCACGCGCGCCTCGTTGAAGGCGGGGATCAGCACCGACACGAACTGGTCGGGATCGATCGCCGGCGGCGTCGCGCGATTGCGCGGCAGGTTGGACCGGATCGCCAGCGCCGCCAGCAGCACCGCGCGCGCGGTGCCGATGAAGATCGCGGTGAAGAAAAGGTACTTCAACAGCTGGTCCAGCCCGGCCAGCAGCAGGAAGATCGCCACGTCGAACTGCACCGCCAGCAGGTCCGATCCGCTGATCCGCGGATTGACCTGATCGCGCGTCAGGTTGGCGAGCTGCGACACCGTGACAAGGCTGTAGCCGCGTGCGCGCAGCGCATCGATCAGGATCGGCAGCGCCGCCACCGTCTGGCTGCGGTCGCCGCCGGAATCGTGCAGCAGGATGATGTTGCGCGACTTGTTGTCGGCCGACGGGTCGAGCGCCTCGCCCTCGTCGAGCGAATCCAGCGCATTCTGCACGATCGCCTGCGCGCCCGGCCGTTGCCAGTCCTCCGTGTCCACGTGCAGGCCGATGTTGAGATAGCCCGCCTTCTGCGCCTCCATCACCGGGATGAGCTCGTTGTCGGTGGTCGGCTCGGCGTCGCCGAAATAGGGCACGCGCGCCAGCCGCATGGTGCGGCCGGTATAGGCCTGCACCAGCCGCTGCGTGGTGTTGAGCTCGATCTGCGCGCCGCGGGGAGAAACCTGCGACATGTCGGGATGGGTGTAGCTGTGATTGCCCAGCTCTGATCCCTGCGCCAATATGCGGTTGAGGATGAACGGGTGGGCCAGCGCATTCTCGCCGACCACGAAGAAGTCGGCCGATACGTGCTTGGCCTTCAGGATCGCCAGGATCTTCGGCGTCCAGCGCGGGTCGGGGCCGTCGTCGAACGTCAGCGCGATCTGCCGGGGTTTGTAGCCGGTCCGTGCCACCACGTAGGGTGTCGGATAGGCGGTGAAATTCTCGTCGCGGATCAGCCCGTCGGCATCCGCGGTGACCGTGCGCATGCCGTTGTTCGGCACGTCCTCGACCCGCACGATCTCGCCCTGGCCGATCACCTCGGGCGTGTTGCCGCGCGGCTGCAGCACGCCGAAGACGGGCGGCGTGTTGCCGGCGCGAATCGCGCGGAAATCGTCCCAGATGCCGGGATCCTCGCCGCCCAGCCTCCACAGCGCCACGCCCCAGGCGCCCGCCGCCTTCACCGCGCGCAACTGGTTCCAGCCGCTCGCCGCGTCCAGCAACCAGACGTGGCGCAGCGTGCCGTCGTCGTCGCGATAGTCGAAGGTCGCATTGCCGCTGGCGGCGTCGAACCGCGTCGGCGATCGGTTGTCGTGCGCCAGCAGCCAGGCTTCCTGCACCGTCCAGCTGTCCGCATCCGGCTTTCCGTCGGGCCAGTCCTGCGCGTAATTGCCGATCGCGACGATCAGCTTGTCGCGCGGCACCTGGGCGAGTGCCGCCCTGAGCTGCTGGACGAACCAGGGCTGCGCCGCGATCGGGCCGGCCTCGCTGCCCGGATAATGCTGGTCGTAATCCATCAGGAAGATCTTGTCGGCGACCTGCGCATAGGCGCGCAGATCCCAGTCGGGATCGTCGACCGGAATCTGCACCGTCACCAGCCGGCCCTTGGGTCCGAACCGGGCGCGCGCCTCCGCCAGCAGCTGGCGGTAGAAGGGCTGGACCGAGGCGGGCAGCTGCTCGAAATCGAACGACACGCCCGCGGCGTGCTGGTCCACCAGCATCGCCTCGATCTGATCCAGCAGGACTTTGCGGCTCTTCGGATCGCGCACCAGCCGCGCCGCATTCGGACCGTCCCACACGCCGCCGCGCACGTTCTGGACCAGCGGCAGGACGGCGGGCCGCCGCGCCTGCGCCGCCAGCAGCGCGCGCAGCCCGCGATCCTGCGTATATGCGAAATTATGGTCGGATCCGACGAC
>CAXTUG010000043.1:0-13094 GCA_964247375.1 uncultured Sphingomonadaceae bacterium
CCGTGGGCGGTCCCAGGGGCGCGCTGTACGCGGCTCAGCAGGTGGCGCACGTCGATGCCCTCGGCCACCAGCCCGGCGCGGAGGCGGTCGCCCGCCTCGTCGCGGCCGTCGCAGCCGAGGAAGCGGACCGCGCCGCCCGCGCGCGCCGCCGCGACCGCCTGGTTGGCGCCCTTTCCGCCGAGGAAGGTGGCGAAGCGGCCGCCCAGCAGCGTCTGGCCCGGCTGCGGCAGCCGGTCGGTGGTGACGACCAGGTCCACGTTGGCGCTGCCAACCACCAGGATCGGCTTCATCTCACGCTCCATAGAGCGGCGCCACCGCCACCAGCCCGAGTCCGGCGAGGAAGAGCAGGAACATCGGCGCGAGCAGGACGCGGGCGGATTTGGGAGCACCTGCGAATTCGCGCCACACGAACACGCCCCAGGCGGCGGAGACCATCGTGGCGCCCTGGCCGATCGCGTAGGACACCGCCGGGCCGACCAGCGCCGCTGACGCCGCGATCAGCGACAGGACGAGGCCCGTGCCCCAGATCAACCCGCCTAGGAAACCGCTGGCATGGGTCGCCGCACCGGCGTTCCGGTAGGCGGCGAAGCTGGTCGGCTGCTCGCCGGTGATCGGCCGCCGCATCAGCGCGCTGTTTACCGGCAGGGCGCAGAGCAGCACGCCCAGCGCGAAGACGAACGCCACCGCATAGCTGTTCAGTCCGGCCGGCCCGCGCTGCGCGTGGGTCACCAGCGGATAGAAGCTGCCCATCAGCACGCCGCAGCATAAGGCGAGGATCAGGCCGCGCCGCGTGTCGGCACGGCCCGGGCCGCCGCGGCGCGAGAAGGCCGCCGCCGCCACGAAGATCGCCGCCATCACCAGCCCCACGCCGCCGAACAGCAGCAGCGGCGCACCCTTGGGCGCCTGCAGGTAGTTCAGGATCACGCCGACGACCAGCGCGATGCCGATGCCGACCGGAAAGGCGATCGCCAGCCCCGCAATCGCGATCGCGGCCACGAGCAGCAGGTTGGCGACGTTGAACACCACGCCGGCGGCCAGCGCGAACAGCAGCGACGAGCGATCCGCGCCGGCGAGGTTCGCCAGGAACGTCTCGCCGGAGCCGCCATGGCTGCCGAGCGTCGCGCCGAACGCAAGGGTCGCCGCCAGCACGCCCGCGACATAGTCCCAGTAGAAGAGCTGGAACGGGAAGTTCGGCACGAGCTTCTGGGTATTGGCCCACGATCCCCAGGCGATCATGGTGATGACCATGAAGGTCAGAACCGTCGCATAATCCTGCGGCTGGTACATCGACGTCCTCTCCCGCTCACCCGCACCCGGCTGTTCGCATGATCCGACGGCCCGCGGCCACCGATCAGAAGCCGACCTTCACCCGTCCGCCGAAGGTGCGCGGCGGCTGCAGCAGCGACAGGAAGGAATTGCGGTCGGTGGCGAGGCCGTAGGTGGTGGCGCTGGTCCGCACCGCCCGGTTCTCGATATTCTGCACGAAGCCCTCGAGCACGAGCCGCTTGTTGGGCGACGTGTAGCGGAGCGCGAAGTCGCTGCGCGAATAGGCCTTCTGCCGGTCGAAGGCCTTGCCGTAGCCGCCGGGAACGCCGTCCACGATCCGGTTGGTGCGGTCGCCGTTGAACACGGTGAGGTAGCTCGCCGTCTCGTAGTGCACGGTGCCGCGCGGCGTGATCCGGCCGCCGCCGGGCAGCTCGAAATCATGCTCGTAGGTCAGCGTCGCCGCGAAATGCGGCGCGTGCGGCAGCTGGTTGCCGGCGAGCTGCCGCTGGGCGTTGGGGTCCGTGGGATCGCTGTCGAAGCGCTGGTCGATCGTCACCAGCGACTTCAGCTTGGTATTCTGCACGGCAGAGGCGAACTGGAGGCGATCGAGGGTGGTGATGTCCCAGACGGCCTCTGCTTCGAACCCGTAATTCCGCGCGCCTTTCGCGTTCAGCGTCGCCAGAACGCTGCTGATGATATTGCCGTTGGCGTCGCGCTCGACCTCGATCTGGCCGATCTGGTAGCCCTTGAAGTCGTAATAATAGGCGGCGAGATTCAGGGTAAGCTTCCGGTCGAACAGCCGCGTCTTGGCACCAAGCTCATAGTCGGTCAGCGTTTCCGGACCCGTCACCCGGCTGAGCGCGTCGATGATGCCCGACTTGAAGCCGCTGCTGACGCTGCCGTAGAGCAGCACGCTGTTGCTGAGATTGTAGTCCGCACGCGCCAGATAGGTCAGCTTCTTGAACGTGCCCCTGCCCTCGCTCGGTACGTAGGTGAAGTCGGGGCCGAGCAGGGCCGCGAGTTCGGGACCGGTCGCGTCGGGATACTGACCCTCGATGCCGCGGCACGGCGGCGCGCCGGCGGTCGGCGGGTTGGGGCACCCGAACAGGTAGACCGCGCCCGCATCCAGGCTGCGCTTCTTGTCGACCGAGTAGCGCAGGCCGCCGGTCAGGTGCAGCTTGTCGTTGGCGTTGAACGTGGCCTGGCCGAAGCCGGCATAACTGTTCACCTTATAGCCCGGCTGGAAGAAGCCGACCGAGAAGCTGGACGGGCCGCTGCGATTGCCGTCGCGATCGTCGATGTCGGTCCGGCCGCTATTGTCCTCGTGCGAGTAGAAGCCGCCGATGATCCAGTCGATCCGGTGCGAACCGCGCGACTTGAGCTGCAGCTCCTGGCTGAGGAAGTCGGCGCGCTTGGAGATCAGCCGGTCCTGCTCGGACGCGTAGGGCGTCAGCGATCCGTCGGGCTGGAGCGGCGGCAGCACGCCCAGGTCGGCATCGCTCTGGCTGGTGCCGCCGACGCGATTGAAGCCGGCGATGTAGGACAGCCCGAGCGAGTCGTTGAAGAGATAGTCCATCGTGCTCCGCACGCCGACGGCGTAGCGATGCGAGTCGGGCGCGCTGTCGATCAGCGCCGAGTAGCGCCGCTGGCCAGGACGCGGCGTCTGCATCAGCGATGCGTCGGGACTGCCGCGGTCGAGATAGCCTTCCACGTTGATGTTCCAGCGGAACTTGCTGCCCGGCGCCCACAGCATCGCCACGCGTCCCGATTTCTGGTCCTGCGCGCCGTAGCGCTTGCCCGACGTGATGTAGACCGTCCTGTCCAGTCCCGGCAGCGCGCTCGGCGGCTGCTGATAACGGACGTAGCCGTCATGTTGTTCGGTGGCGAAGGAGAAGCGTACCGCCAGTGCGCCGGTCACCGGCACGTTGACCATGCCGCGCGAGCCGATCCGGTTGTAGCTGCCGCCGATCAGCTCGGCCTCGCCGGCCAGCGCGTCGAGCTTCGGCTTGGCGGTGATCAGCTGCAGCGCGCCGGCCGTGGTGTTGCGCCCGAACAGCGTACCCTGCGGCCCGCGCAGCACCTCCACCCGCTCCAGGTCGTAGAGCAGCGCGGTGCCGCCCTGCGGCGTGGGACTGTAGATACCGTCCACATAGACGCCGACCTCCGGGTCGGCGCTGTCGGTGAAGGCATTGTCGTTGCCGATGCCGCGGAGCGTGATGAGAATGGCGTTGTTGTCGGCCTGCTGGTTGAACTGCAGGCTGGGGACGAACCGCTGGAGATCGACGGGGTTGACGACCTGCTGCCGGTCGAGCTGCGCCTGGCTGAACACCGATACCGCGATCGGCGTCTTCTGGAGCGTGGTCTCGCGCCGGGTCGCGGTGACGATGATCTCACCGTCTGCAGCGGCATCGGCCGTGCGGCACGGCCCCTGCGGCACCGGCACCACCGGCTTTGCCGGGGCGCTGCTCTCGGCAGGCGCCGCAGTGGAGGTAGCGGGCTGCGCCAGCACCGTTGCGGGGGTCGCTGCAGCCAGCGCCGCCAGCGACGTTCCGATCCGAAATCCCTGCCTCATCACAATCCTCCCGCCATGCTACAGCATGTATCTTACCTGTAGTATAGGGCGGTTTGCGCTTGTGACGCAATAGGGTTCGTTTCACGCCGGCTCTGCCGCGCCTGCCTGATGGATTTCGCTCAGTTAAAGCCCGAATTGGCGAGCGCGCGCAGGCTGAGGTCGAAATGCGCGTTCATCTCGCGCTCCGCCACCATCGGCAGGCCGTCCGCTATCGCCTGGGCGACGCGGTCGTGCTGGTCGAACACGGCGGTCCGATCCTCATCGGTGCGGCGGCTGCGCCATCCGATCGGACAGGTCTGCCGCATCAGATCGGAGAACGCCGCGATGAGCAGCGCGAATACGGGGTTGCGCGACGCCCGCGCGATCGCCGCATGGAAGGCGACGTCATGCTCGACCTGCTCCGCCAGATTGTCGCCCGCCGCACGCATGGCGCGAGCGTGATCGGCGATCGCCTTCGCCTCCGCCGACGTGCGCCGCATCGCGGCAAGTTCGGCGGTGCGGCGCTCCAATGCGCGGCGGGCATCCCAGACCTGCGGCACGCTGGCCTGGGCGGTATTGACCGCGTGGCCGAGAGGGAGCGCCATGATCGACCCGTCGATGGCTCCGACGCGGGCGCGGCGGCCATTCCCCACGTCGATTAGCTTCAGCGCCGACATGGCGCCGAAGGCCTCGCGCACGATCGTGCGGCTCACTCCGACAGTCTCCGCGATCGCCGCCTCGCTTGGCAGAGCGTCTCCCGTGCGCAGATCGTTGTCGCGGATGTGCGCCGTGACGGCGGCGACGACCGACTGGGACAAGCCTGGGTTCAGATCATCGATTTTCACTGGCCGACCTATACTAAAGGTGTGTAGTTGTTTATGGACAATAGGCGGGCGGCAAGGGTTTTCAAGATGAGTGATCCACTGCTTACGGGTAAGTCGGTTCTGCTGACCGGGGCGCTCGGTACGCTCGGCCGGGCACAGGCGGCGCTCCTCGCCGATGCGGGCGCTACGCTGTACCTGCTGGATCTTCCGGGGGCGGCGGATGCGGGCGAACGCCTTGCCGGGACGATCGGCCGCGGCGCCCGCTACATCGGGCTGGACCTGAACGATCTTGCCGGGGCGGAGGCGGCGATCAGGGCGCTTGCCGCGACGGATGCGATCGACGTGCTGATCAACAATGCCGCGATGATCATCAACCGTCCGTTCGAGGATTTCTCGATCGACGAATATGAGGATCAGCTGCGGGTGAACGCATCGTCCGTGTTCGCGCTCGCGCGTGCGGTCGCACCCGGCATGCGGGCACGTCGGTACGGCAAGATCGTCAACTTCTGCTCGCTGGTGCTCAACGGCCGCTGGGACGGCTACGTGCCCTACGTCGCCTCCAAGGGCGCCGTGCTCGGGCTGACGAAGTCGCTAGCCCGCGAACTGGGACCCGCCGGCATCCGCGTCAACGCCGTTGCCCCCGGCGCCGTGCTGTCGGAGGCCGAAGAGCGCGTCTTCGGCGACCGGCTGCAGGAGTATAACGACTGGATCCTGGAGAATCAGTCGCTCAAGACGCGGATCGAGCCCGAGGCGGTGGCGCAACTGGTGCTGTTCCTGGCCGGCCCGCACTCCGACATGATCTCCGGCCAGAATATCGGCATCGACGGCGGATGGTGATGCGCCGGAGCGGGCTCCCCGGCCTCTCGGCGCTAGGAGCGGTCCGCTGCCACGGAGCTCCTGGCGCAGCCGATCATCTGAAAAGCGGCATGCTCTAGAAATTCACGCGGCCGGTCACGCCGTAGTAGCGATCGGCGTCGCGCGGGATCTGGTAGCGGTACGAGCCCGAAGGGCCGCCATTCTGGATCGCCGCCGCGTAGCTCTGGTCGAAGAGGTTGCGCACCTGGAAGGTGAGCCGGTAGCGATCTTCCGCGTCGCCGACGCCGGCCGACAGGTTGACGATGCCGTAGCCCTTGATCGTGGCGAGCCGGCGCTGCACCGCGTCGGGCGAGAACAGCGCCAGCTGCCTGGATTGGTAGTTACCCTGCGCGCCCAGAAAGATGTCGAAGGCGCCGCCGGTCCGCAGCCGGTAGTCGGCGCCCAGCGAACCTTTCCACTTGGGCGCGAACTGCAGGCTCGTTCCGCGCGGGATCACGGCGGTCACCGGCGCGCCGGGCGCCTGGAAGAAGCGGTCGACGTGCGCGTCGGTGTAGGCGGCTCCGCCCGAGATGGTGAGATCGCGCACCGGCCGGTAGAGGAGGTCGATCTCCCCGCCCCGCGTCGACACCGCACCGGCATTGGTGAATCGGGTCACCACCACGCCCGACACGATGTCCGGATTGTTCGCCTGGAAATTGTGATATTTGGCGTAGAAGGCGTCGAGATTGACGACGAGCTTGCCGCCGAGCAGCGTGTTCTTCAGCCCCAGCTCGTAGGAATTGCTGGTCTCGGGCGCGATCGTGTTCGTGCCGGTGGCCGTCAGGTTGAAGAAGACGTTATAGGCCGGCCCCTTATAGCCCCTGGTATAGCTCGCATAGCCGGTGACGTTGCTCGTCAGGTCGTACTGCAGCGCCGCCTTGCCCGAGACGTTGGTGTTGTTCGCCCGGTCGGTGAACTGGCCGTTCGGCTGCCCCGTGCCGGTCCGCGTCACCGGGAAGCTCGACTGGATGCCGGGGCCCGCCAGGGTCGTGGTGCGGCTATGGAACACGTCCAGCTGATCCAGCGTGAAGCGCGCGCCGCCGATCAGGCGGAACCGGTCGGTCAGGTTCAGCGTGCCCTGGCCGAACAGGGCGATGTTCCGGAAGGTGGAGCCGAAGTCGGCCGTGGCGGACGGCGTGGTGACGGCGGTACCCGGTGCGCCGCAGGGAGTGAGGGTCGGCGACGCGACCGTTGCCGTGCAGGCGATGTCGTTGCGCGTGAAGACGCGCTCCGAAAAAGCGCGCGAGTAGTAGAAGCCGACGACGTAGGACAGGAACTGCCTGATCGGCGAGCTGATCCGGAACTCCTGGCTGAACGTATGCCCGACCTGCGGGCCGACATCGTGCAGCTGATTGAAGCCGACATAGGCGCGCGGCAGGAAATCGCCGTCGCGGATCTCGGTATTCTTGTAGTCGCGGTAGGCGGTGATGCTGGTGACGGTCTGCGTGCCCACGTCGATGTCGGTCTGCGCCGAGAAGCCGTAGCCGGTCTCGCGGGTGCGGGTGACCAGGTTCTGGTTGATCCGGCGGGACTCGTCGCCCCTGGGCGTGGGCAGCACGGAGAAGGCGGTGCTGGCGATGGGCGCGCCGGCCGCGTTGAGCGGTCCGGTGCCGATCACCTCGGCGCAGCAATCGTCGTTATTGCGGTGATAGTCACCGATCAGCGCGATCCGGACCGCGTCGTTCGGAGTCCAGCGGATCTGCGCCCGGCCGCCATAATGCTTGTAGCCGTTGACGTGCCGGCCGACCGCTTCGTTGGTGATGTTGCCGTTATAATGGCCGTAGAAGCCGGTGAAGCGGGTCAGCAGATCGTCGTTAACGGGCAGGTTGACCGCACCGCGCAGCCGGACCTCGCTCTTGGTGAAGTAGCTGCCCTCGACGTAGCCGCCCGCTTCCGCCGTCGGCTGGCGCGTCGTGATGTTGACCACGCCGGCGGACGCATTCTTGCCGAACAGGCTGCCCTGCGGGCCGCGCAGCACCTCCAGCTGATCGATGTCGATCAGGTCGCTGAAGGCCTCGCCCGGACGGCTGAAGACGACGCCGTCCACCACGGTCGAGACCGACGGCTCGCCGGCGATCGAGAAGGTGGCCGTGCCGACGCCGCGCAGGAACAGCGACTGGTTGAGCGTCGTGCCGGATTTCTGGAAGTTCAGCGCCGGGACCAGGTTGACCGCGCCTTCCAGGCTCGGCTTGCCGACCGATGCGATGGTATCGCCGCTCACCACGGACACCGCCACCGGCACTTTCTGCAGCCGCTCCGACCGCTTCTGTGCGGTGACGACGATCTCGCCGATCGCGTCGGACGGGGAGGCGCCGTCGGCAGCGGGCGTGGAAGCGGCAGGATCGGTCTGGCCGTCGATCGGGGGCGTCGCGCCCACCGAAGGCTGGTCTCCGGCCGTCGCCTGCGCCAGCGCCGGCATGGCGCATCCCGCCATCAGAACGACGCTCAAACCAACCCACTTGCCCTTCATCGACTGCTCCTCCGAACCCATGTGCGTGGCGCCCGGTACAGCAAGTGTCCCCGCCGGTAAGCGAAGACATTCTATCCGGGTGCTCGTTTCCGGCTTTCCTCTACTCCGATCCGCTGCCATAAGACAACGGTGTCTTATCTGGCTTCTCCAAAATCGCTGCGGCCGCTCGGTCGCTCCGATATTCAGGTCGGTGCCGTCGCCTGGGGCATGTGGCGCTTCGGCGGCGACGATGTGAAGCATGCCCAGCGGAAGGTGGAGGCGGCGCTCGGCGCGGGCGTGACGCTGTTCGACACCGCCGACATATACGGCCCCGACAATGGCGAGCCGTTCGGCGCGAGCGAGGCACTGCTCGGACGCGTCCTGCGCGCATCGCCTCACCTGCGACAGCGGATGGTCCTGGCCACGAAGGGCGGGATCAGGCTGGGCGTTCCCTACGACTCCAGCGCCGGCTATCTGCCGCACGCCATCGACGACTCGCTTAGGCGTCTCGGCACCGAGCGGGTCGAACTGTACCAGATCCACCGTCCCGACCTCCTCGCGCATCCCCAGGAAGTCGCCCGCGCGCTCGACGATGCCCGGGCCGCGGGCAAGATCGCGGCGGTCGGCGTCTCGAACCACACGCCCGCCCAGGCCGAGGCGCTGGCGTCCTTCCTGTCGGTCCCGGTGGTGAGCCATCAGCCGGAATTCTCGGCACTCGCGACCGCGCCGCTGTTCGACGGCGTGATGGATCAGGCCATGGCGAAGGATATGGCCGTCCTCGCCTGGTCGCCGCTCGCCGGCGGCCGGATCGCGTCTCCCGCCGACGACCGCGCGCAGGCGGTCGCGGCGCTGCTCGACGCGAAGGCGCAGGAAGCCGGAGTCGATCGGGCCGCCGCCGCCTACAGCTGGATCATGGCGCATCCCGCCCGGCCCATTCCGATCGTCGGGACGCAGGACCCGGCCCGGATCGCCCGCATCCCGAACGCCTTCAAGCCGCAGTGGACGCGCGCCGATTGGTATGCGGTGCTGCAGGCCAGCCTGGGGGAGAGACTGCCGTGAAGCGCGCATGCGAAGTAAGCTGGTTCGCGGCGCTCTGCGACGACGATTACGAGTTTCTCGGCGTGCCCGATCCCAGGCTCCGGTCGAGCTGGGAGCATTGCCGCGACATCGTCCTCCAGGCGGAAACGGGCGGGTTCGACAACATCCTGCTGCCTTCCGGCTACGCGCTCGGCATCGACACGACCGCTTTCGCAGCCGCCGTCGCCACCCTGGTGCGGCGCATCCGCCTGCTCATGGCCGTCCGCATCGGCGAGACCTGGCCGCCGCAGCTGGCGCGGCAGATCGCCACGATCGACCGCATCCTGGACGGGCGCCTGACGGTCAACATCATCTCGTCCGACCTGCCGGGCGAGACGCTGGCGTCCGCGCCCCGCTACGCGCGCACGCTGGAGGCGATGCGGATTTTGAAGACCATCCTCTCGGGGCAGCCGCTCGACCACGACGGCGCGTTCTGGAAGCTGAAGCTCGATCCGCCGGAAATCTCGACCGTCTCCGGCCGGTGCCCACCGCTCTACTTCGGCGGCCTTTCGCCGGACGCGCGCGAGACGGCGGCGCAGGGCTGCGACGTCTACCTGATGTGGCCCGACCGCAAGGACGCTGTCCAGGCGATCATCGACGACATGACCGCGCGCGCCGCCAGGCACGGCCGCACGCTGCGCTTCGGCTATCGGGCGCACGTGGTGGTGCGGGACACCGAGGCGGAGGCGCGGACCGCCGCGGACCGCCTGTTGTCCAAGCTGGACGCCGCGCAGGGCGAGGCGATCCGCAGCAAGTCGCTCGACACGACCTCCGCCGGCGTCGCCGCGCAGGCCGCGCTGCGCGAGACGGCGAGCAACGAGGGCTATGCCGAGGAGAATCTCTGGACCGGCGTCGGCCGGGCGCGTTCGGGATGCGGCGCCGCCATCGTCGGCGATCCCGATCAGGTCCTCGCCAAGTTGCGGATGTACCAGGACATGGGCATCGACGCCTTCATCCTGTCGGGCTATCCGCACGCGGCCGAGGCCGACCTGTTCGCCCGGCACGTGCTGCCGCACCTGGATCACGGTCCGCTCGCCATCGCTTGAAAGCAGTCGATGGCCTGATCGTATCCTCATCCGTTCATGCCGAGTAGAAACCGGGTAGGCCGCCGATGATCGGAGACTATGGAGCGGCCGCATGACGACCGTGCACCTGCAGGCCGACGCGAGCGGCTTCTCGATCCTGACCGGAGCGGAGCCGGTCATCGTGCACGATGCCGCGGCGCCCGCCCTGTTCGTCGGACGCGGCCGGCCGCAGGTCGAGATGTATCGTGGCAACTTCCAGCTGGAGGACCGGCTGGAGGAGCGGATCGCCCTCCGCCATGCGGCGGTGGAGGACGGCGCGATCCTGCTGTCGCCCGCGGCAGGCGCGGCGCCGCTGCTGCGCGTGACGGTCGACGGAAGGGCCGTCGCCTTCACGGCGCTCGACCCGACACTGAACCGCTTCTGGATCCGGTGCGTCGCCGCGCCGGGCGAGCGGCTGTGGGGCGGCGGCGAGCAGATGTCCTACTTCGACATGGCCGGGCGGCGCTTCCCGCTCTGGACCTCGGAGCCCGGCGTGGGACGGGACAAGTCGACGCTGCTGACCTTCCAGTGCGACCGCGATCATCGGTCCGGCGGCGACTATTGGAACACGAACTATCCCCAGCCGACGTTCGTCTCGTCCCGGCGCTACGCCTTCCACCTCGACACCACCGCCTACAGCTGCTTCGACTTCCGCGATCCCGCCTATCACGAGATCGAATGCTGGGAGGTGCCGCGGCGGATCGAGCTCTTCGCCGACGACAGCATCGCCCGGATCGTCGGCGCGCTGTCGACCAGGTTCGGCCAGCAGCCGCCGCTTCCGGCCTGGGCCTATTCGGGCGCGATCCTGGGCTTCAAGCAGGGGGAGGCGAGCTTCGCGCGGATGGACGCCGTCATCGCCGCCGGCGCGGTGGTGAGCGGCCTGTGGTGCGAGGATTGGGTGGGTCTGCGCATCACCGGGTTCGGGAAGCGCCTTTTCTGGGACTGGCGCGCCGACGAGCGGCGTTATCCGCATCTTCGCGAGCGGATCGCCGACCTGAACGCCGCCGGCATCCGCTTCCTGGGTTACGTGAACCCCTATCTGGCAGTCGACGGAGCCCTGTTCGGCGAAGCGCTGGCGGGCGGTTACCTCGCCGGCCGGCTGGATGACGGCGACGCTCCCTACTTGGTCGACTTCGGCGAGTTCGACTGCGGCATCGTCGACTTCACCAATCCCGCCGCCGCGGAGTGGTTCGCCGAACGGGTGATCGGCCGCGAGATGCTCGATTTCGGCCTGTCGGGATGGATGGCCGATTTCGGCGAGTATCTCCCGATCGACGTCCGCCTGTTCGACGGCACCGACGGCATGCTCGCGCACAATGCGTGGCCGACCCTGTGGGCCGAGGTGAATGCGCGCGCGGTCGCCTCGCGGGGGCAGACTGGCGAGGCGCTGTTCTTCATGCGGGCGGGCTATACCGGCGTCCAGCGCTACTGCCCGCTCCTGTGGGCGGGCGACCAGAGCGTCGACTTCTCCCGCCACGACGGGATCGGCACCGTCGTTCGCGCGGCGCTCTCGTCGGGCATGCTGGGCAACGCCTATCATCACGGCGATCTCGGCGGCTACACCAGCCTCTACGGCAACGTCCGCACGCCCGAGCTGCTGATGCGCTGGAGCGAGCTGAGCGCGCTGTCGCCGGTGATGCGCAGCCACGAGGGCAACCGGCCGGACGACAATCTGCAGATCGACGGCGATCCCGAGGTGCTGGCGCACTTCGTCGGCATGACCCGCCTCCACGCCGCCCTCGCCCCCTACGTGAAGCATCTCTGCGACGAGGCGCTCGCGACCGGCCTGCCGCTGCAGCGGCCGCTCGTGCTCGACTGGGAGGACGACTCGGACTGCTGGGGCGTGGAGACGCAGTTCGGCTACGGCCGCGACCTCGTCGTGGCGCCCGTGCTGGAGGACGGCGCCAGGCGGTGGCGCGCCTACCTGCCGCGCGGGGCGGTGTGGGTCCATCTCTGGTCCGGTGAGCAGCTTGCCGGCGGGCAGCTCGCCGAGGTCGATGCGCCGCTCGGCCGGCCGCCCTTGTTCTACCGCCTCGGCTCGCCCTTCCAGCCGCTCTTCGAGACGATCGCAGGACGGAACGATTGCCGATAGGGCGTTCTGCCCTTGGCTTTACCCGCTCATCCTGAGTAGCGATTGAGTAGCGGCGCAGCCGCGTATCGAAAGCGCGTATCGAAGGATCGTCCCCGTGCTTCGATACGAGCCCTCGATCCCCGGTGCTCAGCTCGACGCCACCAGCGGATTGGCGTCGTGCGCCGATCCGCGAGACCAGATCGGCGTCGCCGTCCTGCCGAACACCAGCCGGTTCACCGCCAGCGACACGCCGACCGACGCGAACAGCGTGATAGTCATCAGGTGGATGTAGTGGATCGGCGTCCAGGCGAAGGTGAAGACGGCGTATAGTCCGACGCCGAACACCAGGCCGGCGATCGCCGCGCGCGCGTCGACATCGCGAAACAGCAGCCCGACGACGAACACGGACAGCACCGGCATGCTCGTCAGCCCGTTGAGCTGCTGCACCAGGTTGATGATGCTGGTCGCGCCGCTGTAGACCGGCACCAGCGCGACGGCGATGACGACGAAGCCGGCGCTGATCCAGCCGCTCAGCTTCTTCACGTCGGGCGTCTTGTTGACGTAGGTTTCGTGCAGGTCGCAGACGTAGAGCGTGGCCGAGGAATTGATGATGCTGGCGAAATGGGCGAGGACCGCGGAGGAGAATGCCGCGGCGAAGATGCCTGACAGCCACACCGGCAGTACCGCCTGGACGATCCGTCCATAGGCCTGATCGCCGATATTGCCGAACAGCTTGTACGAGACGATGCCCGGTACGACCACCATCGGCGGAATGATGAGCACGCGCAGCACGATCGCGGCCACCAGCCCCTTCTGCGCCTCCCGTAAGTTGGGCGAGCCCATGGCCTTCTGCGTGAGATTCTGGTTGGTCGACCAGTAGAACATCTGGATGAAGATCATCCCTGTCAGCAGGGTGGGCCACGGGATCGGGCTGTTC
>CAXTUG010000043.1:13104-15114 GCA_964247375.1 uncultured Sphingomonadaceae bacterium
CGCCGATCATCGTCAGGCGCTCGGCGGGAATGCCGCTCAGGTCGAAGTGGATCGCGCCGAGGGCGAGATAGACGACCAGGGTACACATGCCGAGCAGCAGGATGCCGCTGAAGGTGTCGGTGATCGCGACCGCGCGCAATCCGCCGAGGATCGCATAGGCCGCGCCGGCGATGCCGAAGATGGCGGCAAGCACGACGATCGAAGTTTCCAGGCCGAACATCGACTTCATCAGCAGCGCGCTCGTATAGAGCATGATCGGCTGGTAGATGACGATGTTGCCGATCAGGAACAGCCCGCCGATGGCGGCACGCACGTTGGCGTTATGGTACCGTTTCTCGAGCAGTTCGGTGACGGTGGTGCACTTGTAGCGGTAGTAGATCGGCAGGAACACGAAGGCGAGCATCAGCAGGCCCGCCACCGCCGACAATTCCCACCAGGCGAGCAGCGCCATCTGGTTGCCGTTCATGCCGACCAGCTGTTCGGTCGAGAGATTGGTGATGGTGATCGATCCGGCGACGAAGAACCAGGACAATCCCTTGTTGGCGAGGAAGAATTCGCGCGCCGAATTGCTGCCGCGACCGCCGGTGCGCCTTACCTGCCAGAAGGTGGCGAGCGCGACCGCGAGCGTCAGCCCGACGCAGATCAGTATCTGGACGTTACCGAGTTCCATGCGATCCATTTCCTGCCGGGCTTAGGTGGTTCAGTTCCAGGCCCAGCGCCCAGCGCCGCTGGAAGCCGCGCCAGTAGGTCGCGGTGGGTCCGGTCGGCTTCGCGCGCTGCGTGCCGGAGGCCTCGCCTTCTTCGAGCGGCCAGCGCCCGTCGTCGGCGACCGGGGTCGGCACGTCAAGATAGCTCGCCCGATCGGCCATCCCTTTCAGGTAGCGGTCGAGAAAGGCGGTGATCATGTGCGCGTTGATCGCGAGGATGCGGTCCTTGCGCCATACCGGCTCGTCGAACTTGTCGATGTAGAGATAGTCTCCCGCCGTCGAGGCGGGGGCCGCGTTCATGGCGATGTTGTGCCGGGCCTCGCGATAGGTGAGCAGGTAGCGGTCCGAATTCGCCATCTGCCCGAACAGCCAGCGGACCCCGTCCGCATAATCGACGATGTCGTCCCGGTCGCCGTCGATCACGAGCGTGGGAGCCGTGACCCCCGCGAGCCCGGCCGGGGTCCACATCCTGGTCGACGGAGCGCCGCCCCACGGCCCGAACAGGATGAGCGCCTTCAATCCCGGCACCGCCTGGTCGGCACCCTCCGTCGCTCCGGCGAGCGCGCCTCCCGGCACCAGCGCCATCAGCGGCGACTTGGGATCGTAGCCCGCGCCCGCGGACGCGAGCGCGCCGTAACCGCCCATCGAGTAGCCGGCGAGCGCGATCCGCGAGACATCGACGTGGCCGAACAATCCGGCGGGCTCCGCCGCGGCGCGGCGCGCCATCTCGGCGATGACGAACCTCTGGTCCGCGCTGCGGTCGACCAGCACCTGCGTGAACGACGCGCGCGGCGATCCTGCTCTCTCCGGATCGACGTCGCCATGTTCGATGGCGGCGACGACATAGCCCTTGGACGCCAGGTTCTCGGCGAGGTCGCTGAACCCCACGGCGCGATTATTGTAGCCGTGGGACAGGACGACCAGCGGGAACCGCCCGGTGGTCGGCGCTGCGTCGCGTGCGGCCTGGCCGGCGAATGCGAGCATGAGGCCGGGGTCGGTCTTCCTGCCGCCCAGGAACGGCGCGGGCATCGTGTAGGTGACGCGTTGCCGGCTCGCGGCGGCGGCCTCGGCAGGATACCAGAGCGTGACCGGCAGCGCCCGCGCGCCGCGGGCGAAGCCGCCGGCGGCGTCCGGCTTCAGCACGTTCAAGCGGTTCGGGTCGGTGAGGATGATCGTCCGCGTGCCCACCGGCAGCACGCCGCGGGGTGCGAGTTCCGGCGCGTCGGCCGCGATCGGCGTCGGGTCGGCGGGCGGGGGCCCCCCCCCCGGCCGGGGCCCGGGCGGGCCCGGCCGCCCCCCGCGC
>CAXTUG010000044.1:0-1226 GCA_964247375.1 uncultured Sphingomonadaceae bacterium
CGATCGGGCCGGCTGGCGCGTCGTCACGATCCATGGCGGCGCGCCCGAGCATATCGTCTCGCGCCGCGCCGATCGCGAGGGCGGCACGCTCACCGCCGCCGGCGCCGCGGCGCTGCTGGCGCACGAGATCAAGAATCCGCTGTCCGGCATACGCGGCGCGGCGCAGCTGCTCGAATCGAGCTGCGACGACAGCTCGCGCGACCTCACCCGGCTGATCCGCGACGAGGTCGACCGGGTGACCGCGCTGATCGACCGGATGGAGGGCTTCACCGATACCCGTCCGCTCGATCTGGCGCCGCAGAACATCCACGCCATCCTCGCCCACGTCCGCGAAGTGGCGGCACAGGGCTTCGCGCGCGATCTGGTGCTCCGCGAGATCTACGATCCCTCGCTGCCGGCGGTGCTCGGTCACCGCGACGCGCTGATCCAAGTGCTGCTCAACCTCCTCAAGAACGCCGCCGAGGCGATGCAAGGCGTCGACGGCGGATCGATCACGCTCACCACCGCCTATCGCCACGGCGTCTCGGTGCGGGCGCGCGGCGGCGACGGGCGGCAGCCGCTGCCGATCGAGATCTGCGTCATCGACGAGGGGTCGGGCGCGCCGGCGGAGATCGCCGCGCATCTGTTCGATCCCTTCGTCACCTCCAAGCGCACCGGCACCGGCATCGGCCTGGCACTGGTCGACAAGCTGGTCGCCGATCTCGGCGGAATCGTCGAATATGCCCGCGAGGGACAGCCGCCGCGCACCGTCTTCCGCCTGCTCCTGCCGCGCGCGCGCGCGGGCGACGGGGCAGGGGCGTGAGCCCGAGCCGCATCCTTGTCGTCGACGACGACGCCGCGATCCGCACCGTCGTGCGCGAGGCGCTGCGCCGCGAAGGCCACAGCGTCGAGACCGCCGCATCCGTCGCCGAGCAGCACCGTGCGCTCGAGAGCTTCGCGCCGCATGTGCTGGTGACCGACGTGGTGCTGCCGGACGGCAACGGGCTGGACTTGGTTCCCGCCATCTCGGCGGACAATCCGCACATGCTGATCATCGTGCTGTCGGCGCAGAATACCTTCACCACGGCGATGCGCGCGACCGAGCAGGGGGCATTCGACTACCTGCCCAAACCGTTCGATCTGGGCGAGCTGGCGCAGACGGTCGACGATGCGCTGGCGCGCGGCGCGGCCGCCGCGACCGGAGAGGCGGTTGCGGCCGCCGAAGACCTGCCGCTGATCGGCCGTTC
>CAXTUG010000044.1:1236-15095 GCA_964247375.1 uncultured Sphingomonadaceae bacterium
TGCAGGAGGTGTATCGCACGGTCGCGCGGGTGGTCTCCAACGACCTGACCGTGCTGGTGCTGGGCGAGTCCGGGACGGGCAAGGAACTGGTCGCGCGCGCCATCCACGATTTCGGTCCGCGCAAGCAGGCGCCGTTCGTGGCGGTGAACATGGCGGCGATCCCGCGCGAGCTGATCGAGAGCGAGCTGTTCGGGCATGAGCGCGGCGCCTTCACCGGCGCGGCGCAGCGCACCGCCGGCCGCTTCGAGCAGGCGCAGGGCGGGACGCTGTTCCTCGACGAGATCGGCGACATGCCGATGGAGGCGCAGACGCGTCTGCTGCGGGTGCTCCAGTCGGGGGAGTATTCGCCGGTCGGCGGCGCGCGCGCGATCCGGGCCGACGTGCGCATCATCGCCGCCACCCACCAGGACCTGTCGCGGCTGATCGCCGACAACCAGTTCCGCGAGGACCTCTACTATCGCCTGAACGTCGTGCCGGTCCGCCTGCCGGCGCTGCGCGAACGCGGCGCGGACGTGGGCGAGCTGGCGCGCCACTTTCTCGATCGCGCTGCCGCCGACGGGCTGCCGCGCAAGCAGCTGGACGCCGCCGCGGAGGAGCGGCTGGAGCGCCACGCATGGCCCGGCAACGTGCGCGAACTCGAAAATCTGATGCGTCGCCTCGCGGCACTGACTCGGGACGCGATCATTACGCCGGCGCTGATCGAGCAGCAGCTGCAGAGCGGTTCCCAGTCCAATCCGCCGACCGTTCCGGAGACGGCCGATCTGGGCGAGGCGATCGAGCAGCATCTGGCGCGCCACTTCGCCGGCTACGGCAATGCTCTGCCGCCCGAGGGGCTCTACGACCGGGTGCTGGCGGAGCTGGAGCGGCCGCTGCTGCGCCTCACGCTGGCGGCGGTGCGCGGCAACCAGCTGAAGGCGGCGCGGCTGCTCGGCATCAACCGCAACACGCTGCGCAAGAAGCTGACCGACCTGCGCGTAGGCCCGGTAGTGCGGCGAACCGAGTAGCACACCGTTCGCCGCATCGGCGCCGGACATGTGTTCCCCATGCCACATTGATGTGGTAGCCAGGCCACGATGAGGACGTTGTCCGCAGGTGCATACCGTCGGTCGCCGCGCTGGCGGCGGCGATTGGCGCTGGCTTTTCGGTCGCGCTTCATCCTGCGCGTGGCGGAGCCGTTCGCGATCGTGGCGATGCTCGGCATTGCCGGGATCACCTGGTCGGTGCTGAGCCACGGCACGCCCGGCCAGCCGCTCAACCCCTTCCTGGTCGCACTCCTGCTGGTCGGCAACCTAGTGCCGGCCATGGCGCTGCTCGTGCTGTTCGCGCAGCGCATCGCGCGCGGGCGGTCGGAGCGCTCGCCGTTGGGCGCGCGCGGCGGCTTGCACGTACGGCTGGTGGCGGTGTTCTCCGTCCTTGCCGCGGTGCCGACCCTGCTGGTCGTGATCTTCGCCTCGCTGCTGTTCCAGTTCGGCGTGCGCTTCTGGTTCTCCGATCGTGCGAGCATCGTGCTGCAGAATGCCGATCGCGTCGTGCAGACCTACATCAACGAGAAGAGGTTCGACGTCTGGGACAATGCGACGAAGATGCGGCGCGACCTGCTTCACGCGCTCGAATCGGCGTCGGCGGACGATCCGCGCTGGGTGCCGTTCTTCTTTCAGCAGGTCTACTACCGGCAGCTTGATCAGGCCGCAGTCATTCGGGTCGCGGCGGACGGCAGCGAACACCCGATTTGGTTCGCCGGTCTGGACAAGCGACCCCTGAACAAGCTGATCGATCCTACGAAGCTCCAGGAATATAATTCGTCGGAGCCGCACGTCAGCGTTCTGGCGGACCGGATGGAGACGGTGGTTCCCATCGATCAGCGGGCGCGGGTCTATCTCTGGATTTCCCGCAAGGCCAATCCGTTCGCGATCGCGCAAGCGGCACGCGCCACGCTCGCGCTCGACGATTATCACGCTTTCATGGCGCGCGCGCGGCTCCTGCAGCTGCAGTTCAATGCCGCACTGCTCATCCCATCGCTGTTCACGGTCGGCGGCGCGAGCTGGATCGCCTTCGCCGTCGCCGACCGGCTGGTGCGGCCGATCGGCGACCTGGTCGGCGCGGCGCGGCGCGTGGCCGGCGGCGATCTGGCCGCGCGCGTGCCGGCACCCAACAAATATGACGAGGTCGGACGGCTGGCGGCGGCGTTCAACCGCATGACCCGCCGCCTGCAGGAGCAGACCGGCGCGCTGGAGAGCCGCCGCGCGCTGACCGAGGCTGTGCTGTCGGGCGTGTCGGCCGGCGTGATCTCGGTCGATCGCGAGCGGCAGGTGACGTTGATCAACCTGTCGGCGCAGGCGCTGCTGCGGACCGGCGATGTCAGCCCGATCGGCCAGCCCCTCGGCGTCAGCGCGCCCGAGCTCGACCGGCTGCTGGACACGGGCGAGCGGCAGGCGCTGGTGCAGCTCGCGAGCGACGGCGACGTGCGCACGCTCGCGGTGACGATCGTCGGCGCCGGCAACGGCCATGTTCTGACCTTCGACGACCTCACCCAGCAGCTGGCCGATCAGCGTCACGCCGCCTGGTCGGACGTCGCCCGCCGCATCGCGCACGAGATCAAGAATCCGCTGACGCCGATCCAGCTCGCCGCCGAGCGGCTGCAGCGCCGCTACGGCCGGGAGATCGAGGACGACGGCGGCACCTTCGAGCGGCTGGTGTCCACCATCGTGCGGCAGGTCGGCGACATCCGCCGCATGATCGACGAATTCTCCTCCTTCGCGCGCATGCCCAAGCCGCAGTTCCGGCGCGAGAACATGATCGACATCGCGCGGCAGGCGCTGTTCCTGCACGAGGTCGCACACCCGGCGATCCGCTTCGGCCTGGATGCGCCGGCACGTCCGCTGCGCATCGTGTGTGACCGGCGCCAGATCGGGCAGGCGCTGACCAACATCGTCAAGAATGCGTGCGAGGCGGTCGAGGCGCGGCTGGGCGAGGGGCAGGGCGGCGTCGTCGCCATGTCGATCCACGTGGCCGAGGGCCGGCTGGTGCTGGAAGTGGCCGACGACGGGATCGGTCTGCCGGCGGAGCGTGACCGGCTCACCGAGCCCTATATGACGACGCGGGCCAAGGGCACCGGCCTGGGCCTCGCCATCGTTCGGCGCATCGTCGAGGAGCATATGGGAACGATCAGCTTCGCCGACCGGCCGGGCGACGGCACGATCGTGCGCCTCGACTTCGACATGGCCGCGCTCGACGCCATCGCCGGCGAGGACGCGCCGGACGAGCACCTTTCCGAACCCGATCTCGTGACTGCCAGGAGCCTGTAACGAAATGCCGCTCGATATTCTGGTCGTGGACGACGAAGCCGACATCCGCGAACTTGTGGCCGGCGTGCTGGAGGACGAAGGTTATCGACCGCGTACCGCCGGCGACGCCGACGGGACGCTGGCGGCGCTGGCCGAGCGGCGGCCGAGCCTGGTGCTGCTCGACGTGTGGCTGCAGGGCTCGCGCATGGACGGGCTGCAGCTGCTGGGCGAGATCAAGCGGCGCGACCCGAGCCTGCCGGTGATCGTCTTCTCGGGCCACGGCAATCTCGATACCGCGGTCGCCGCCGTGCGCCAGGGTGCGGTCGACTTCATCGAGAAACCGTTCGAGAGCTCGCGCCTGCTGCACCTGGTGGAGCGCGCGACCGAGACCGATCGCCTGCGCCGCGAGAATGCGACGCTGCGCGCGCAGGTCGGGCAGGAGGAAGAGCTGACCGGCACCAGCCAGGCGATCAACGCGGTGCGCGCCACGCTGAAGCGGGTGGCCGGCACCGGCAGCCGCGTGCTGATCGCAGGGCCGGCCGGTGCGGGCAAGGAGGTGGCGGCGCGCCTGCTCCATAACTGGTCGCCCCGGGCGAAGGCGCCCTTCGTGGTCGTCTCGGCGGCGCGGATGACGCCGGACCGGGTCGAGGAGGAACTGTTCGGCGTCGAGGAGGGTGCCGAGCTGGTCCGTCCCGGTATGCTCGAACAGGCGCATGGCGGGACGCTGTTCCTCGACGAGATCGCCGACATGCCGATGTCGGCGCAGGCCAAGATCCTGCGCGTACTGACCGACCAGAGCTTCACCCGCGTCGGCGGCACCCGCACCGTCAAGGTCGACGTGCGGGTGGTGTCGGCGACGGCGCGCGACCTGACCGCGGAGATCGCCGCCGGCCGCTTCCGCGAGGACCTCTATTACCGGCTGAACGTCGTGCCGGTGGTGCTGCCCTCGCTCGAACAGCGGCGCGAGGACGTGCCGCTGCTCGCGCTGCACTTTGCGGCGCGCTACGCGGCCGAGCGGCGGGTGCCGACGCCGGAGCTCAGCCTCGAAGCCGCCGCCGCGCTGCAGTCGTTCGAGTGGCCCGGCAACGTGCGGCAGCTGCGCAACATGATCGAGCGTACCATCATCCTGGCGCCGGGCGACCGGATCGGCCGCATCGACGCCGACATGCTGCCGCCGGAGATCCTGTCCGGCCAGGCGGAGATCGTGCCCGGCAATGCCGCGCGTTCGATCATGGGCACGCCGTTGCGCGAGGCGCGCGAGACGTTCGAGCGCGAATATCTGCGCGTCCAGATCCGGCGCTTCTCCGGCAATATCAGCCGGACCGCGACCTTCATCGGCATGGAGCGCTCGGCCCTCCATCGTAAGCTCAAGAGCCTGGGCCTGGCCGATCCGCGGGCGGAGGAGGAGTAGGGCTGAAGCCTTGCCCCGTTCGTGTCGAGCGAAGTCGAGACACATATTCGAGCGCAGCCGAGAACCGGCCTCGGCTACGCTCGGCAGCGTCCCTCGACTTCGCTCGAGACGAACGGTGAAGAAAGCTGACGAGTATTCCTTCCTGCAAAACCTTGTGCTGCAGCGCAGCGTATTGTATGATGAGTATGTCCGCACGTCCGCGGACAGGCACGACGCCGTGAACGGCGCCAGTGCGGGCCCATGACCCGCCAAGATGAAAGAAGGCCGGCCGCAATGGCAGACAAGGTCAACAATCTTCAGGACATCTTCCTGAACACGCTCCGCAAGTCGAAGGTCCCGGTGACCATGTTCCTGGTCAAGGGCGTCAAGCTGCAGGGCATTATCACCTGGTTCGACAATTTTTCGGTCCTGCTCCGCCGCGACGGGCAGAGCCAGCTGATCTACAAGCATGCGATCTCGACCGTGATGCCCGCCCACCCGATCGACCTAGCCGAGGTGGAGAAGGCGTTCGAGGAGAAGAAGTCGCCGCTGCTGCAGGAGATCTTCCTGGCCGCGGTGCGCAAGTCGGGCGAGCCGGTGACGATGTTCCTGGTCAACGGCGTGATGCTGCAGGGCGAGATTGCCGCCTACGACCTGTTCTGCATGCTGCTGAAGCGCGACGGCATGAGCCAGCTCGTCTATAAGCACGCCATCTCGACCGTGCAGCCGCTGCACCCGCTCAACCTGATGAGCGGCGAGGAAGGCGCGGAGGAGGCCTGATCCTTCTTCGCTCCCGCTTGCGGAGGGAGGCTGGGCTTTCCTTGGAAGGTCATGCCTCTTATCTCTGACGAATGAGCGTATTCGATCGGGACGAGGGCGATGAGGTTCGCCATGGCGCGCGTGCGATCGTCGCGCTGCCGGAGCTGAACGTCGGCCTGCGCGACACGGACGCGCGGCTGGAGGAGGCGGTGGGCCTCGCGGGCGCGATCGGCCTGGACGTGGTCGACCGGCTGGCGTTCCGCGTGCGTCAGCCCAAGCCGTCGACCCTGTTCGGCAGCGGTCAGGTCGAGCAGATCGCCACCGCCGCACGCATGCACGACGCCGAGCTGGTCGTGGTCGATGCCGCGCTGACGCCGGTCCAGCAGCAGAATCTGGAGAAGGCCTGCCAGGCGAAGGTGATCGACCGCACCGGGCTGATCCTGGAGATTTTCGGCGAGCGCGCGGCGACTGCGGAAGGGCGGCTGCAGGTGGAGCTCGCGCATCTCGACTACCAGGCCGGCCGGCTGGTCCGGTCCTGGACCCACCTGGAGCGCCAGCGCGGCGGCTTCGGCTTCCTGGGCGGCCCCGGCGAGACCCAGATCGAGGCCGACCGCCGGCTGATCCGCGATCGCATGGCCAAGATCCGGCGCGAGCTGGAGCAGGTGCGCAAGACCCGCGGCCTGCATCGCGCACGGCGCGAACGCGCGCCGTGGCCGGTGGTGGCGCTGGTCGGCTACACCAATGCCGGCAAGTCGACGCTCTTCAACCGCCTGACCGGCGCCGACGTTATGGCGGAGAATCTGCTGTTCGCGACGCTCGATCCGACCATGCGCCAGGTTTCGCTGCCCGGCCTCGACAAGGCGATCCTGTCCGACACGGTCGGCTTCGTGTCCGATCTGCCGACGCAGCTGGTGGCGGCATTCCGCGCCACGCTGGAAGAGGTGACCGCGGCCGACCTGATCCTCCACGTCCGCGACATCGCGCACCCCGACAGCGAAGCGCAGCGCGCGGACGTGCTGGCCGTGTTGGCCGAGATCGGCGTCGGACCGGAGGCGGGCGAAGGCGCGCCGATCATGGAGGTCTGGAACAAGCTGGACGCGCTCGATCCCGAAGCCCATGCGCGCGTGCTGGAGAGCGCGGCGCGGGACGAGGACGTGCTGCCGATCTCGGCGCTCAGCGGGGAGGGGGTGGATGCCTTGCGGAGCGCGGTCGCCGACCGGTTGCTGGCGGATGCGCGCGTGCACAGCATCACGCTGCCCACCAGCGACGGCGGCGCCATCGCCTGGCTGCACCAGCATGGCGAGGTGATCGGCCAGGCCGCCGCGGGGGAGGCGCTTACGCTGGACGTGCGCCTGTCGCCCGACGAATGGTCCCGCTTCCAGTCGCGTCGCTGAGCGGTCATTAATCCGTCATATCGGGGCACGGAGCATGAAGCAGGGAGGCGACATGTCCGGTGAACCGCAGCTGTCGCCCTTGTTCGAGCCCGGGCTGGTATGGACCTGCTGGCAGGGTGACGACGGGATCGTCGCCGGCGGCATCGTCCCAATCGAAGCCGACCGCCGCCGCCTGGCGCGAGACGGCGTCGGCACGCACGAGCGCCGGCTGATCTTCCGCGACGCCGTCGAGGAAACTCACCGCAGCGAAGCGCAAGCCCGCGCGCGCTGCTCGATCGCGGCCGGATCGGGGTCGCCGCCCGGTACCAGCCAGCTGCCGCCGACGCACAGCACGGCGTCGAGCGCCAGCCAGTCGGCGGCGGTCTGCTCGGTGATGCCGCCGGTCGGGCAGAAGCGGCACTGGTAGAAGGGCGCGGCGAGCGCCTTCAGCGCCTTGATTCCGCCCGACGTCTCCGCCGGAAAGAACTTGAACCGGTCGAGACCCAGGTCCAGCCCGCGCATGATGTCGGCGGCGGTGGCGATGCCGGGCAGGAAGGGGATGCCGCGCTCGATCGCCGCCTCCGCCAGCGGCGTGGTCAATCCGGGGCTGACGATAAAGCGGGCGCCCGCATCGATCGCCCGGTCCAGCTGCTGCTCGTTGAGAACGGTGCCGGCCCCCACGAACGCGCCCTCGACCGTGGCCATGTCACGGATCACGTCGAGCGCCGCCTCGGTGCGCAGCGTCACCTCCAGCACGGGCAGCCCGCCCTTCACGAGCGCCTGCGCCACAGGCAGTCCGTGGGCCGCGTCCTGCACCACCAGCACCGGGATCACCGGCGCCATCCGCATCACTTCGTCGATCGTCACGCGTCGATTTCCCTGTCTTCGATATTCTGGTCGAGCGATATGCCGTCGCCGGGTACGCCCTCGCCCAGATCGTTGCACATCGCCGCCAGCATGGCCGAGCCGCCCTGCTCGGCGGTCGCGGCGCCGTAGCGCATGAAGGCGAACAGCTCGCGCCCGGTGCCGATGCGCGGGCGCGGCGTTGCCGCCTGCTCGCGCGCGTCCCACGCGGCCGGATCGACCAACGCCTCCAGCGTGCCGTCGTCGGCCGACAGGCGGACGACGTCGCCGTCGCGCAGCTTGCCGATCGGTCCGCCGCCGAGCGCCTCGGGCGACAGGTGGATCGCGGCCGGCACCTTGCCCGATGCCCCCGACATGCGGCCGTCGGTCACCAGCGCGATCCTGAAGCCCTTGTCCTGCAGCACGCCGAGCGCGGGCGTGAGCTTGTGCAGTTCCGGCATGCCGTTGGCGCGGGGTCCCTGGAAACGCACCACCACCACCACGTCGCGGTGCAGCTCGCCGCGCTTGTAGGCGGCGAGCACGTCGTCCTGGTCGTGGAAAACGCGCGCCGGCGCCTCGATCGTCCAGCGTGCAGGGTCGACCGCGCTTGTCTTGAAGGTGGCACGGCCAATATTGCCCCGGACCAGCCGCATGCCCCCGTCCGGCTGGAACGGCGCCGAGGCGGGGCGCAGCATGGTGTCGTCGCGGGAGTGAAGGACGGGGGTCCACGATATGGTGTTTCCGTCACCCCGGACTTGTTCCGGGGTCCACTCCTCCGCCTGGCCCGCAGCATCCGGTTGCGCGGTGGACGCCGGAACAGGTCCGGCATCACGGAGCTGGGGCTCGCTCGCATAGGCCGCGATCCCGCCGTCCCACACGGTCAGGATGTCGTCGTGCAGCAGCCCTTCGTCCAGCAGCGTGCGGATCACGAAGGCGATGCCGCCCGCTGCATGGAAGTGGTTCACGTCGCCCGACCCGTTGGGATAGACGCGCGCCACCAGCGGCACGGCGGCAGACAGCGCGTCCAGATCCTCCCAGTCGAAGATCACGCCCGCCGCCCGCGCCATCGCCGGGATGTGGATGGCGTGGTTGGTCGAGCCGCCGGTCGCGAGCAGGCCGACGGCCGCATTCACGATCGCCTTCTCGTCGACGCAGCGGCCGAGCGGACGATAGTCGTTGCCGGCCCAGCCGATCTCCGCCAGCCGGTGGATCGCCGCGCGGGTCAGTTCCTGGCGCAATTTCGTGCCCGGATTGACGAAGGCGGCGCCCGGCACGTGCAGGCCCATCACCTCCATCATCATCTGGTTGGAATTGGCGGTGCCGTAGAAGGTGCAGGTGCCGGCCGAATGGTAGGAAGCGCTCTCGCTCTCCAGCAGCTGCGCCTCGTCGGCCTTGCCCTCGGCATAGAGCTGGCGGACGCGCTGCTTCTCCCTGTTCGGCAGGCCCGACGGCATGGGTCCGCCGGGAATGAGGAGGGCGGGCAGGTGGCCGAAGCGCAGCGCGCCGATTAGCAGGCCGGGCACGATCTTGTCGCAGATGCCGAGCAGGGCGGCGCCCTCGAACATGCCGTGGCTGAGGCCCACCGCGGTCGACAGCGCGATCGTGTCGCGGCTGAACAGCGACAGCTCCATCCCCGGCTGGCCCTGGGTGACGCCGTCGCACATCGCCGGCACGCCGCCCGCCACCTGCGCGGTGGCGCCGACCTCGCGCGCGAAGACCTTGATCTGGTCGGGATAGCGGCCGTAGGGCTGATGCGCCGACAGCATGTCGTTATAGCTGGTGACGACGCCGATGTTCATCGACCGCTGGGCGATGATCGCGGACTTGTCCTCGCCCGCGGCGGCGAAGCCGTGCGCGAAATTGCCGCAGGACAGCCGCGGCCGGTCGACGCCGTGCTCGCGTTCCTGGTCGAGCAGGCTCAGGTAGGCGCGGCGCGAGGCCGCGGATCGCGCGATCACCCGATCGGTGACGGCGGCTATTCGTCTGTCGAGCGCCATGGCCTCAAATCGCGGTGCGGCGCATTTTTTGCAACGTCAAACCAGCCTCCCGGCACGAAAGTTTTGGGCGTGCGAGATCGAGCGCGCGCCCTGCGCTCCGATCACTCCGCGTCCGGGTAGGTCCCCAGCAGCTCGTCCATCGCGCGCGCGACATTCTCGATCGTGTAGGGCTTCTGCACCACCGGCCGGCCGCGATGATGCATCGGCACCTGCGCCTGCTCGCCATAGCCGGTCGCGAACAGGAACGGCACGCTCAGGTCGTGCAGCCGGTCGGCGATCGGGAAACTGTTGCGGTCGCCGAGATTGATGTCGAGCATGGCGACGACCGGCGGATTGTCCGCGATCTGGTCCAGCGCGCCGTCGACCGTCGCGGCCGTGAACACGTGCCGCGCGCCCAGCCGCGCGACGATGTCCTCCGCGTCCAGCGCGATGATCAGGCTGTCCTCGACCAGCAGCACGTCCTTGCCTCGCAGCATCTGATGCGGCGGCTTCTGCGGATGACCCGGGGAGGAGCGCTGGTACCGGACGATCGGCGTGCCTGACGTCTTCGGTTCGGACACGTGGCGCGCCGGGATGCGGAACTGCGCCTCGACGCCGGTCGGCTTGTAGTCGATCTGCGCCGTGCCGCCGAGATCATAGGGTACGGACCGGTCGATGATCGTCGTGCCGAAGCCCTTGCGGGTCGGCGCCTTCACGGGCGGACCGCCCGATTCACACCATGTCAGCACCAGGTCGTTGGCGGCGTTGCGCTTCCAACTGATCCGCACCTGTCCGTCCGGTACCGACAGGCTGCCATATTTGGTCGAGTTGGTGACCAGCTCGTGCACCACCAGCGCCATCGTCGAGTAGGCCTGCGGGTTGAGCATCACCGGACTGCCCTCGGAGATCACGCGATCGCTCTGATCGACGAAGGCGGCGGCCTCGGCATCGATCAGCGCCTGCATCGGCGCGGGTCCCCAGTGATCGTCGGTGATCTGGTTGTGCGCCCGGGCGAGCGCGTGGATGCGTCCGTCGATCACCTTGACGAAGTCGTTCACCGCCACGTCGTCCGGCTTCGACTGGCGGATCAGCCCGCGAATGACGCCGAGCACGTTGCGCACGCGGTGGTTGAGCTCGGCGATGAGCAGTTCCTGCCGCGCGCTCGCCTGCTGGCGCTCGGCCGAGGCCTCGTCGGCGAGGCGCAGGACGACCTCGATCAGGGTCGCGCGCAGCGTCTCGGCGACGCGCAGCTCCGATTCGGTGAACGGCTGCGACCGCCCTTCCACCAGCTCCTTCCACTCCGCGAAGCTCTCGCGCGGCGTGAGGCGCGGACCGTTCGGACCATAGTCCACCGGCTTGTGCGGGTCGCCTGCCCAGCGGACCGACCGGATCAGTTCGGAGCGGAACAGCACGACATAGTCGCGCGGGCTGCGCGAGATCGGAATGGCGAGCATGCCGGCGGCCAGCGATGCGAACTCCTCGGCGCCCGGCACGATCGAGGCGATACGGTCGGTGGCATAGACCTTGCCGGCCGCCGTGCCGTTCAGCGCGCGCACGATGCGCCGGAACGCCTCGGTCGACGGCGTCGTCCCGGAGAAAGCGTAATTGCCCGCAATCCAGACGCCGACGCCGTCGGCGGGAATGGCGTTGGTCAGGATGTCGCCGAGCCAGTCCGGATCCTTCAGCAGCGTCTCGTCGCTCGCGACGGCGCCGAGCAGCTGGTCGGAGATGTCGCGCGCACGCCGCTCGAACTCGACCGTCTCCTGCCGCTCCCGGCTTTCCAGGCGCATGGCGAACATCTGCGCGAACAGTTCGCTGACCGAGCGCCGCTCGAAGGTCGGGCAGCGCGGCGTGTAGTGATGGCAGGCGAAGAGGCCCCACAGCCGCCCTTCGACGATGATCGAGATCGACATCGACGCCTGGACGCCCATGTTCTTGAGATATTCGATGTGGATCGGCGAGACCGCGCGCAGCAGCGACAGCGACAGGTCGAGCGGCCGGCCCGCCTCGTCCAGCGCCGGGACGATCGGCACCGGCGTCGCGTTCACGTCCATGATCGTGCGCAGCAGGTTGCGCTTGTAGAGCTCCCGCGCCTGCGCCGGGATGTCGCTTGCCGGATAGCGCAGCCCCAGGAACTTGCCGATGCCGGGACGCGCCGCCTCCGCCACCACTTCCCCCGAGCCGTCCGCCGAGAAGCGGTAGACCATGACCCGGTCGAATCCGACCAGCGCGCGCACCTGTCGCGCGCCCTCGCGGAAGAAGCTCGGCAGGTCGTCGCACTGGTCGAGCCGGCTGATCATCGATCGGACCATGCCGCTCGCGTCGCCATGCTCGCTCGATGCCGGCTCCGCCTCGATCACCACCTGGCTGCCCGAGAAGTGAATGGCGACGTCGAACGACGTGCAGCCGTCGACCAGGTGACATTCGAACAGACGCTCGACCGAGTCCGGGCCGCGCAGCATGGCGGTGCGGTTGCGCAGGTCGTGCACGGCCTGCGCGCAGAAGATGTCGCGCAGCGGCAGGCCGATCAGTTCCTCGGGTGTCTTGCCGATGAATTCGGCGGTGTTCGCCGAGGTCCGCGCGATCAGCCAGTCGGCGGTGAGCGCGAGCAGGAAACCGATCGGCTGGATCGCTCCGAGAATATGGATGGGCTCGCGATCGCAATTGGTCAGGTCGACCTGCCCGAACTCTTCCGCCAAGATCAATGCGCCTTCAAGAATCTGTGCCCGCTATGCTCGAATAGCACGAATACGTCGACCGCCGCCTTGATCGCGATCGATCGGTCGGCGTCGCTTGCCAGATGTTCGTCCAGCACTTCCAGGAAGCTCCGCCAGGCGGCAGGATCGCCGTCGCCCAGGAAGCTGCTCGGCAGGTCAGTCGGGACGGATCTGCGGAGCAAGCGGCCGCCGAGCCGCGATCCTTCGAGCACGTAGACGCCGCCGAGCACCGCGGCGGGCGAGGTGAATGTCGGCTGCGGTTCCGGTGCGGGCATGCCGATGCCCAGGGACGCGAGGTCGGCGCGGATCAGGTCCGCGCGCTGGCGTGCCGGCCAGTCCGGCAGGAGCATGCCTGCGCCTGCCTGCGTCAGCGCCTCCTCGACCGGGAGATGCGCGGCGGCCTGCGCCACCAGGAAGCGGCCATAGCCGTCGCGATCGGTGAGCGTCGCCTGGGAGAAGGCCGCGTCCACCCGCTCGTGATACGCGGCGGTGGCAGAGCGCAGCGTCCATCGCGCGCCCGTGCCGGACCGTGCGCCATGCGATGCCGGTTCGGGCGGCACGTGCGTCATCCGCTGAGACTCTCCGCCATTTCCGCGAGCTCCAGCCAGCGCAGTTCGGCCTGCTCCTTCGTCTCGCGCGCCGTCTCGACCGCGCGCATCAGCGTGTCGAACCGCTTGGGATCGCGCGCATACAGGTCGGGGTCGGCCAGCAGGGCCTCGTCCCGCGCGATGCGGGCGGTCAACTTCTCGATTTCCGCGGGCAGGATATCCAGGTCGCGCTGGTCCTTGTAGCTCAGCTTGGTGCGCGATCTGGGTGCGGGCGCGGGTTCGGCCTTCGCCGTCGATGCGTTCCGCAGCTCCGGCTTCGGTCCGCGCTTGCGCTCCCAGTCGGCATAGCCGCCGGCGATGATGTCGATCCTGCCCGACCCGTCGAGGCCGAGCGTCACCGTGACAGTGCGGTCGAGAAAGTCGCGGTCGTGGCTGACGATCAGGACGGTGCCGTCATAGTCGGCGATCACCTCCTGCAGCAGGTCGAGCGTTTCGAGATCAAGGTCGTTGGTGGGCTCGTCGAGCACGAGCAGGTTGGAATGCCGCGCGAACTCGCGCGCCAGCAGCAGCCGCGAACGCTCGCCGCCCGACAGCGAGGCGATCTTCGCATCGGCCATGGCGGGATCGAACAGGAACTCCTTGAGATAGCCGTGGACGTGCTTCCTGACGCCCAGCACCTCGATCCAGTCGCCGCCGTCCGCCAGCACGTCGCGCACGCGCTTCTCGGGCGCCATCAGCTTGCGCTGCTGGTCGATGACGATCCCGTCCAGCGTCTTCGCGCGCCTGACCGTGCCGCTGTCGGGCTGCAGCTCGCCGGTCAGCAGGCGGAGCAGCGTCGTCTTGCCCGCGCCGTTCGCGCCGACCACGCCGATCCGGTCGCCGCGCGTGACGCGGAAGGTGAAGTCGCGGATGACCGGGCGGTCGCCAAAGCCCTTGGTGACGCGTTCGGCGTCGATCACCACCTTGGTC
>CAXTUG010000045.1:0-14766 GCA_964247375.1 uncultured Sphingomonadaceae bacterium
GCGCGCGTGGCGATACAGCGTCATGATCGCCAGGTTCGCCTTGGCGGCTATCCCCTCCATGCTGGCGCCTTCATAGCCGTGGCTCAGGAAGGCGGCGCGCGCGGCATCCAGGATGGCCGCGCGCTTGCGGGCCATGAGCTTCGCCTTGGGATGATCAGCGGGCCACTCCTTCATCCGACGCGTTGACTCCTTGCGATAATGGTTGTTATCGTATCTTATCTTCAGATGGAACAGCGTCAGCATTAACGCGGAGAATGTTCGAAGTCTCGTTTCCATGAAATTGCGGCAGGGAGTTCAGGATGAATAATGCGAATGGTGCGACGACGGTCCCGAGGACCCGCAGTCGCAGGCGGATCATCTTACAAGCTCTCGGCGGCCTGGTGGCCGTGCTGCTGATCGCATTCCTCGCCCTGATGCTGACGTTCCGCCCCGCGACGCTCGACCTGCCGAAGGTCGATGTCGGCCCGCTTCCCCCCGCATCGCCGCCTGCGGGCATGTCGATCAGCGCGTTGCCGACAGGAACTTACGACAGCCCTGCAGCGCTGACCTATCGCGGCGGCGCCTGGGGCGAGACCCGGCATCTGGCGTCCACGGCCGTACTCGTCCGCCATCCCAAGGGCGACCTGCTGATCGACACCGGTTTTGGCAGGAACGTCGACAAGCATATGCAGCTGCTCCCGGCGATGCAGCGCTCCCCTCACCACAACGGCACACCGGCGGCGGTGCAACTGGCAGCACACGGCGTTCAGCCGGATCATCTCGCCGGCATAATCCTCACGCACATGCATTGGGATCACGCGAGCGGGCTGGACGATCTCAAGGGCGTGCCCGTACTGGAGACGGACGCGGGCCGGGCCTTCATCAAATCGGGAGCGAAGGGCACCGAGGTGATCAACAGCTTCCGCGGCGTGAACTATGCGCGCTATGCGTTCGACGGCGGCCCGTACCTGGGCTTTCCGCGGAGCCACGATGTCTGGGGCGACGGCTCGGTCGTGATCGTTCCGGCGCCCGGCCACACCCCGGACTCCGTAGTGGTCTTCGTAAACCTGCCCTCGGGCCGTCGCTACGCGCTGGTCGGCGATCTCGTGTTCCAGAAAGAAGGCCTGGCTATCCCGGCAGAAAAGCCCTGGATGCTGCGATGGCTGATCGGCGAAGACAATGACGAGATCCATGAGGACATGGCTCTGATCAGGGCCGCCACGCAGAAATATCCTCAGATCCGCGCCATCCCCGCGCATGACCTGACGTCGTTCGGCATGCTTCCGACATTTCCGGCAGCCGCTGATTGACGCTGTCGAGGACTCCGAGAGATGTCACCGCCATGAGTACAATGAATTATGAACCATAAGCCATCTTTGTTGACCGGGCGATAAAGAGGCGTAGAGGGGATGCGGGGCTGGTGAAGTCCCGCAGAGAAGGCGCGCAACATGGGCAAGCATGGGTCATCCCGGCGAGATCGCCGGAGCTGGAGTGTGGTATTGAGCACGGCCGGCCTGCTTACGGGCAGCGAGGCGCTTGCGCAGGGGATCGCACCGCCGCCGAACGCTGCCCCGGCCCAGTCGACGGATACGGATGCCGGAGCCGGCATCCCGGACATCATCGTCACCGCGCAGAAGCGCAGCACGAGCCTGCAGAAGACGCCGCTCGCGATTACCGCCCTCAGCGGCGAAGCCCTGCAGCGCGCGCAGGTTCGCGATCTCGGCGACATCAACGGCCTCGTTCCCAGTCTCCGGATCGGGGAGGCCGGCGGATACGCACAGATCACCCTGCGCGGGATCGGCATCAACAGCCAGACGCCGCTGGCGGAGAGTGCGGTCGCGCTGAACCTGAACGAGGTTTACGTCTCGCGCCCGATCGCCTCGCTGTCCGGTCTGTACGACGTCACCGATCTGGAGGTGCTGCGCGGGCCGCAGGGCACGCTTTACGGGCGCAACGCGACGGCCGGCGCGGTGAACATCACGACCGCGCGCCCGACCGACGTCTTGTCCGGCTATGCGAACCTTACGGCGGGCAGTTACCGGCTGATCCGGGCGGAAGGAGCAGTCGGCGGCCCGTTGATCGGCGACAAGCTGCTGTTTCGGATTGCCGGGTTTCGCGAGCAGCGGCACGGCTACGGCACGAATACGATCACGCATAGCGACGTGGACGACAAGAACGACTATGGCGTGAGAGCAACGCTGGTGTTCAAGCCGGCCACCAACATCAAGGCAACCCTCATCGCCGAACATTTCGAGGAGCATGACAATGGTTCGGCCTTCCATTACTTCTCGGCCGCCGGCCTGACCGGCCTTCCGGGCGCGATCGGTGCGCCTCCGGTCTTCAGCCTGCTCGGCGGCACGGAGCCGTCCGATTCGTACGACGTGACCGACCGGTACGATCCGAAGTTCAGGCTGCACACGACCGCCCTGACCGGACTGGTTGAGCTGGGCAATGGTCCGTTCACCGTCAAGTCGATCACCGGCTACCGCGATCAAAGCAGCTTCACGCGAACGAACATATCGGGCGGCGATCCCGGTGCGTTCGTCATATCCGGCGAGCCCGCGCATCAGTTCAGCCAGGAGGTGCAGGCCCATTACGACACGGCGAGCCTGCATCTTACCGGCGGCCTCTTCTACTTTCACGAGCACGATAATTACCGGCCAGGCACGATCGCGACCGACAACGCTATCGTGAACCTCATCATTCCCGGTCATCCGGTGCCCGGCTTCACGCGCAACTTCGAGGTAGGCGGCCTGCAGAAGGTCAGGGCCGAGGCGGCGTTCGGCGAGGCAATTGTGAACCTGACGGACAAGCTGTCGATCACGGCCGGGCTGCGCTACAGCAGCGAGCGCAAGCAGCTCACCAATCGTTTCCTGGTCGACTTCTTCACGCCCTATACCGGCGACTTCAGGAGCAGCACACCGATACCGGGAACGACGCTGCCGGCCCGAACCTTCAACTCAACGACCCCCAAGGTCGGCGTCCAGTATCAGGCAAGTCCGGATACGATGCTCTACGCAAGCTACTCCAAGGGCTTCAAGTCGGGCGGCTTTTCCGTAGGAACGGACGATGTCTCCGCCTCGGCAGGCTATAGTCCGGAAAAGCTGACCGATTACGAGGCCGGCGTTAAGACGCGCCTGTTCGACAACCGGCTGCGCCTGAGCCTGGCGGGCTTCTACTATGATTACACCGACCTTCAGGTGCTGGAGGCGGTCGGCACGGCCGTCGTTACCGTGAATGCCGCCACCGCACGCGTCTACGGCGCGGAAGCCGAGTTCAGCGCCGTGCCGACGCCCGCCTTGACCATCGACGGCAGCATCAGCTGGCTGCACTCGCGGTACGGAACCTATGTCGGGCCCGACGCCCTCACCCCGCTGGTGCCGACGGTCGACTTTGCAGGGCGGCGATTGAACAATGCGCCCAGCTTCCAGGGCCATCTCACCACTGCGTACCAGTGGAAGCTGGCGGACGGCAGCCTGTCGCTCCGAGGCGAACTCGAATATTCGTCGAAGTTCTTTTTTACTGCAACCAACATCCTGGAAGCCGGCCAGAAAGCCTTCGCCAAGGCGCACGCATCCTTGACCTACACGAGCAATGCCGGGTGGTATGCGAGGGCGTTCATGCGCAACATCACGGATAAGACGACGCGGACGAGCGCCTTCGCCTCGTCAATCCTGTTCGGGACGCCTCTCCTGGGGGCGCTCGCGCCGCCTCGCACCTACGGCCTGGAACTCGGGTATCGGTTCTAGACGTGCCGGCTTCGGCGATCGGTTCGGCATTGGTCGTCCCGGCTACTCATTCCCGGCCAGATATCGCTCAAACTCCTGATCGGTAATCGTGTCCCGCGCCACCAGCACGCTGCACGACACCTCATCGATGATGTAGCCGCCGGTAGGACCCGACCACCATCGGTGCAGGAACGACTGACGGCGATGTCCAAGCACGATCAGATCGATCTTGAGCCGCCTTACGCGATCGACAATCAGCGATGCAGGCTCTCCGCGCGTCAACTCTCCGGTAGCGTTCACCCCGAGCCGCTTCAGCCGGCTCAGGCCGAGTTCGAGAAGATCCTGCCCTTGTACGGCAAAGCGGTTCATGCCGTAGCCTTCGGCAACGCGCACCGCAGGTGTCTCCGGATCGACGATGAGCAGGTGCGCCGCCGCATCGAAGCTCCGCGCGATCAGCGCTCCCTCGCGGAGGGCGACGAGGCTTTCGCCCGTAACGTCGCTTGCCAGAAGTAAACGCTTGTACAAGGCCACCTCTCCCTTGGTCGCGACTCCACTCGAGACGAGGGTCACTTTAATTTAGGGGATAAACCCATAAGACTTCGCACGCGCAAGTGAGACGTGTCGCCAAGCGGCTTGCTCGCGGCGATGAAAGCGGCACAGCGCGTTTCCGACATTTCGCGGTCATCAGCGAGCGGTTGCGTGGCTCACTGTCAGGGATGCCTCAATCCAGGCGCAGAGGCACCACACGCAGCATGCCGCGACATCCCCCCTGACCGGCATATAATCAGCCCTGGCGCCAACATTCCCTGCGAGCGCGGCGCGCTTCAGCCCGCGGTGGAACGGCTAGTCCTTCTTGGTTTTCTGCTCATTCGGCTTGACGCTTCGACCCCCGGTCTGGTCCATCCAGTTGAGGATGACCTCCACGGCGAGGCCGGTATTGCCGGTCTGGCAGTGATTTTGCGCGGTTTCGGCTTCGGTAAAGACGCGCGCCGAGATCGAGTGCGCGGACGTCAGCATCATGAGCTGGTCCGGAAGCATCTGCAGCGGCATGTAGTGGTCCTTGGTGCCTGCCATCAGCAGGACGTCCTGGGTGACCAGAGCCGAAACATCGTTGGTGCGATACTCCTTCCAGGCCTTGAACACGTCGGCCGGGGCCGAGACGCCCATCACGCGCTTGCCCTGGGCGAAGACCCATTCCGTGAGCAGATCCGACTTGCCGACCGAATCGACGGCGGCATTGATGACCTGCGCGGGAATATCGTCCGAGTGCGCCGCGATCTCGGCCAGCCCCGAACTCCCGAATCCCCGGGTCGTGGCGATGAAGAGGTCCGTGCAGATGTCGAAGGCGATCGCGCGCTTGACCCGAGGCTCCCGCGCGGCTGCGCGGATGACCAGGCAGCCGCCGAGCGAGAAGCCCATGAGGGTGATGTCGCTCAGCTTGAAATAGTCCAGGATCGCGGCCGTCGGCAGGTGCCAATCCGGCGTCATCGGCACGCCCGCATCCAGCACGGTGCCTTGGCCGGGTCCGTCGAAAATGATGGTGTCCAGGCCCGCGTCGCGGAACGCCGCGGCGGCGGGCAGCCATTCCGCGACGTAGCTGTCGTAGCCGCCGAAGACCACCAGCGTTCCGCGGGGATTGGCAGGGGTCAGCCGGTATGCCGATAGATGCGTGTTCTGGTAGGGGACCGCATACTGGTCTTCCGGTGCGACCCCGTTCGCCTTGAGGACGCTGGTCATGAAGCGCTGGAGGTACGGCTTGAAGCGCGGATCGTTCGGTTCGAGGAAGAAGGTCACGCCTCTGGCGTAGTAGGCCGCGGCCAGCGGGCGCTTCTCCGCTTCGGCCTTGTCGCTGAGCGCCAGCATCTCCCTTGTCCAGTCGTCATAGGTCGCGATCCGCCCGCCCGCCGAGCGGAGTTCGTCCAGCATCTGCGGTTCGCCCACCCACTGGTAGAAGCGATTCATCTGGAAGTTGAGCGAAACGTTTGGATGCAGCGGGTAGTAACCCACGGGAAAGCGGCCAATAATAACCTGATCTTCAGCTGTCATGGCAACCAACCTTTTAAAGAGGATGATTTGGCATTCGATCGCTGTCAGCTTGCAATGTTCTGCAGCTAACCCCACGAATGCCAAGCGAGCCACTTAGTTCCGCGTTTTTAGGGAAGCTGCGCGTGTTCGGAACAGGGCGGTTCGACGCCCCACATCTTCACGCTCGCAAGGCCGATCAGCTCGCTGGCAATGGCCGTCAGCAAAGGTCCCCACCGGAAAGGCACCCCTGGTGCCTTCCCCTGATCGGGAGTGGTGCGGTCGAGAAGACTCGAACTTCCACGGCCTTTCGGCCACAACGACCTCAACGTTGCGCGTCTACCAGTTCCGCCACGACCGCACATCGGGATGTCCCCGGACGGGCCGGGTCTGGTGAGGCGGTGCCCCTAGCAGGGCTTTTCCGACCTCGCAAACCCAAATCGCAGCGGCGCTAGGACGCGTCGTCGTTACCGGCGAAAGCGACGTTCACCTTGGAGGAGCTGGCGGGCACGTCGACCGCCGCGCCATCGAAGCTGGCCGACGCGCCCGGCGCCAGCCGCGGCACCGGCCGGGTGATCGTCCAGTGATAGACGGTCTTGCCCGAGGCATCCTTGAGCTCCGCCCGGATGTCCGGCACGGTCTGCTCGATGCTGGTCGGATTCCAGATCCGGCCGGAGACGGCGAACAGCTGGCTGCCCCCCGCGATCATGCGCCAGTCCGGCTCGCGCGTGATGGCGATGCCGAGCGGGACGCGCCGCTCGCCGATGCCGATCCGCGAAGCGAGCTGCTGCGGTCCCCACAATATCGCCGCCGCGCCCGCGCCGAGCACCACCACCAGCACGACCAGCGCCAGCAGCAGCCACGGTCCCTTCCGCGGCCTGCGCCCCTCCGGTTCCCCCGCATGCTCCGGATCGACCACGACCGGCGCCGCCGCGGGAATCGGCACGACCGGCGGCATGTCGGAGAGTGCCGCCGGGGCGGAGCCGCGCGACGGCTCGACCCAGCTCGTATTGCAGGCGCGGCAGCGTATCTTGCGCCCGTTGGGTCCGACCGCATCGTCGGGCACCTGGTAGGTCGCGGCGCAGGAAGGACAGGTAAGCTGCATGCCGCAATCGTAAATCATGGCGGCCGCAGCGCTGCAAGCACCCCTTCCGCGTCCGGCGCATCTTTACGCCACTCATCCGGGCGTGCGATGCGTGCCGCGGGGCACAGCCGAGCGGGAGCGACGGACGGATCAGCATGGGCGGCATCGTCCACTTCGACAATGTCGGCCTGCGCTACGGCATGGGCGCCGAGACGCTGGCCGGTCTCAGCTTCACGCTGATGCCCGGCTCGTTCCACTTTCTCACCGGGCCGTCCGGTGCGGGCAAGACGTCGCTCATCAACCTGATGACGCTGGCGCAGCGGCCGAGCCGGGGCATCGTTACCCTGTTCGGCGAGGACGTGGCGGTCCTGCCGCGCCGCGCCCTTCCCGCGCTCCGGCGGCGGATCGGCGTCGTGTACCAGGATTTCCGCCTGATTCCGCACCTGTCCGCTTTCGACAATGTCGCACTGCCGCTGCGCATCGCCGGCATGGACGAGCGCGAAATCGAATCACGCGTAAACGAACTGATGGACTGGGTCGGACTCGGTCCGCGCGCAGCAGCCCGGCCGGAAACCCTGTCCGGCGGCGAGCAGCAGCGGGTGGCGATCGCGCGTGCGGTGATCGCCCACCCCGAGCTGATCGTCGCCGACGAGCCGACCGGCAACGTCGACCCGGACATGGCGGCGCGACTGCTGCACCTGCTGGAGACGCTCAATCGTCAGGGCACCACCGTGCTGATCGCGACCCACGACGTTCACCTGCTGCGCCAGGTGCCCGGCGCCGACATCATGCGGCTCGCCAAGGGGCGGATCGACGATCCCACCGGCGCGCTGCGCTTCCCGCCGCGTGCGGTGGGCGCCTGACGTGCGTACGCCGCGGCTCCTGCAGCGCCGGCCCGACGGCACGCTGACGCTCCTGATCGGCGCCACCTGCCTGCTCATGCTGCTGGCCGCCGCCGCGGCGCTCGCGCTGAACGGCGCTGCCCACGCGCTGCAGGACCAGGCCGGACGGCGGCTGCTCGTCCAGATCGTGGAGAGCGACGCCGCGCGGCAGGACGACGTGGCGAACGAGGTGTTGGCACGCCTTGACCGGCTGGGGACTCCGGTTCACGCGGAACGGGTACCGGCCGCGCAGGCGGCGGCGCTGGTCGATCCCTATCTATCCGGGATGGACCTGACGGAAATCCCCCTGCCCGGCCTGATCGAGGTGCAGGGCATCGAGGCTGCCGAGATGGCCCTGGCCCTGCACGGCCTCTCCTCCGCCCACACGATATCGGCCGGTTCCGAGCTTGCCCCCATCATCCGCCTGTTCGGTGCGCTGCGCGCCATTGCGCTGGGCGTGACGCTGACCGCCGCCGCGGCGGTCGCCCTGATGGCCATGCTCGCAGCCCGCGCGGCACTGGCGCGGGAGACCAACACGCTCGGCATCCTGCACGCGCTCGGCGCGACCGATGCGCAGACGTCCCGGCTGCTCACCGGCGGCATCGCGCGCGATGCCGCGATCGGCGCGGCCGCGGGGAGCGCGGTCGCGCTGCTGCTGATCCTGGCAATGAAGCACCGGCTGGCAGCCGGCGCGCAGCTCGGCTTCGGCAGCTGGACCGTGCTGCTCCTGCTGCCGGCGGTCATCGCGGCGCTGGCGGCAGGCGCGGCGCAGGTGACGCTCGCCGCCATGCTCCGGCGGGCGCTATGATCCGGCGGCTGGTCAGCGCGCTGGTCCTGCTCTGGGCACTCGGCTTTGCGTGGTTTGCGATCGACCTGCCGCGTCCGGCCGGCAGCGAGGACACGGACGGTATCGTCGTGCTCACCGGCGGCCCGGGTCGCTTCCGGCGCGGGCTCGAGGTGCTGGAGGCAGGCCATGCCCGCCGCATGCTCGTCTCCGGCGTCGACCGGCGGGTGCGGCCGGCCGAGCTGCAGGCCGCCTACCGCATCCCTCCCGCCGTCCTGGATCGGATCGACCTCGGCCGCTCGGCCGTGGATACGCGATCGAACGCGCTGGAGACCCGGCGCTGGATCGCCGCGCACGATTATCGCTCGATCCGGCTCGTCACCACCGACTGGCACATGCGCCGCGCCCGCTTCGAACTGCGCCAGGTGCTGCGCGACGTGCGGGTCGTACCGGACGCGGTCAGCAGCGAGCCCGCGCTCGGCGGGCTGCTGCGCGAATATCACAAGTTCCTGCTCCGCCGGGCGGCGGCGCTGGCAAGGCGGTAGTCCTTACTGCCGGCGGTCCCGGCCTCCGCCCCACACGCAACAGACCCGCGCGAGTTCACTCATGCGCGCGTCCGAAGTCGGGCCGCTCGTCGTCCTGGCCCTGCTCGATGATCGAGCGGCGAATGGCGCGAGTGCGCGTGAACAGGTTGAACAAGGCGTCGCCGTCGCCCCAGCGGATCGCGCGCTGGAGTACGGTCACGTCCTCGGTCAGGCGCTGCAATATCTCCAGCACCGCCTGGCGGTTGTTGAGGAACACGTCGCGCCACATCGTCGGATCCGAGGCGGCGATGCGGGTGAAGTCCCGGAAGCCGCCGGCGGAGTATTTGATCACCTCGCCGCGCGTCACGTCCTCCAAGTCGGAGGCGGTGCCGACGATCGAGTAGGCGATCAGGTGCGGTACGTGGCTGGTCACCGCCAGCACCAGATCGTGATGCTGCGCGTCCATGATCTCGACCTGACTGCCGAGCCGTTCCCAGAATGCCTTGACCCGCTCCACCGCCTGCTCCGGCGCACCCGCCTCCGGCGTGAGGATGCACCAGCGGCCGTGGAACAAGGTCGCGAAGCCAGCGTCCGGCCCGCTATTCTCGGTACCGGCGACCGGATGGCCAGGCACGATGATCGCGTCCGGCAGCGCCGCACGCATCGCCTGGCTGACGCTCAGCTTGGCCCCGCCGACGTCGCTCACCACCGCATCGGCGGGCAGATCGTCGGCGATCGCCTGCGCCGCCGCACCGATCGTGCCGACCGGCACGCACAGCATCACCAGATCGGCGTCGATCACCGCGGCGCCGGCACTGTCCGCCACGTCGTCGACGATGCCGAGCTCCGCCACCCGCGCGCGCACCGCCGGATCGGCGTCGAAGGCGGTCAGCCGCACGGTCGGCATATGCTGCCGCACCGCGCGCGCGATCGACGATCCGATCAGGCCCAGACCGACGATCGTGACGCGCGCGAACGGCAGCATCAGGCGGCCCGCTCCACCATCTCGCGCAGCGCCGCCGCCACGCCCCTGATCTCGTCCTCGGTCCCGATCGTGATGCGGAGCGCGTGCGGCAGACCCTGGTTGGGCAGCCAGCGCACGATGTAGCCGCGGTCCATCAGCCCGTAATAGGCCGCCTCCGCGGTCAGCGCGCCTTCGAACAGCACCAGCGCGAAATTGGCCTTGCTCGGCACGGCGCGCAGTCCGCCATTGCCGAGCGCAGCGATCTCTCCCTCGAACCACGTCCGCCAGGTCAGGTTATGGTTGTAGCTCGCCGCGACGAAGTCGTCCGCCGCCAGCGCCGCGACGGCGGCTTCCTGTCCCGCGGTCGAGACGTTGAACGGCGCACGGATCTTGTGCATCGCCTGGATCACCGTTGCCGGACCATAGGCCCAGCCGATCCGCTCCGCCGCGAGCCCGTGGATCTTGGAGAAGGTGCGCGTGATCAGCACGTTGGGCTCGGCCTGTGCCAGCGCGAAGGCGCCGTCGTCGTCCGCCGGCGCCAGATACTCGGCATAGGCCTGATCGACCACCAGCAGGCAGTCCTTCGGCAACGCAGCATGCAGCCGCTGCAGCTCCGACCGCGGCGTGTAGGTGCCGGTCGGGTTGTTGGGATTGGCGACGAACACCACCCGCGTCCTAGGCGTCACCCGTGCGAGCAGCGCGTCGACGTCGGTCGCATAATCGCGATCGTCCGCCTCGACCGGCACGGCGCCGACGCGGCGCGCGGCGATCGGATAGACCGAGAAGCCGTAGCGGACGTACAGCACCTCGTCGCCCTGTCCTGCGAAGGCACCGGCGGCGAGATGGAGCAGCTCGTCCGAGCCGGTACCGTAGATCACCCGCGCCGGATCCAGCCCGAACTTGGCCGCGATCGCCTCGCGCAGCGCAGCAGCGCCGGCATCGGGATAGCGATCCAGCGTCGCCGCTGCCGCGGCAAACGCGTCGCGCGCCTGCCGGCTGGTTCCGAGCGGGTTCTCGTTGGAGGACAGCTTGCGGACCTTGCGGCCGTCGTCGGTGGTGGACCGGCCGGGAACGTAGGGCGCGATCGCGTCGATCCAGGGTTTGGGGGTGAGATCGTTCATGGGCCGGGCTTTAAGGGTCGGGCCGGATATGGGCAACGGCCGTGATCGCTACCGCCAAGTGCAGAGAGCCCACCCCCGCCAAGCAGTTGACAATGAGCGCACCGCTTCCATAGCCCGATCGTTCCATGTCGGACGATCAACGCTTCGGCCTCGCGCGCCAGGTGACGCTGCCCGGGCCGCTGCAGCTCGACGGCGGCGGCAGCCTTGCGCAGGTCGAGATCGCCTACGAGACCTACGGCACGCCGAATGCGGACCGCTCGAATGCGATCCTGATCTGTCACGCGCTGACCGGCGACCAGCACGTCGCCTCCGCGCATCCGATCACCGGCAAGCCGGGCTGGTGGACGCGGATGGTCGGCGCCGGCCGGCCGATCGATCCGGCGCGCCACTTCATCCTGTGCGCCAACGTCCTCGGCTCCTGCATGGGATCGTCCGGGCCGGCCTCGAACGATCCGGCGACCGGCGCGCCCTATGCCATGCGCTTTCCCGTCATCACCGTGCGCGACATGGTGCGCGTGCAGGCGCTGCTGCTCGACCATCTCGGCATCGCTCGGCTGGCGGCGGTAGTCGGCGGATCGATGGGGGGAATGCAGGCGCTGGAGTGGGCGGCGACCTATCCGGAGCGGACCCGCGCCGCGGTGGTGATCGCGTCGGCGGCACGCCACTCCGCGCAGAATATCGCCTTCCACGAGGTTGGACGGCAGGCGATCATGGCCGATCCGCGCTGGCGTGACGGCAATTATTACGAAGCGGGCGACCCGCCGACGTCGGGTCTGGCCGTGGCGCGCATGGCGGCGCACATCACCTACCTGTCGGAAGCCGGGCTGCACGAGAAGTTCGGCCGCCGGCTGCAGGACCGCGGCGAGAAGGGCTTCGGCTTCGATGCCGACTTCCAGGTCGAATCCTACCTGCGCCATCAGGGCATCAGCTTCGTCGACCGGTTCGACGCCAATTCCTACCTCTACATCACCCGCGCGCTCGACTATTTCGACCTGGCGGAGGAGCATGGCGGCCTGCTCGCCAACGCGTTCCGCGGCAGCGGCACGCGCTTCTGCATCGTCAGTTTCGACACCGACTGGCTCTATCCGTCCGCCGAGTCCCGCGCGATCGTGCATGCGCTGAACGCCGCGGGTGCGGCGGCGAGCTTCGTCGAGCTATCCTCGCCGTTCGGCCATGACGCCTTCCTGCTGGACGTGCCCGAGCTGTTCGCGGTGGTGGACGGCTTCCTGAAGGCGGGGGAGGCGTGAGCCTGCGGCCCGATCTCGCGATCATCGCCCGGCACGTGCGGCAAGGCGCGCGCGTGCTCGACATCGGCTGCGGCGACGGCGAGCTGATGGCGGAGCTGCGCGACCGGAGCGGCGTCGACGCGCGCGGGCTGGAGATCGATCCGCAGAATGTCAGTCTTGCCGTCGGCAAGGGATTGTCGGTCGTCCAGGGCGATGCCGACCAGGACCTGACCTACTACCCCGACCGCGCGTTCGATTACGCGATCCTGAGCCAGACGCTGCAGACCGCCCGCGCGCCCGACAGGGTGCTGACCGAGCTGCTGCGGATCGGCAGCCGCGCCTTCGTGTCCTTTCCCAACTTCGCCTTCTGGCGCGTGCGCTGGGCGCTGATGTGGGGCGGCCGCATGCCGGTAACGGCGGCGCTGCCGATTTCGTGGTACGAGACCGAGAATATCCACCAGCTCACGATCGACGACTTCCGCGCCTTCGTGGCCGAGCGCGGTATCACGGTGGAGCAGGCCTGGTTCCTGAGCGGTGACCGCCGCATCGCCAGCGCCGCCGCCAACCTGCGCGCCGAGCATGCGGTGTTCCTGCTGCGGCGTTGATCCGCGTGCGCCAGACCAATAGCGGAACAGAACCAGCCATGGACGATCAATGACCTATTTCGGCAACGTCAATCCGGACCTGCTGCGGTTCGTGCCGCTGACCGCGCGCCGCGTGCTGGAGCTCGGCTGCGGCGAAGGCGCGCTGGCCGCCGCCTATCGCCTGCGCAATCCTACCGTCGACTATGTCGCGGTGGAGACGCACGGCCCGTCCGCCGAGCGAGCGGCCGAGCATGTCAGCCGGCTTATCCGTGCCGACTTCGAGGGCCTGAGCGACGCGGCGGTGCTCGGCGGCGGCGCCCCGTTCGACACGATCATCATGGGCGACGTGCTGGAGCATATGAGCGATCCCGACCGGGTGCTGGCCCGGTTGCACGCCATGCTGGCGGACGACGGCTATCTCGCGATCAGCGTTCCCAATGTCAGCCACTGGACCGCCTTCTTCCACCTGATACAGGGCCGCTGGCCGTCCGACGATTCCGGCCTGTTCGACCGCACGCACCTGCGCTTCTTCACGCTGCAGTCGCTGCAGGATACGCTCGGCCGGACCGGCTTCGCGATGGTCAAGGGCAAGGCGCGGCAGTTCCTGCTCGACAAGGCGCGCGCCGAGCAGTGGATCCCGGCGCTCGCCGACATGGCCGAGAAGATGGGCATCAACCGGCAGGATTTCATCCGCCGGTCGTCCGCGCTGCAATATGTGGTGGTGGCGCAGAAGAGCGCCCGTCCCCTGCTGCCGCAGATGCACCTGCGCAACGCCACGTTCGCGCCGACGCTGATGGACGCCCGCACCAGCCTGCCCGCGGAGTATCTGGACTCGGTACCCGAGCTCCACATCACCCACGCCGTGAAGGACTTCAGCCTGCCCCAGCTGCCGGCGCAGATGGCGAAGATCCTGATCGTCCAGCGGCACGTCCCCGCCAGCGAGGATCAGTGGCTGGAGCGTCTGGCCGCCTTGATCCGCGCCGGATGGGTGGTGGTAGCGGAGTGGGACGATCACCCCGACCTCGTCGCCGCCGCGGTCGGCCAGCACGAGCCGGAGAAGATGTGGACGACCATCGCCGCCGCGCACGCGGTGCAGACGTCCACGCCGCGGCTGCGCGACGCGTTCCGCCCACGCAATCCCGAGGTGGCGCTCTTCCCCAATGCGGCGTTCACGCTGCCGCCGCTCCGCACCCCGGCCGACCGGCCGCTCCGCGTCTTCTTCGGTGCCGCCAACCGGCACGGCTTCAGCGTTCCGGTGGCGCGGACCCTGTCCGGGCTGCTGGCGGACCATCCCGACGTGGCGTTCGAGGTGGTGCATGACCGCGCCTTCTTCGACGCGCTGCCGACCGCCGCCAAGACGTTCCACCCGACCCTGCCCTATGCGGATTATCTGCAGATCATGGGCGAGTGCGACGTCGCACTCCTGCCGCTGGAGGGCAGCGCCGGCGAGCAGTTCAAGAGCGACATCAAATATGTCGAGGCGGGCTCGCGCGGACTGGCCGTGATCGCCTCACCCAGCATCTACGGCGAGACGGTGCGCGACGGCGTCACCGGGCTGATCGCCGACGGCCTGGACGACTGGTCGCCCGCGCTGCGCCGACTGATCGACGACCCCCCGCTGCGCCACAGGCTGGCACAGGCGGCGTGGACCGACGTGCGCGACCATCGGATGTTCGCCGATCAGTTGGCAGCCCGGCGCGACTGGTACGCCGACCTCTGGCAGCGCCGCGGCGAGTTGCAGCGGCGGTTGATCGAGCGTCAGCCGAAGCTGGGGAAGCTACTGGGTTTACAGTAGTATAAGAGACGAAGCTCTTTCCATTCAGCGTCTAAAATTCGTGTTGTTTTCGACTAACGGGACGCAGCTTTCTG
>CAXTUG010000046.1:0-14637 GCA_964247375.1 uncultured Sphingomonadaceae bacterium
CTACTACAAGAAGCTCACCGACTTCGTCGATCCGAACAACCGCGTCGCCTACGACTTCCGCGCTGCCCTTAGCCCGCTGTCGCCGGCGCAGCAGGCGGTCGTCGTCGCCCAGAATGCGACGACGGGTCTCGTGTCGGCGCCGGGCAATACGGGCAAGGGCGACATCCTGGGTGCGGAGGCCACGCTCTCGCTGCCCTTCGCCGTGGTCACGCCGATGCTCGACGGCTTCGGCTTCTTCGGCAGCATCTCCTACAACAAGACCGCCGTGCGGTACGGCAGCAATCCCGGTGCCGAGATCACCATTCCCGGCCAGTCCAAGTGGGTCGGCAATGGCGAGCTCTTCTACGACAAGAAGGGCATCCAGGCGCGCGTGAGCTACCGCTTCCGTTCGAAGTTCCTGGGTGAGGTCGCCGGCCTCTCCGCCGCGCCGACCTATCGCCAGGTCAAGGCGGAGGGCATCCTCGATGCGCAGGTCGGGTATGAATTCCAGAAGGGCTCGCCGCTCGCCGGTCTCGCCATCCTGCTCCAGGCCAAGAACCTGACCAACCGGCCGTTCATGACCTACCAGAATGACGACAGCCGGCAGGTGATCGACTATCAGCGCTACGGCCGCGATTACTATGTCGGCCTGGCCTACAAGTTCTGAGGCAAGCCCAGTGGCGCGGCTTCGGCCGCGCCCTTTTTTCGCTATCACCGTCCTTCCCGTGACCGCAGGATGACAGGCCGTGCAGGAAGAACGCTCCACGATCGTTATCGCCGGCGGCGGCACGGCGGGCTGGATGGTCGCCGCCGCCCTCATCCGTTTCCTCGGCGCGACGCACGAGATCCGGCTGGTCGAATCCGACGCGATCGGCACGGTCGGGGTCGGCGAAGCCACCATTCCGCAGATCCGCCTGTTCAAGGATGCGCTCGGACTGGACGAGGACGCCCTGCTGCGGGCGACCGACGCTACCTTCAAGCTCGGCATCGAGTTCGTCGGCTGGCGCGCGCCGGACCATCGCTACATGCACGCCTTCGGCGCGGTCGGACGCGACGTCGGGCTGATCGCGTTCCAGCATTACTGGCTGCGGGCGCAGCGGCTCGGGACCGCCGGACCGCTCGACACCTATGTGTTGAACGAGCTTGCCGCTCGCCGCGGCCGGATGCGGCGCGGGCCGCCGGTCACCGCACCGGCGATCCCCGATCTGCCCTACGCCTATCACTTCGATGCGAGCCTGTTCGCCGCCACGCTCCGCGCCTTCGCCGAGGCGCGCGGCGTCGCGCGGATCGAGGGTCGGATCGTGGAGGTCGAGCGCCGCGAGGATGGCGACCTGGCCGCCCTCGTGCTGGAAGGCGCGCGCCGCGTCGCCGGCGACATCTTCGTCGACTGCACCGGCTTCCGCGCGCTGCTGATCGAACGCACGCTGCAGACCGGGTTCGAGGACTGGTCGCACTGGCTGCCGTGCGACCGCGCATTGGCCGTCCCGACCGCGCGTTCGGCCGGGCCGCTCCTTCCCTATACGCAGGCGACCGCGCGCGCCGCCGGCTGGCAGTGGCGCATCCCGCTGCAGCACCGCACCGGCAACGGCCTGGTCTACTGCAGCGCACGGATGAGCGACGACGAGGCGGCGACGACGCTGCTCGGCCACCTGGATGCGGCCCCGCTCGCCGATCCCCGCCCGCTACGCTTCACCACCGGCCGCCGCCGCCGGGCGTGGAACCGGAACGTGATCGCGATCGGGCTCGCGAGCGGCTTCCTCGAGCCGCTCGAATCCACCAGCATCCACCTGATCCAGTCCGCCATCTCGCGCCTGCTGCAGATGCTGCCCGGCCGCGCGGTCAGCGACGCGGACCGGCGCGAATATAACCGCCAGACCGATTTCGAGCTGGAGCGGATCCGCGATTTCCTGATCCTGCACTACCTCCTCAACCAGCGCCCGGAGCCGTTCTGGCGGGATTGCCGGTCGATGGCGCTGCCGGACACGCTGGCGCACAAGCTCGACCTGTTCCACGCCAACGGCCGGATCGTGCGCGAGCATGAGGAATTGTTCACCGAGGCGGGCTGGCTGCAGGTCCTGATCGGCCAGGGCGAACTGCCGGCCGGCTACCACCCGCTCGCCGACACGATCGAGGCGGACGAACTCGCCGAATATATGCGCACGATCGCCGCCCTCTACACGCGTGAGGCCGACGCCATGCCGCGCCACGAGGACGTCATCGCGCGCCACTGTGCCGCGCCGGCGCGGGCGAGCGCGGCATGAGGCGTTCACCGATCCGTCCGTTCGTCCCGCCCGACACGAACGGATCTAGGTTGTGGGAACTGCTTCTGCCGGTCTGCGTAATGCTGGGTCTGTCCCAGCCAGCCCTCGCCGCCGACTACCGCGCTCGCCTGCCCCAGGACGAGATCATCTACTTCCTCCTGCCCGACCGCTTCGAGAATGGCGACCCGCCCAATGATCGGGGCGGCCTGACCGGCGATCGCCTCGCCACGGGCTACGATCCGACCGACACCGGCTTCTACCATGGCGGCGATCTCAGAGGCCTGCGCAGCCGCCTCGATTATATCCAGGGGCTCGGCGCCACCGCCATCTGGGTCGGGCCGATCTTCCGCAACAAGCCGGTGCAGGGCCCGCCGGGTCACGAGAGTGCGGGCTATCACGGCTACTGGATCACCGACTTCACCCACGTCGATCCGCACCTCGGCACCGACGCCGACTTCAAGGCGCTGGTCGACGCGGCCCACGCCCGTGGACTGAAGGTCTACATGGATATCGTGGCGAACCACACCGCGGACGTGATCCGGTACCGGGACTGTCCCGCCACCGGCTGCGCCTACCGGTCGCGTGCCGACTATCCCTACAGCCGGCGCGGCGGCGTTACCGGCGCGCCGATCAATCGCGGCTTCGCGGGCGACGGCGTCGGCACGGCGGAGAACTTCGCCCGCCTGACCGACCCGAATTACGCCTACCAGGTCTACGTGCCGGCGGCCGAGGCCCGCGTGAAGGTGCCGGCGTGGCTCAACGACCCGATCTACTACCATAATCGCGGCGACTCGACCTTCGCCGGCGAGAGCTCGACGACGGGCGACTTCGTGGGGCTGGACGATCTTATGACCGAGCATCCGCGCGTGGTGCAGGGCTTCATCGACATCTTCGGCGGCTGGATCGACCGGTTCGGCATCGACGGCTTCCGGGTCGACACCGAACGGCACGTCAATCCGGAATTCTGGCGCGCCTTCGTACCGGCGATGACGGCGCGGGCCCGGGCGCGCGGCATTCCGAACTTCGCCATCTTCGGCGAAGTCTCGTCGCCGGTGATCGACGTCGCGCAGCAGGCCGAGCACAGCCGCAACGACGGCATGCCGGTGGTGCTGGACTTCTCCTTCCGCGCCGCCGTGCTGCAGGCGCTGGCGGGCAAGGGCGGCGGCGAGGGACTGGACGATCTGTTCAAGGGCGACGTGCTGTACCAGGGCGGTGCCGCGACCGCGCTGCAACTGCCGACCTTCGTCAGCAACCACGATCTCGGCCGCTTCGCGCTGTTCGTGCGCCGGACCCACCCGGAGGCGGGCGAGGCCGAAGTTCTGCAGCGGGTCACGCTCGCCCACGCCATGCTGCTGGGCCTGCGCGGCGTGCCGACCATCTACTCAGGCGACGAGCAGGGCTTCGTCGGCACCGGCGACGATCGGCTCGCGCGGGAAGACATGTTCGCCAGCAAGGTGCCGGTCTACAATGCCACCAGGCTGGTCGGCACGGACGCGACCACGGTCCGGGCCAGCTTCCGCCCCGACCATCCGCTCTACCGCGCGATCGCGCGATTGGCGGCGCTCCGCCGCGACCACCCCGCGCTCCGCCGCGGCCTGCAGCGGGTGCGCGCGGCCGGCGAAACGCCGGGCCTGTTCGCAGTCTCGCGCTTCGATCCGGCCGACGGCCACGAAATCCTGCTTGCCTTCAACACCGCCACGTCCGCGGTCCACGCCAACGTGGCGGTGGAGACGCGTTCGCGCCGCTTCCGCGCGCTCGCGGGCGCCTGTCCGGCTGCCTCGATCGCGCCGGGCAGCTTGGCGGTGTCGCTGCCGCCGCTCGGTTTCCTCTTCTGCGAGGCAGACGCTTCTCGATGACTAATGCCCAGAATCACGCGTTTCCCGTATCGCGGGAGGCGGAGCGCGCCTGGTGGCGCGGCGCCAGCATCTATCAGATCTACCCGCGCAGCTTCGCGGACTCGAACGGCGACGGCATCGGCGACCTGCCCGGCATCACCGCGCACCTGGATTACGTCGCGCGGCTGGGCGTCGACGCGATCTGGCTGTCGCCCTTCTTCACCTCGCCTATGGCCGACTTCGGTTACGATGTCGCCGATTACCGCGACGTCGACCCGATCTTCGGCACGCTCGCTGACTTCGATGCGCTGATAGCGCGCGCGCACGCGCTCGGCCTGCGCGTCATCATCGATCAGGTCTACGCGCACACGTCCGACCATCATCCCTGGTTCGCGGAGAGCCGGTCGAGCCGCGACGGTGCCAAGGCCGACTGGTACGTCTGGGCCGATCCGAAGCCGGACGGGAGCCCGCCCAGCAACTGGCAGTCGGTGTTCGGCGGTCCGGCCTGGACCTGGGATGCGCGCCGCCGCCAATATTATCTGCACAACTTCCTCTCCGCCCAGCCGCAGCTCAACTGCCACGTGCCGGCGGTGCAGGATGCGCTGCTCGACGTCGCCCGCTTCTGGCTGGACCGCGGCGTCGACGGTTTCCGGCTCGACGCGATCAACTTCTCCATGCACGATCCGTCGCTCAGGGATAATCCGCCCAAGGTGGATCAGGCGCAGCGCACGCGGCCGTTCGACTATCAGCAGCATCTTCACAATCAGAGCCATCCGGATATCGCCGCCTTCCTGGAACGGATCCGCGCGCTGCTCGACGGTTATGGCGGGCGTTTCACCGTCGCCGAGGTCGGCGGCGACGACAGCGAGCGGGAGATGCGGCTGTTCACCCACGGCGATCTGCGGCTGAACAGCGCCTACAGCTTCGCCTTCCTCTACGCACAGCAGCTCACGCCCGCGCTGGTGCGCGATGCCCTGGCCGGCTGGCCCGACGAACCCGATCTGGGTTGGCCGAGCTGGGCGTTCGAGAATCACGACGCGCCGCGCGCGCTGTCGCGCTGGAGCCGACCGCAGGATCGTGCCGCCGTCGCCGCGCTCAAGATGCTGCTGCTGATCTGCCTGCGCGGCAACATCTTCCTCTATCAGGGCGAGGAACTGGCGCTGCCGCAGGTCGAGGTCGCCTTCGCCGACCTGCGCGATCCGGAGGCGATCGCGAACTGGCCGATGACGCTGTCGCGCGACGGCGCCCGCACGCCGATGCCGTGGCGTGCCGACGCGGCCGGGCTTGGCTTCTCGTCCGCGCGTCCCTGGCTGCCGCTGGGGGCGGATCATGCCGCCCTCGCGGTCGACCGCCAGGACGCGGAGACAGGCTCGCCGCTCGGATTGACGCGGCGCCTGCTCGCGCTCAGGAACGGGAGCGACACGCTGCGCCTGGGCGGATTGCAGATGCTGCACGCGGACGACCACATTCTCGCTTTCCTGCGCCACCATGGCACGCACCGGCTGCTATGCTGCTTCAATCTCTCGGCAGAGGCGCGCTCCTGGGCCCCGCCCTCCTCCGTGCGCGTGATCGAGCAGGTCGGCGCGGTGGCAGGGAGCGACCTCGGTCCCTATGCCGGCTACATCGCCGAGCTTCCGGCATGAGCACAGCTGCCATGCCCCGGCGCGCGCGGCTCGGTTTCTGGGGATTGTGGAACCTGTCGTTCGGCTTCTTCGGCATCCAGGTCGGCTTCGCGCTGCAGAATGCCAATGTCAGCCGCATCTTCCAGACGCTCGGCGCCTCGACCGACGATCTGCCGATCCTGTGGGTGGCCGGTCCCGCCACCGGACTGCTGGTGCAGCCGGTCATCGGCTATCTGAGCGACCGTACCTGGGGACGGCTCGGCCGCCGCCGGCCCTATTTCCTGGTCGGCGCCTGCCTCTGCACGCTGGCGCTGGTGCTGTTCCCCGGCGCGAGCATGCTGTGGGCGGCCGCGGCGCTGATGTGGCTGCTCGACGCCTCGATCAACATCTCGATGGAGCCGTTCCGCGCCTTTGTCGGCGACATGGTGGACGCGTCGCAGCGTACCGCCGGCTACGCGCTGCAGACCATGTTCATCGGCGCCGGCGCGGTCGCCGCCTCGGTCGCGCCGGCGCTGCTGACCCACTTCGGCGTGCCCAACACCGCCCCGCCGGGGCAGATACCGCCGTCGGTCGCCTGGGCCTTCTACATCGGCGCCGCCGCGCTCTTCGGCGCGGTGCTGTGGACGGTCGTGACCACGCGCGAATACCCGCCCGAAGAGTTGACGGCAGGCGAGGAGGCGGCCGACGCCGCGGACGCGCTGACGCCGGTGGGACCGCTTTCCGTCGATCTCGCCTGGCTGATCGCGGGCGTCCTGCTCCTGATCGCCATTCCGGAGCTGCAGCTGGACAAGCCGCTCTACGTCCTCGCCGCAGGGCTGAGTGCGTTCGGCGCGGCCCGCCTGCTCGACCGGTCGATCCGCCGCTCCGATCGGCCCGCGCCGATGTTGCGCCGGTTGTTGAGCGACATGCGCGCGATGCCGCCCCTGATGCGGCGGCTGGCGGGTATCCAGTTTCTCTCCTGGTCGGCGCTGTTCATCCTGTGGATCTACGCGACGCCGGTAGTGGCGCGACTCGATTTCGGCGCATCGGATCCCGCCACGCAGGCCTATCAGGACGGTGCCGACTGGGTCGGGCTGATGTTCGCCAGCTACAGTGGCTGCGCCGCCCTCTACGCCTTTCTGCTGCCGCAACTGGTCAAACGACTGGGCGAAAGCGTGACGCATGCGATCAACCTGACCGCGGCCGCGCTGGCTTTCGTCCTGATCGTGCTGCTGCGCGATCCTCACCTGCTGCTGGTGGCCATGGTCGGTCTGGGGATGGGCTGGGCGTCGATCCTGACCATTCCCTACGCGCTGCTCGCCGGGGCGCTGCCGCCGCGCAAGCTTGGCGTCTACATGGGCATCTTCAACATCTTCGTGGTCGTGCCGCAGCTCGTCATATCCTCCTGCATGGGCAGCGTGGCGCGCATGCTATTTCCGGCCGCGCCGCAATATGCCTTTCTGATCGGCGCGGCATTGCTGCTGGCCGCCGCGCTGGCGTCGCTGCGATTGGCCCGGAGGGCGCCTGCGCTCGGAACCGCGAGGGATATATGGACGATCGCATCGACGTGAACGAAGCCGACGCAGCCGCCTTGGATGCGGTCGCGGGGCTCAGGGGGCACGGCTTCGAGATCGTGCGCTATCGGGAAGAGCGGGGCCGCTTCACCGATCTGCGGCAGCTGGACGAGGTGCCCGGATTGGCCGGCAAGGTCGATGCCGGCACATGCGATCGGCTGCGCGTCTGATCCGATCGTTCCCTGAAGAGCGCTCAGCCTAAGCTGGTGCGAGGGGCTCTGCTCCCTGACCGATCCGGCCGGATCGTCTCGTTTGATAATAACCTTTTAACGGGTATGGTCTTGTGCAGGCTGCTCAGGTAAATCCAGGACGTTCCGCGTACCGGGTCTAAGAGGGGACATGAAGACCTATTCTTCGGACCATTGGTCGGCCCCGCAGCTCAATCGTGAGGTGCCGGAAGTGCGGCGGATTGATCTCTCCGCGGTCGTGCAGCTGTGGCACGCGGCCAGATTGCTGTATCCTCGTCCTGGCGCTCGTGCGCTCGCCCGCCGGCTCCGCTTCGTCGCCCTCGCCGCGCGCAGCCGACAGATGCTCGCCCCGCTGCTTCATGCCGAGACTTTCCCGCTGCTCGGACAGATTGTGCATCACCGGCCGCACGTGCTGGGCTTCATCCTCGCGCCGTATCTCTGCACGGCGTGGAGCGTGCCCGATCGGATCGCGGCCTTCTGTCGCCATGTCGCCGTGCTGGAACGCTTCCCAGGCCTGCTCGACTTCGATCTCGACCGGCAGGTCGCGCTGATGCCGCTGCCGCATCTGGGCGACGGCTACCGCCTGGTGCTCGACAAGCCGGAATGGCTGCATCGCGAAGGGGTGGTGGCCTTCAACCTGTTCCGCGGCGACGTGCGTCTCTTCTCGCTGGTGTTCGCGCTCGACGCCGCCGCAGACGGGCTGGTCGCCTATATCGGTGGCGTGCAGGGGCGGGACCTCGACGGCATGCTCGACGAATATCGCGCGATCACCCGCGCCAGCTTCGGCATGCGTCCGCGCGATCTGTTGATCGAACTGTTCCGGGTCTTCGTGGGCGCGCTCGGTGCGCGGCACATCTACGGCGTGGCGGACGCCAGCCGGCACGGCCGCAGCCGTTTCTTCGGCGCGCCCCGCGGCCACAAGTTCCACCTCAACTATGACGAGGTCTGGCGCGACCGTGGCGGTGTTCCTGCCGGCGACTTCTTCCGCCTGTCGCCCAGCCGCAACGATCGCGCCAGCGAGACGATTCCGGCGCGCAAGCGTACGATCTATCGCAAGCGCTACACCCTGATGGACGATCTGGAGACCGCGCTTCGCGGCGTGATCCGGTCGGCGAGGTCCAAACCGGCGTCGGACCGCAAGTGATCGCAGCGGCCGCGCAGGCATCGTAAGGTGGCTCCCCGGGCCGGATTCGAACCAGCGACCGTCCGATTAACAGTCGGATGCTCTACCGCTGAGCTACCGGGGAACAGGCCCGTTGGGCCGGTGAGGCGCGGCCTATAGCAAGGCGTCAGCCGTTGGCAAGCGCTTCGCGCACTTGCCTTGCGATCAGGTGGCGAATTGCTCCATCGCGATGCGATCGTCCAGCGCATGTTCGGGATCGAACATCAGCGTCAGCGGCTTGGCGCGGTCGACCGTGATCTCGACCGTCGAGACGTCGCGCACCTCGCGCTGGTCGGCGACCGCGCTCACCGGGCGCTTGGCGGGATCGATCACGCGCAGCCGGATGCGGTTGCGGTCGGGCAGGATCGCGCCGCGCCAGCGCCGCGGGCGGAAGGGGCTGATCGGCGTCAGCGCCACCAGCGCGCTCTCCAGCGGCAGGATCGGGCCGTGCGCGGAGAAGTTGTAGGCGGTGGAGCCCGCCGGCGTCGCCACCAGCACGCCGTCGGCGACCAGTTCAGCCAGCACCACGCGGCCGTCGACGCTGATCTCGATCCACGCCGTCTGGCGCGTCTCGCGCAGCAGCGAGACTTCGTTGATCGCCGACAGCGACACGGTGTCGCCGTCGATCGTCACCGCTTCCATGCGCAGCGGCGCCACCTTGATCGGCCGCGCGGCGAGCAGGCGGCTCTCCAGCAGGTCGGCCGACCACTCGTTCATCAGGAAGCCGACCGTGCCGCGGTTCATGCCGAAAACCGGCAGCGCGCGATGCCGGTCGAGCATCTGGTGCAGCGTCTGCAGCAGGAAGCCGTCGCCGCCGAGCGCCACCACGATCTCCGCCTCGGCCGGCGGCACCCACTCGTAGCGCGATCGCAGTTCCCGGGCGGCTTCCTGCGCCTGGGGCGAGGGCGAGGCGGCAAGGGCGAGCCGGCGCTCTCCGCTCATCCGCCGGTCACGCTCATGTGACGCGACACGGCAGGATCGGGCGCCGCGATCGCGAAGGCATGCCGCGCCGGCTTGGCCGCCATTGCCCGGTCCAGCGCCGCGTCCAGCGCCGGTCGGCCGCCCTCGCGCCAGGCAGCGCGCAGGTCGATCCGGTCCTCACGGCCCAGGCAGAGGTAGAGCAGCCCCTCGGCGGTTAGCCGCACCCGGTTGCAGCCGGCGCAGAAATTGTCGGTCAGCGGCGTAATGAAGCCGATCTGCGCGTCCAGTTCCGCCACGCGGTAATAGCGCGCCGGTCCCCCGGTGTGGCTGGGCTGCGGCACCAGCGTGTAGCGGCGCTCCAGCGCCCGCCGCACGCCGTCCAGCGGCAGGTAGCGGTCGCTGCGATCCTCGTCGATCGCGCCCAGCGGCATTGTCTCGATCAGCGTGAGGTCGTGCCCCTCCGCCGCGCACCAGCGCAGCATCGGCTCGACCTCGTCCTCGTTGAAGTCCTTGAGCGCGACCATGTTGATCTTGATCCGGAGTCCCGCCGCCCGTGCCGCCCGGATGCCGTCCATGACCCTGGTCAGATCGCCGGTGCGCGTAATGTGCCGGAACCGCTCGGGATCGCGGCTGTCCAGGCTGACGTTGATCCGCCGGATGCCTGCCGCGGCCAGCGCCTCAGCCTCGCGCACCAGCCGCGTGCCGTTGGTGGTCAGCGTCAGTTCGTCCAGTCCGGCGCCGAGTCGCTGCCCGATGGCGCGCGCCAGGTCGGCGGCGCCGCGCCGCACCAGCGGCTCGCCGCCGGTCAGGCGGATGCGCCGCACGCCGCGTTCGATGAACGCATCGGCGATCGCGCCCATCTCCTCGATCGTCATCAGCCGCTCGGCCGGCAGGAAGGTCATCCGCTCCGCCATGCAGTAGCGGCAGCGCAGGTCGCAGCGGTCGGTGACGGAGATGCGCAGGTAGGTGATGCGCCGGCCTAGGCCGTCGATCAGCGGGGCAGGGGAGGGCGCGGCTGCGGCCATGCGCCGTAGCTAGGGTGTGTGCGCATCCGCCGCAATGGCCGTGATCGGCGGATCGGACATGGGCACCGCCCGCGCGGTCCCGCGGCTGCTTGGGGGAGAGCCGCCATGCCGACGCGGAGGTTCCGGGAGAGGAACGGGCCGGCATTCATGTCCTGCCTGGGCGCGAGCGGCGCTTGTGGGGGTAAGCGTCACGTCAACGGCCAAGTTTCATCCCGCCGCATTCCTCGCCTTCTCGAACGTGATCGGCAGGTGGAGGCGCCTGGTCACAGGATCGGAGCGAGAGATGCGTGGAGATGCTGCTGCACGCACGCGGCCGCCCTTGCGCACCGCCTGCAAAATCATCGCTAGCCCAGGCAGCGCGGCATGTCTTTGCGCTGGAACAACTAACGCGACAGATATTGCGCGACCTGCTATATTGTGCCGGACCGGACCTAATAGCTGGTGGGACATGACGATGTTCACGGGCCCGCTTCTCGCAGGATTGAACCCGGCAGAGCGATCGGCTCTCGAGAGCCACGCGCGATCGTGCCGCTTCGCCGCCGGGGAGACGCTGCTGGCGCAGGGCGAGGTGGCCGTGGGCCTGTTCGTCGTCGTCAGCGGCCGGGTCAAGGTCTGGCGCGCCGCCGAGAACGGGGCGGCACTCACCCTGACGCTGCTCGGGCCCGGGCAGCCGATCGGCGTGCTCGGCGTGGTGGATCGCCGCGTCAATCATGCGAGCGCCACCGCCATCACGCCGGTGGAGGCCTTCGCCTGGCGAATGGCCGAGCTGCGGCCGCTGATGGATCACAGCGCCACCCTCACCGCCAACGTCCTGCGTACCGTCACCAACTATGCCGAACAGTTCATCGAACGCCTGGAGGAGGTGTCGTCGGTGCCGGTCGAGCGCCGCATCGCGCGAACGCTGCTGCGCATGGCGCCGCGGGTGGAGGCCGTCCCGCCGGTCGACGGCTGCGTCCTGCACCTGTCGCGCCAGGACATCGCCGAACTCACCTCCGCCACCCTGCCCACGGTGAGCCGGTTCATGAGCCTGTGGCGCCGCAATCGCTGGATCGCGGGTACCCGCGGCCAGGTCACCCTGCTCGACTGCGCGGCGCTGCGCCGCGTAGCAGGGTGGGAGGATAGGTGAGCAAGCCGCCCGCCCGTCACTCCTCTCCGAATTTGTTCTCCACCAGGTCGCACAAGGCCGCCACCGCTGCCTCGGCACCGTCGCCCTCGGCGCTGATCACGACGTCGTCGCCCATCGCCGCGCCCAGCATCATCAGGCCCATGATCGACGTGCCGGCGACGCGCGATCCGTCCTTCTCGACCTCCACCGGCGCCGGCAGGCCGGAAGCGAGCGTCACGAACTTGGCGCTGGCGCGGGCATGCAGGCCGCGCTTGTTGGTGATGGTGACGCGCCGCTCGACCGTCATGCCGCGGCGGCGCCCAGCACTTCCGACGCGACCGAAATATATTTGCGCCCGGCCTCGCGCGCGGCCGCCACCGCCGCCTGCACCTTCATCGCCTTGCGCGCGCCCTCCAGCCGGATCAGCATCGGCAGGTTCACGCCGGCGATGACCTCGATTTTGCCCGGGTCCATCAGCGAGATGGCGAGATTGGAGGGCGTACCGCCGAACAGATCCGTCAGCAGAATCACGCCGCGGCCGCGGTCGACCACCGCCACCGCGTTCGAGATGTCCGCGCGGCGCGCTTCCATGTCGTCGTCCGGCCCGATGCAGATCGCCTCGATCGCATCCTGCGGTCCGACCACATGTTCCATCGCCCGCACGAACTCCGCCGCCAACTGGCCGTGCGTTACCAGCACCAATCCGATCATTTGCTCACCGTCGCGACTGCGCTCCTGCCATCGTCCGGCTTCCCGTCCTGCGCGCCGGCCGCTGTCTGGACCAGGTCGCGATGGCCGATGGTGGGCGAAAAACCGGCGGCGCGCAACCGTCCGCCGATCGCTTCGGCGACGTGGACCGATCGGTGGCGGCCGCCGGTGCAGCCGAACGCGACCGTGACGTAGCTCTTCCCCTCGCGCTGGTAGCGCGGCAGCAGGGTCAGCAGCAGCCCCTCGACCTGGTCCAGCGCCGCGGCATAGGCCGGATCGGCGGCGATATAGGCGGACACGTCGGCATCCAGCCCGGTGCCTGGCCGCAGCGCCTCGTCCCAGTGCGGATTGCGCAGGAAGCGCATGTCCAGCACCAGGTCGGCGTCGCGCGGCAGCCCGCGCGCATAGCTGAACGAGGTCACCGCCAGCGTCGGTGCGCCGGCCGCGGCGTCGCCGAAGCGCTGCCTGATCTCGTGCTGCAGCGCGTTGCTGGTGGTGTCGCTGGTGTCGATCAGATGCTCGGCGGCATCGCGCAGCGGCTCCAGCAGGATGCGCTCGCTGGCGATGCCGTCCTCGGCCGGCCGGTCGAGCGCCAGCGGGTGCCGCCGCCGCGTCGCCGAGAAGCGCTGGGCCAGCACCATGTCGCTCGCGTCCAGGAACAGCATCTCGACCTGCTGCTGCTCGTCGCGCAGCCTGGCGATGCGGCGCAGGATCGCCCGCGCGTCGAAGCCGCGCGTCCGGCTGTCGATGCCGATCGCCAGCGGCCGGTCCTCGTCGGGCGCGCCCTGCGGCGGCGGGCTCGACAGCAGCCGGTCGATCAGGCTCAGCGGCAGGTTGTCGACCGTCTCCCAGCCGATATCCTCCAGCGTCTTGAGCACGGTGGTGCGTCCGGCGCCCGCGAGGCCGGTGACGAGCAGGATGCGTAAAGGCCGACTCACAGCGCTAAGCCGTAGAGAAGCAAAGCTTTCTCAACCTTGACCGGCGCCGACGCTGCGAACGGGTCGAGCGCGATCTGGGGCAGGGTGAGCCCTTCGATGACCCGCACCGGCAGCATCTCGTCGGGCATGCGCGGCACCGGCTGGTCGAGCGCGATCGCGAGCGCCAGGGGCACCGAGCCGGCATGCGGCATCGCGAGGATGCCCAGCCCGCGCACTTCCAGCTGGCCTTCGATGTTCGGTCCGGGCCGGGCATGAAGCTGGCCGCCCCGGACCTCCACCACCACCCCGTCGTCGCCCACCAGCATGGCGCCCCGGTCGATCAGCCGCAGCGCCAGGTCCGATTTACCCGCGCCGGACGGCCCCGTCAGCAGGACGCCGCGGCCGTCGATGGCGACGCAGGTGGCGTGCAGCGCGGCGGTCACTTCTCCGCCGCCGGCAAGCGGATGGTGAAGCGCGCACCCTGATTGTCGTCTTCGCGGTCGGTCACCGTGATCGATCCGGTATGGCCCTCCACGATCGCCTTGGCGATGGCGAGGCCGAGGCCGGAGTGGCGACCGAACGCCTCGCCCTCGGGGCGGATCGAATGGAAGCGGTTGAAGATCGCCTGGCGCTCGCCCGGCGGCACGCCCGGCCCGTCATCCTCCACCCGCACCATCACCTGCTGCCCGTCCCGCATCGCGGTGACCTGCACCAGTCCGCCCGGCGGCGAGAAGGAGATGGCGTTGTCGATCAAATTCTCGATCGCGCGCGCCAGCCGCTGCCCGTCGCCGAACAGCACCGCGCTGCCGCGATGCGGCCGCCCGAACGCCAGCCGGATGCCGTTGGGCAGACCCCGCGCGTCGCGCGCCTCTACCAGCTGCTCGATCATGTGCCCCATGTCGACCGACTCGAACCGCGCCCGCGACAGCTCCGCATCCATGCGCGACGCTTCGGACACGTCGGTGATCAGCCGGTCGAGCCGGCGCACGTCGTCGCGGATCACCGCCAGCAGCCGCTCGCGCAGATCGGGCTGGTGGACGAGTTCCAGGCTGTCGATCGCCGATCGCAGCGACGCCAGCGGATTCTTCATCTCGTGCGCGACGTCGGCGGCAAAGGCCGCGGTCGCGTCGATCCGTTGGCGCAGCGCCTGGCTCATGTCGGACAGGGCGCGCGCCAGCGTGCCGATCTCGTCGCGGCGCGAAGGCAGCCGCGGCACCTGGACCTCGCGCGAGCGGCCGAGCCGCACCCGGTGCGCCGCCAGCGCCAGCCGCCGCAGCGGCCGCGCGATCGTGCGCGCCAGGAACAGCGACAGCGCCACCGACAGGATCGTCGTGCCGAGCAGCACCAGCCCCAGCCAGAAG
>CAXTUG010000047.1:0-14618 GCA_964247375.1 uncultured Sphingomonadaceae bacterium
GCGCGTCGGCGGCGTCCGCGAACAGCTTGACGCCGTCCGTGACCAGCTCGGCCGTCACGCCGTTGAGGTCGAGGCCCAGCCGATCGGCTTCCGCCAGCACGTGCCTGGCCTGATCCACGTCGGCGTCCAGCGTGCGCTTGAGCGTGCCATGGTCGCGGAACGCGTCCATCGTCTTCGGCGGCAGCGTGTTGACCGTGTCCGGCCCGATCAGATTGTCGACGTACAGCGTATCCGGGTAGGCCGGATCCTTGGTACCGGTCGAGGCCCACAGCAATCGCTGCGGCTGCGCGCCCTTAGCGGCGAGCGCCTGCCAGCGATCCGACTTCACGAAGTCGAGAAACCATTGATACGCCATCTTGGCATTGGCGATCGCGACCTTGCCGCGCAATTCCTTCAGCGCGGCGGCGTCCGCATCGCCGGCTTCGACCCGTGCGTCGATCTTCTTATCGATCTGGGCGTCGATGCGGCTGACGAAGAAGCTGGCGACACTCGCGATATGGTCGATCGGCTCACCCTTGGCGACGCGCGCTTCCAGGCCGGCCGTGTAGGCTTCCGCCACGGACTGATAGCTCTGGAGACTGAACAGCAACGTCACGTTGATGCTGAGCCCGTCCTCGATGAGCTGCCGGATCGCGGGCACGCCCGCCTTGGTACCCGGCACCTTGATCATCAGATTGGGCTTGTCGACCTGGCTCCAGAGCCGCCGCGCCTCCGCGACCGTCGTTTCCGTACCGTTGGCAAGATAAGGCGACACCTCCAGGCTGACGAAGCCGTCCTTGCCGCCGGTCGCGTCGTAGACCGGGCGCAGCGTGTCCGCCGCCGCCCTGATGTCGCTGATCGCCAGCGCCTCGTAGGTGTCGGTCACCGATGCGCCGGCATGGGCCTGCACGAACTGCTCGAACTCGGCATCGTAGGCATCGCCATGACCCATCGCCTTCTCGAAGATGGACGGGTTGGAGGTGACGCCGGTCACGCCGTCCTCCTCCACCAGCTTCTTCAGGCCGCCCTCGTCCAGGAACTTGCGGTCGACGAAGTCAAGCCACGGGGCCTGGCCGCTGGCGCGGAGCTGTTCGAGCAGACTGGTCATGGCTTACTTCCCGAGCATCTGGTTGGCGGTCTTCACGACATTGTCGACGGTGAAGCCGAACTTGTCCTGCAGCTTGGCGATCGGTGCGGAGGCACCGAAGGTCGACATGGTGATGGTCTTGCCTTTCGGCCCGACATAGCGGTCCCAGCCGATCTCGCTGCCCTGCTCCACCGCCAGCCGCGCGGTGCAGCCCGGCGGCAGCACCTGGTCCTTGTAGGCCTGGTCCTGCAGCTCGAAGAGCGTCCAGCTCGGCATCGACACGACCTGCGAGCGCACGCCCGCCGCCTCGAGCTGCTCGTGCGCGGCAACGACCAGCCCGACTTCCGATCCGGCGGCGATCAGCACGAGCTCGGGATCGTCGCTGCCCGCGAGCACGTAGGCGCCTTTCAGCAGCCCTTCCGCGCTCGCATATTTCTCACGGTCCAGCGTCGGCAGCGCCTGACGCGAGAAGATCAGCGCGGTCGGCTGGTCGCCCGATTGGAGCGCTGCCTTCCACGCATAGACGGTCTCGTTGGCGTCGCACGGCCTGATCGTGTCGAGCCCCGGAACGGCGCGGAGCCCCACAAGCTGCTCGATCGGCTGGTGCGTCGGCCCGTCCTCGCCGACGCCGATCGAATCGTGCGTGAACACGAACGCCACCGCCAATTCCATGATCGACGCGAGCCGGATCGGCGGCCGCATATAGTCGGAGAAGACCAGGAAGGTGGCGGTGTAGGACCGCAGGTGCGACAGCGCCATGCCGTTGGCGATCGAACCCATGCCATGCTCGCGCACCCCGAAGTGGAGGTTGCGGCCGCCATAGCTGTCCGCCTCGAACGATCCGCCATCGTCGATCAGCGTCTTGGTCGACGGCGCCAGGTCGGCCGATCCGCCGACCAGCCACGGCACCTTGGCGGCGATGGCGTTCAGCACCTTGCCGCCGGCGTCGCGCGACGCCATCCCCTTCTCGTCGGCCGGGAAGGTCGGCAGGTCCGCGTCCCATCCGTCCGGCAGCCGGTCGGCGAACAGGTCGTCCAGTTCCTTGCCCAACGCCGGCTGCGCCTCCTTGTAGCGCGCCAGCATCTGCTCCCACGTCTCGCGCAGCGGCTTGCCGCGGTCGGAGACGGCGGCGTGGAAACGCTCGGCGACGCCGTCCGGCACTAGGAACTGCGCGTCCTCGGGCCAGCCATAGGCTTTCTTGGTGCCGCGGATATCGTCGGCGGTCATCGCCTCGCCATGGGCCTTGGCGGTGCCCGCGATCGAGCTGCCGAAACCGATGATGCTGTGCACGACGATCAGGGTCGGCCGGTCGTCCGTCGCCTTGAACGTCCCGATCGCATCCGCCACCGCCTTGGTGTCGTTGGCGTCGTCGACATGGACGACGTGCCAGCCATAGGCCTCGAAGCGCTTGCCCACGTCCTCGTCGAAGGCGAGGTCGGTGCCGCCCTCGATTGACACATGGTTGGAATCGTAGATCCAGCACAGGTTGGAGAGCTTGAGGTGCCCGGCGAGACTTGCCGCCTCGCTCGCCACGCCCTCCATCATGTCGCCGTCGCCGCACAGCACGTAGATGTCGTGGTCGAACAGCGGGAAGCCGTCGCGATTATAGTGCGCCGCCAGCCAACGCTCGGCGATCGCCATCCCGACCGAATTGCCGCAGCCCTGACCGAGGGGGCCGGTGGTGGTCTCGACGCCGGTCGTGTGACGATATTCGGGGTGGCCCGGCGTCTTGGACGAGAGCTGGCGGAACTGCTTGATGTCGTCCAGGCTGACCGCCGGCTGACCGCTCAGCTTGCCGTCCTTGTCGATCTCCTTGACCCCAGCGAGGTGCAGCAGCGCGTAGAGCAGCATCGACGCGTGGCCGACCGACAGCACGAACCGGTCGCGGTTGGGCCAGTCCGGCCGGTCCGGATCGGTGCGCAGGAATTGCGACCATAGCGTATAGCCGACCGGCGCCAGCCCCATCGGCGTGCCGATATGGCCCGACTTGGCCTTGGCGACCGCGTCCATCGCCAGGGTGCGGATGGTATCGATCGCGAGCCGCTCGGGGGAGCCGTCCTCGTGAACTTCGGCGGCGGGGCTGGTCGACATGGGATTCCCTTGTGCTGGAGAGGCAGGACGCACCGGGCCGATAGACCCGTTGTGGAAGCAGGCGCAACGGCTGGCGCGCCCTTGCGCTCCAACCGTTACAGCCCTGCGTCCTTTTATGGCGCGGGCGGCCGGTCGAAGCGCGTGACCTGCCCGTCCGCCGCGACGTAGGCGGCGGCGACCTCCCGCACGAACAGGCCGTGGCCCAGCATGCCCGGAATGCCGGACAGGGCCGCCGCCAATGCCGCCGGGTCGGCGATCGCAGGGAAATGGCAGTCGAAGATCAGGTTGTCCTGATCGGTGCGATACGGCTCGGCGCCGCGCATGCGCAGCACCGCGGCCGCGCCCAGCGCCGCCAATGCGCCGCGGACGAAATCGCGCGCGAACGGCAGCGTCTCGCACGGTACCGGCAGCGCCCCCAGCCGATCCACCCGCTTGGACCTGTCGGCGATCACGATCATCCGATCCGCCGCAGCCGCCACGCACTTCTCCCGCAGCATCGCCCCGCCCGCGCCCTTGATCGCGCGCAGGTCGGCATCGATCTCGTCGGCGCCGTCGATCGCGAGATCGATCCGGCCCACATCGGCGAACGGCAATATCTCGATCCCGAGCGCCGTCGCCTGCCGCTCGCTGGCGAGGGAGGTGGCGACGGCGCGGAAGCGCAGGCCTGCCGTCGCGCGGCGTCCCAGTTCGTCGATCAGGAAAGCGGCGGTGGAGCCGGTGCCGAGACCGACCAGCATGCCATCCTTGACCTCGTCGGTCGCGGCGAGCGCAGCCAGCCTCTTGTCCTCGTCCCGTGCCACAACCCCGCCCGTCATTCCCCCGGATACCGGCATCCCGCTGCATCGGACAGAAAAAGAAGCGGGATGCCCGCGTGCGCGGGCATGACGGCGGTAAGGATCAACCGGTAATTTCCTTGACCAGCTGCCGCGCCGTCTCCGCGATCACCTGCCCCGCCTTGCGGTCGCCCTTCACCATCGAGCTCATGAAGTTCTTCGCCTGCTCGAAGGTCAGGTGCGGCGGGAAGGGCGCCACGTCCGGATCGGTATGGACCTCGATCAAGGTCGGCCGGTCGGCCCGCAGCGCCGCCTCCCACGCCGCGCCCAGTGCGTCCGGCGTGTCGACGAAGATGCCGCCGAGCCCGATCAGCTCGGCGAACTTGGCGTAGGGCACATCCGGCAGGTCCTGCGTGGTCGGGAAACGGGGATTGCCCTCCATCACCCGCTGCTCCCACGTCACCTCGTTCAGGTCGCGATTGTTGAACACGCAGACGACGAAGCGCGGATCGGCCCAGCGCTGCCAGTATTTCTGCACGGTGATCAGCTCGGCCAGATTGTTCATCTGCATCGCGCCGTCGCCGACCAGTGCCACCACCGGCCGTGTCGGATGCGCGAACTTGGCGGCGATCGCATAGGGTACCGCCGCGCCCATCGAGGCCAGCCCGCCCGACAAGGACGCCCGCTGCCCGGCCTTCACGCGATAGTCGCGTGCGTACCAGTTAGCGCACGAGCCGCTGTCCGAGGTGACGATCGCGTCGGCCGGCAGCCGCAGCGACATCTCCGATACGACCCGCTGCGGGTTGACCGGATTGGCGGCGGTCATCGCGCGCTCCTCCAGCGTCTCCCACCACTTTCCGACCTCGTGCTCGATCCCGTCGCGCCAGTCGCGATCCGCCTTGTGGCGGAGCAGCGGGATCAGCGCGCGCAGCGTCTCGGCCGAGTCGCCGTGCAGGTTGACGTCGACCGGGTAGCGCAGCCCGAGCATGGCCGGCTTGATATCGATCTGTACCGCCCGCGCCTGACCGTCCTTCGGCAGGAACTCGGCCCACGGGAAACCGGTGCCGACCATCAGCAGCGTATCGCAACCCTGCATCATGTCGGACGACGGCTTGGTGCCGAGCAGACCGAGCGCGCCGGTGACGAACGGCAGGTCGTCGGGCAGCACGTCCTTGCCGAGCAGCGCCTTGGCGATGCCCGCGCCGAGCAGGTCGGCGACCTCGACCAGTTCCGCCGCGGCGTTGCGTCCGCCGGCGCCGACCAGGATCGCCACCTTGCTGCCGGCATTCAGGATCGCGGCCGCCGCTTCCAGCTGGTCCTGCTTGGGTATGATCGTCGGACGGGAATAGCCGGGACCCGAGCGGGTGAAGCCGTGCGCCTGCGGCGGATCCTCATACTTATCGTCCTGCACGTCCTTCGGCAGCACGATCGTGCTCACCGCATCGTCGGCGATCGCGATCCGGATCGCGCGATCGGTCACGTGCCGCGCCTGCGCCGGTGCATTCACCTCCTGCACGTAGGCGCTGACGTCGGCGAACAGCCGATCGAGGTTCAGCTCCTGCTGGTAGTCGGCACCGCGCACCGTCGTCTCGGCCTGCCCGGCAATCGCCAGCACCGGGACATGGTCCAGCTTGGCGTCGTAGAGGCCGGTCACCAGATGGGTCGCGCCAGGCCCGCCGGTCGAGAGGCAGACGCCCAGCTCTCCGGTGAACTTGGCATGCGCGGTGGCCATGAAGGCGGCCATCTCCTCGTGCCGCACCTGGATGAACTCGATGCCGGCGCCGTGCTTCTCGGCCCGCTGCAGGGCACCGAGCACGCCGTTGATGCCGTCGCCCGAATAGCCGTAGATGCGGGTCACGCCCCACGTCTTCAGCCGTTCCACGAAGAAGTCGCTCGTCATCCGCGCCATGATCGTCGCTCCCGGAGCTATGGCGTCAAAACCGTCCAGCAGGGATAAGGTTCAGGCATGATCGCGGCCGGGTGCAAGATTGGTCGCCGCGTGCGTCAGCTCTTGCGCGGCCGCCGCAATCGTCGCGCGTTCGCCGTCGCCGTGCGATGGACCGGCGCCAGCGCCCGGCCGGACATGCCGAGCGAGCGGCTGACCATCTCTCCCGACCGGTTCAGCAGGGCGGCGCTGTCCTGGACGGACCAGAAGCGTCCCGACGCCACGAACCCGGCAGCGTGCGACCAGCCGGCAAGGCTGCTCGCCTGCAGAGCGGCCATGTCGTGCCAGATCGATGTGCCTGCGCGCGCGAACGCCTCGACCTTCTCCGGCACCATCCGCGCCAGTTCCTGATAGTCGCCGTGCAGCGGATCGCGCAGCGCCGCCGCCGCCGACCCGCAGCGGCTCTCCACGACCTCGGCCGACGCGGCCAGCATCTCGGTCATGCGCCAGCCCGTCTGCGCAGCCTCCATGCCGCTACGCCATAAGCCGGCCCAGAGATCGAACGGCGATGTCACGGTCATGATGCGGTCTCCTGCGGCGTCGTTGCCGTAACCCGCACGTCGACGTCCATGTCCAGGAAATCGCCGGGCGTACCGACATAACCCCCCGATACCGGCATGATCTGCCGGAGGTCGCGGGAAACCGCCACTGGTACGAGATCGGCGCTGCCCATCCGGTCGTTGGTCGGGTCGAACGCGATCCAGCCGGCACCGGGCAGGTAGATTTCCGCCCACGCATGAGTCGCGCCATGCTGCGCATCGTCCGGCGGGCCGCCCGCGGCCGAAGTGTACAGGTAGCCCGACACGGCACGCGCGCCGAAGCCGAGGCTGCGCACGGCCGCGATCAGCAAAGTCGCCATGTCGCGGCACGACCCGCTCTGCAGCGCGAGCGTCTCGTCCGGCCGCTGCGTGCCCTCCTCGTCGCGGGCACGATAGCGTATCTGCCGATATATGGCGCGATTGATCGCCTGGAGCAGCGACAGGGTGTCGGTCGCCGCTCCGGAGAGAAACGCCTGTGCCCAGCGCCGTACCGCTTCGTCGTCCGACGAATGCGACAGCAGCAACGCGCCCAGATCGAGCCGTTCGTCGTCCGAGTAAGCGAACGGATAGGCATGCGCCGACGGCGTGATCGCGAAGATCGGCCACGGCTCTGCACACTGCTCGACCACCATGTGGTTCCGGATGGTGAGCCGGTCGGTCGCTGCCGAGAATGTGGCGGTCGCGATCAGGTTGCCGAACACGTCCTGACTCCACGCCTTGTCGGCGTGGGGCGTAATCTCCAGTCGGGAGGAGAGCGGCATCAGATCGTGCGTGCCGCGCGGCGTCATCACCAACCGATGCGGCTGCAGCTGGACGGGCCGCGCGTAACGATAGGTCGTGCCGTGCGTGACGGTCAGTCGCATCTGGGACGCGCCGTACGCTCAGCGCGGCTGCATGGCCGCGATCGCCTGTTCGACCCGCCGCATGCTGTCCTCGCCGGCGATCGCCAGATCGATCGGACGACCGCCGAGTGCCGCGTCATGCGTGTTGAGGAAGGCGATCACCGCCTCGGGCTGGCGCAGGGCCTCGAACGCGAGGCGCGATACGCGGCCCTGGCGCTCCGCCTCGTCACGGCCGAGCCGTGGAGCGTTGAAGCGATTGGCGAACGGTTTCCTCATGCTGCAGTCTCACTTTCCAGGCGTTTCTTGGCGGCCGCGTCGCGCAGCCGTTCGCCGTGCAGCAGGCGCGCCGCCATGGCGCGCCATGCCGCTTCGGCTCTCAGGCAGCGATCCCGTACGTTCGCCAGCTTGGCTTCCTTAGCATCCCGCGCGCTCTCGTCGGCGCGCGCCAGGTAGTAATCGCTGTTCGTCGACATGGTTCGCTCCTCAGCGGATGAGAATAGTGGATCAGCCGAGCATCTCCGCGACGACGCGGCGCAGTTCGGCACGAGACAGGGGAGATGGGCCGGCGGGCATCGCCGCCAGCTGCGGCGGGACGCAAAGAGGGGTGGGCAGCCGCCGTTCCGGCGCGCTGCGGAGAGGTAAGAATTGCATGTGTTCCTTGGCGCACGTTCGCGTGCGCGATTTTTAGAGAGGACCGACGCGTCAGCGTCGGAAATTCCTGCGGGCACCGCCGCCCTGACCGGGCGTCGGCTCGCGGAAGATGATGCGACCCTTGCCGAGGTCGTAAGGGGTCATTTCGACCTGAACGCGATCGCCGACCACCGATCGGATGCGGTTACGCCGCATGCGGCCGGCCGTATAGGCGATGATCCGGTGATCATTATCGAGCAGCACGCGGAAGCGGCCGTCCGGCAGGATCTCGTCGATCCTACCCTCGAAAGTCATAAAGTCTTCCTTGCTCAAGCGGCCTTACGCCGCTTCGAGGTTGACCGCAGATTCCTTGCCGCGGCGATCGGCCTCGACCTCGTAACGCACCCGCTGATTCTGCGTGAGCGTGCCCAGGCCGGCGCGTTCGACGGCGGTGATGTGGACGAAGCTGTCCTTGCTGCCGTCGTCGGGCGCAATGAAGCCGTAGCCTTTATCGATGTTGAAGAATTTGACGGTGCCGACTGGCATGGGGATCTTCCTTTCACGGAGATATAGGGTACCGTCGGCAGCGTGCCGGCGGAGCCATGAAGCGTGAAATGGAAGGATCAGCCCGCGTCGGGCATCAAGTTCCGTCGCAGCGACGTTAGCAGCCTGCAGATAGTATCAAACAGGGCGAAAGTCAATCCAACCTGGCTCAGCGCCCCTGTGCGCGCCAGCGTTTGATCGTCTGGTCGAGCAGTTCGCGTTCGCCGCCGCTCTCCTTCCAGGCGCTGCTGAACACCGGGTCGTGCGACGCCGGCAGCTGACCCTTCTCCATCGGATCGAAGGTGATGCGGATCGGGATCGGCACGCCTTCGCCGACCACGATCGCCTCGCGGTTGCGCAGGGCCGCGATCGCGTCGATCAGCCCGCGCGCGCCCTCCGGCACGGCGGAACGGACGAAGCGCTGGTCGCGCTCGTTGTTCAGGCGCATCGCCAGGATCGTGCCGCACTGCGACAGCACACCTTCCGCCAGGTCGGACGGACGCTGGGTGATCAGGCCGAGCGACACGCCATATTTGCGGCCCTCCTTGGCGATGCGCTCCAGCACGGCGCGCGCAGGAGCCATCGTGTCCGCCGGGATGTAGCGATGCGCCTCCTCGCAGACCAGCAGCACCGGCGGCCGCCCCTCGGCCTGCGACCAGATGGCATGATCGAAGGTCAGCCGCGCCAGCAACGCCACCACGACGGCGGTGATCTCGGACGGCACGCCCGACAGGTTCACGATCGACAGCGGCTGGCCATTGCCGGGCAGGCGCAGCAGCCGCGCCATCACGTCGCTCATCGTGTCCGCCACCAGCACGCCCGAGAACATGAAGGCGTAGCGCGGATCGGCCTTGATCTCGTCGATCCGCGTCTTGATGCGCAGGTAGGGCGCGGTGCCGACCCCGCCCTTGTCGAGCTTGCCCATCTCCGTGGCCAGGATATTGCTCAGGTCGGACAGCAGGTAAGGTGTCGGCGAATCCACCGTCAGGCGGAGGATGCCCGCTTCGGCGCCGCGATTCTTCAGGCGCGCCGCCAGCAGGCACTTGGCCAGCACGTCGCGGTCCACCTGCCGCTCCGCGCTGCTCGAGGTCAGCAGGATCTCGGCATGCTCCTCCAGGTTCAGCAGCCAGTAGGGGAGGGCGAGGTTGCCGACGTCGAACACCGCCGCCTTGTGCTGGAAGGCGGCGGCATATTCGCCGTGCGGATCGATCATCAGCACGTGCCCGTTGGGTGCGGCATCGCAGATACGGTGCAGGATCAGCGCAGTGGCGCTCGACTTGCCGGTGCCGGTCGATCCGAGCACCGCGAAGTGGCGGCCGAGCAGCGCGTCGATGTAGAGCGTGGCGGGGATCTGGCCCGACGGATGCACGCTGCCGACCTGGATGTGCGGCCGCGAATCGGGCGCGAACATGGCGAGCAGTTCGTCCTCCGCCACCGCGTGCAGCGGCGCGCCCGGCATGGGCAGCAGCGTCACGCCGCGGCGGAACTTGGCGAGCCGATCGTTGATGTCGATCCCCTCGCCGATGAAATCGATCGTGCCGACGACGACCATGCTGTCGACTTCCGCCAGCCGCAGCGTCCGGATCTGGCCCAGGATCCAGCGGTTGCCGATGCGGATCTTGACGTAGCTGCCGATCGTGCCCGGAGGCGCGCCGATGCCGTTCGCCTTGCGGACCAGCGCCATCATGTGCCCGTCGAGCGTCACCTGCGCCCCGACGCCCGCCACTTCGAGGACGCGGCCAAGCTCCATCGCGTCGCCGGTGGTGATCGCGGCTACGATCCTGTCGTGCATTCCCATGGGCGCACGCTCTAGCCGAACGGGGTTAAGAACTTCCTCACCACCGCCGCTCATCGCCGCACTCGCGCGAAGGCAAGCGCCGCCAGCCAGCCCAGGAGCAGGGACAGCAGGATCGCCGTCAGCCCGTAGAGCAGGGGCGAATGTTCCGCCGCATTCGTCACGAAGCGTTCGAACCCGGACTTGCCGACCGCAATCTCTCGCGTCGCCGCCGCGACGATCCGGCCGTCTCGGATCAGGAAGGTCTCGGCGGTATAGAGGCCGACCGGGACCCGCGCCGGAATCGGCACCTCCGCACGGTACAGCACGCCGTCCCGCACCGAGACCGCGCCGACATGCTCGGCATACAGGCCGCTGCGGCGCTTGAGGTCGACCAGCCCGGCTTCGAAGCGCGCCTGCTCGTCGGCGCTCGCCCCGTCCGCGGGGGAGAGCAGGAGATTGTCTATCCCGATCTCGTAGATGGCGGCGGTGCGCGGGCTGACGATCCGGTCGAGCGGGCGCGCGCTCGCCACCGCGTAGAAGCTGGGGACGGAGCGGAACCGCTCGCGGGCATGGTTGACCCAGATGCCGGCGACCTTCGCCTTCTCGCGCACCAGCAGCGGCTCGGACGGGCCCTTCACCACGACCGCCACGTCGGTGCCGGCGCCCGGCGGCCGGCCGCCGGGATAGAGGATGGCGCCGAACAGCAGCAGGTTCGCGCCGGTGAAGCTGTAGGCGATGTCGATCTGCGTGTCGGAGACGTCGGGCACCTGCCGCGGCTCGGCGGCGCCGATCAGCAGCGGCGCGGCGGCGAGCAGGATCGACCGCCTCACAGCGGCTGCACCGTGTAGATCGCGTCCGGCCGCCACGTCAGGCCCAGCGCCATGCGGATCGCGACGGTGAGCACGATGAAGGCCAGCATCATGCGCGCGCGCTCCGGCCGCACCTTCTGCACCAGGCTGGATCCGATCTGCGCCCCGGTGACCGATCCGACCAGCAGCAGCGTCGCCAGCACCAGGTCGACCGCGTGCGTGGTGAGCGCGTGGACGAGCGTCGTCGTCGCCGTCACGAACAGCCCCTGGAACAGCGAAGTGCCGACCACCACCCGCGCCGACACCCCGAAGATGTAGATCATCGCCGGCACCAGGATGAAGCCGCCGCCGACGCCCATCAGCACGGTCAGGAGGCCCGCCACGAAGCCCAGCAGCAGCGGCGCCAGCGGCGAGATGTAGAGCCCCGCGCCGTAGAAGCGCCAGCGGCCGGGCAGCGCCGCGATCCACTTGCGGTGCCGCCTGGTGGTGTGCGCCGCCGGCCGGACGCCCATATGGGCCGCGACGACCGCGCGGGCGGACTCGCGGGCCATGCCGAGGCCGATCCAGCCGAGCAGCGCCACGTAGAGCAGGCCGATGATCGTATCGATCTGCCCGCTCTTCTGCAGCAGCCGGAACAGGAAGCCGCCCGCGACTGAGCCCACGGCGCCGCCCGCCACCAGCACGGCGCCCATCCGGAAATCGACGCCCTGGCGCCGGCTGTGCGCCAGCACGCCCGACACGCTGGCGCCGGTGATCTGCGTCGCGGAAGAGGCGACCGCCACCGCCGGCGGCACGCCGTAGAAGATCAGCAGCGGCGTCGTCAGGAAGCCGCCGCCCACCCCGAACATGCCGGACAGGATGCCCACTGCCCCGCCCAGCAGCACGATCACCAGCGCGTTCACCGACAGGCCGGCAATCGGAAGGTACAGGTGCATGACCCGTTAGACCCGCTTCGACGAAGAGGTTCAAGCATTAGCCGTCGCCCCGAAGGCCGGGGCCGCTGGAGGCAGCGGCAGACCTCAGCTTGCAGCGGATCGGGCGACAAAGATCTGTTCACGCGGAGGCGCGGAGACGTGGAGAAGGAATGGTCCGGCCGCACCTGCGGCCCGAATTCACTTTGCCGAGAACGGATACGCGCTTTCGCGCGCGATCCGACGATGCCAGACCCGCTCCGCATCTCCGCGCCTCCGCGTGAACAAGAACGTTTGGCGGCGATTGCCGCCGACCCATGCTACACTCCCGACGACATGACCGAATTCCTCGACCGTCCCGACCTGCCCCGCCTCGCCTACAACCTGCGCGAAGGCGCCGGACCGACGGTCATCTTCCTGCCCGGCTACGGCTCCGACATGGAAGGATCGAAGGCGCTCGCGCTGGAAGCATGGGCGGAGGCGGAGGGTCGCGCCATGCTGCGGCTCGACTATCGCGGCTGCGGCAAGAGCGGCGGCGTATTCGGCGAGGCGACGCTGGACGACTGGCGCGACGATGCGCTCGACCTCATCGACCGGTTGACCGGTGGGCCGCTGCTACTGGTCGGCTCCTCGATGGGCGGCTGGCTGATGCTGCTGATCGCGCTGGAGCGCCGCGAGCGCGTCGCCGGACTGGTCGGCATCGCCGCCGCGCCGGACTTTACGGAGTGGGGCTATGACGAGAGCCAGCGCGCCACGCTGCAGGCCGACGGGCTGATCGCGCTCGACCATCCCGACTATGAGATGCCGGAGATCACCACGCGCGCTTTCTGGGAGAGCGGCCAGGCCAACCTGCTGCTCGACCGCGAGATCGCGATCGATTGTCCGGTCCGCCTGTTGCAGGGGCTGGACGATCGCGACGTGCCGCCGTCCATCACCTTCCGCCTCGGTCGCGCGCTGCGTTCAGGCGACGTGCAGACCCTGCTGGTAAAGGGCGGCGGACATCGCCTGTCGCGTCCGGGCGATCTGAGTCTGCTGCTTACCACCGTCTCCGCCCTGATCGAGAGCCTATGATCGCCTTCGCCCTGCTCGCCGCTGCACTCACCGATATCACGGGTGACGGCGCTCGGGTCGCGGCCTGCCGGAAGCTGATCGCTACCGACCCCAAGGCAGCCGTGGAGCAAGCGACCGCCTGGGCCGAGCGCGACCGCAGCATTCCTGCCCGCCAGTGCCTCGGTCTGGCTTTCGTCGCCGTCGAGCGCTGGGGACCCGCCGAGGCCGCGCTGGCGCAGGCGGCCGCCCAGGCGGATGCGCAGCATGACGGCCGCGGGCCGCGACTGTGGAGCCAGGCCGCCAATGCGGCGCTCGCCGGCGACCAGCCGGGCAAGGCGCGCGCGGATCTGGACCATGTCACCATGCTGCCGAACCTGCCTGCAGTGCTGACCGGCGAGGCGTGGCTGGACCGCAGCCGCGCCGACGTGGCGCTGAACGAGCTGGCGGTCGCACGCACCGACCTCGACAAGGCGCTCGCGCTGGTGCCGGGCGATCCGTTCGCCTGGCTCCTCTCGGCGACGCTCGCCCGCCGGCAGAACGACCTGCCGCGCGCGCAGAAGGACATTGCGGTGGCGCTCAAGGCCGCGTCGGACGATGCCGACGTGCAGCTGGAAGCCGGCAACATCGCCGCCGCCGCGGGCAATCGCGACCAGGCCCGCGCCGCCTGGACCCGCGCCGCGCAGATCGCGCCGGCCGACCCTGCGGGCAGAGCGGCCGCCGCGGCACTGACGCAGTACCAATAGCCCGATCTCAGGCCGCCAGGACTCAGCCGAGCGCCTTCTGCCGCCGACGCTGGACCGACGAGCCCAGTCCGATGGCCTCGCGATACTTGGCCACCGTGCGCCGGGCGATGTCGAAACCCTTGCCGTTCAGGATCTCGACCAGCTTGTCGTCGGACAGCACCTCCCTGCCCTCGTCCGCGATCAGCCGGGCGATGTGGCTCTTCACCGCTTCGGCCGACACGCCCTCGCCGTCGGTGCCCGCAACGCCGCTCGTGAAGAAATATTTGAGCTCGAACAGCCCGCGCTCGCACGCGAGATACTTGTTGGAGGTGACGCGGCTCACGGTCGATTCGTGCATGCCGATCGCGTCGGCGACGGTGCGCAGCGTCAGCGGGCGCAGGTGGACGACGCCGTGGCGAAAGAACGCTTCCTGCTGCTTCACGATCTCGGTCGCGACCTTGATGATCGTGCGGGCGCGCTGGTCGAGCGCCTTGATCAGCCAGTTGGCGCTCGCCAGGCAGTCCGCCAGCCACGCCTTGCCGCCCTTGTCCTGCGCACCGGCCGCCAGCTCGCGATAATAGCGCCGGTCGATCAGCAATCGCGGCAGGGTCGCGCCGTTGAGCTCGATCGACCAGCCGGTGCGGGTGCGCGCGACGAAGATGTCGGGAGAGATCGGCGGCGCCCGCTCGCCGCCGAAGCGCAGGCCGGGCTTCGGATCATAGCTGCGCAGCTCGCGGATCATGTCCGCGAAATCCTCCTCGTCGACGTTGCACAGCCGGCGCAGCTGCGGCAGCTGCCCCCGGGCGAGCATGTCGAGATGCGCCAGCATCGTCGCCATGCACGGATCGTAGCGGTCCGCTTCCTTCGCCTGCAGCGCCAGGCATTCGCCCAAGTCGCGCGCGCCGACGCCGGTCGGATCG
>CAXTUG010000048.1:0-14411 GCA_964247375.1 uncultured Sphingomonadaceae bacterium
GTTGCTGAGCGCGGGTGCCGCCGCCGCTGAGCCGGCCGCAACCGGCGACGACCTGGCTTCGCTGCGTAAGCAGCTCGCCGATGAACCGGCGGCGCTGGATGCGCAGCAGCGGACGCTGGATGCCCAGCGCGTCCGGTTGCAGGCGGTGGAAGCGCAGCTGCTGCAGCGCCTGAACGGTGCCGGCGGCAGCGAGCAGGTCGCCACTACCCAGCCGCAGACGGTGGTGCTGCCCCCGTCGCCGCCGCCATCCCCGGAGACGCAGACGGCGGTGCAGGCCGCCCCCTCGCAGCCCGTGGGCGAGGCCCCGACCGACCAGCGGCAGGTCCAGGTCGCGGTGCTGGGCGACCAGGGCGGCGTCATCACCCAGGCGGGCAGGCTGACGCTGGAGGGCGATCTGGAATATGCCCGCGCCGACCGCAATCGCGTGCTGTTCCGCGGCGTCTCGATCCCCGAAGCGGTGCTGATCGGCGCGTTCGACATCAACGAGAGCCGGCAGGACGTGGTGACGGCCGCGGTCGTGGCGCGCCTCGGCGTGACCAGCCGGCTGGAGATCAACGGCCGCATTCCCTACGTGCGGCGATCGGACAATTCCGCCCTCGCGCCCGTCGTGAACAACGGCGGCGACACCGATATCGGCACCGACAAGTCGGTCACCAACGGCAATCTGGGCGACATCGATTTCGGGGTCCGCTACCAGTTCACCGACGGCAAGGCGGGCCTGCCGTACCTGATCGCCGGCGTGCAGGTGGTCGCGCCGACCGGCACGGATCCGTTCGCGGTGCCCCGCGACATGCTCGGCAATCCGCTCCGCGCGGCGACCGGCGCGGGCTTCTGGGGGATCACGCCGAACCTGACCGCCATCCTGCCGACCGATCCCGCCGTGCTGTTCGCGACACTGGGGTACACCGCCAATTTCGGGCGCAACATCGACCGTCAGATCGGCCCGGCGATCGTCGATCGGGTGAAGCCCGGAGGCGAACCGTCGGTCAGCGTCGGCATGGCCGTCTCGCTCAATCCGCGCACGTCCTTCAGCCTGGGCTACGCGCACACCATGGCGCTGGGCACGCACACCACGCTCCGCACCATCGATCCGCAGAACGGAGCGATCAGCGATCCGATGAAGGTGCGGACCCGTGATCTGCAGCTCGGCCGGCTCCTGTTCGGCGTCAGCTACCGCACCAGTCCGAAGACGACGATCAACTGGAATATCGAGATCGGAGCAACGGACGACGCCACTGACGTGCGTACGACGTTGCGCATTCCTTTGTCATTCAGCCTATTTTAGATCAGGCGGACGCCATGTCTGCATGACCGACATTCTCACGATCGTCGCCTACGCGCTCGCGCGGAAAGCCGCATGGCGGCGGCGGGACGGGAGTCGATGCACGGCGAGCACCAGAAGGCCCCCAATAATGCCGCCGATCACGCCCGAGACGAGCGCCGTCGCGGCCCAGGCGATTGCGGGACCGGCGCCGCCCGATGCCTGCGCTGCCGCGTCGGCAAGGTGGTGGATCAGCGCCGCGGGTGCGGCGAGCCCGAGCACCGCCGCACCGTGGACGAGAATGCCGCCGCCGACCCAGATCATCGCGGCCGTGCCGACCACCGAAAGCACCCGCATCAGGACCGGCATGGCGTTGACCAGCGCCCGGCCAACCGCCCGCGTCGCGCGGCTGCGGCGCCGCGCCATATGCAGGCCGATATCGTCCATCTTCACGATCAGGCCGACCACTCCATAGACGGCGATGGTGATGCCGATCCCGACCAGCGCGAGGACGACCGCCTGCGTCGCGATCGGCGCGCGCGCGACCTCGGCCAGCGCGATCGCCATGATCTCGGCGGACAGGATAAGGTCAGTACGAACGGCGCCGCTTACCTGCGTCGCCTCCAGCTCCGCGAGATCGGCCGGTGCCGGCTCCGCAGCGTCGTGATGCCCGCCGCCGAACGCATCGATCACCTTCTCCGCGCCCTCGAAGCACAGATAGGCGCCGCCGAGCAGGAGCAGCGGCGTGATCGCCCAGGGCGCGAACGCGCTCAGCAGCAGCGCCGCCGGCAGCAGGATGAGCAGCTTGTTGCGGATCGAACCCGCGGCGATCTTGCCGATGATCGGCAGTTCGCGCGCGGGGCTCAGGCCGGCGACATATTGCGGGGTGACGGCGGCATCGTCGACGACCACGCCCGCCGCCTTGCTCCCGGCCTTGCCGGCAGCTGCGCCGACGTCGTCCAGCGACGCTGCGGCGAGCTTGGCGAGGCCCGCCACGTCGTCGAGCAGCGCGATCAGTCCGGATGGCATGGCGATCCTTTGCGAACGGATCCGTCGAGGGTGCGGTCGGACGTGCGGCCGGAGCCGCGCGTCCCGACCGCCCGCCTCAGCTGTTGCGCTGGCCGGTGAAGTTCAGCAGCAACTGGAACATGTTGATCAGGTTCAGGTAGAGCGACAGCGCGCTCATCACCGCGAGCTTCTCCGCCTGCTCCGTTCCCGCATGGACCAGATACTCCGATTTGGCACGCTGGGTGTCCCAGGCGGTGAGGCCGGTGAACACCGCCACGCCCGCAAGCGACACTATCAGCTGCAGCGTCGTTGATCCAATGAAGAGGTTGACGAGCGAGGCCGCAACCACGCCGATCACGCCCATCATCAGAAACGTCGACCAGTTCGAAAGGTCACGGCCGGTGGTGTAGCCCCACAGGCTGACGCCGGCGAACATGGTGCTCGCGATCAGGAAGGTCTGCGCGATGCTGGTGCCGGTGTAGACCAGGAAGATGCTCGCCATCGACACGCCCATCAGGCCTGCGAAGGCGAAGAACGCCGCCCGCGCCGAGGCGAGCGTCATCCGCTCGATCCGGAACGAGAAGACCATGATGAAGGCCAGCGGCGCCAGCATCGCCACCCATTTGAGCGGTGTGCCGAAGATCGCGGCGGTGAGCGCGGGCGAACTCGCCACGCCGAGCGCGACGAGTCCGGTCAGCAGCAGTCCCAGCCCCATGTAACGGTAGATGCCGAGCATGTGGCTGCGCAGGCCGGCATCGTAGCCGGCGGCGGCGGGTGCGCGGGGAAAGGCACGGTCCATGATCAGCTCCCCGCCTGGGCGGTAACGGACCGCTTGCCGCGCAACCCCGCGAACACCGCGCGCGCCGACCGGCGCAGGCTGCCGGGCTCGGGTGAGTGGCGATAAAGCTGGTCCTTGATCGCCAGGCGCTGCTTCTTGAGCGATACCAGACGGAAGTGATCGGGCACGCGGTGCCGCAACTCGCGGCGGATCTCCCGATTGATCCTGCGGTGGGTGGCGATCAGTCGTGCAATCAGACTATTCATGACGTCCTCCATCGAAGTGACTTCGATCGAGGCGCTGGAGAGGAAGAGACCGAAAACATGTCTGAACCTGCACCGAGCGCGCTCGATGCGGTCCGACATCACGGGGCTTGTTCAGCCACCGCCAGAGGGGCCCGGTCCGCAGGCAGGGATTTTACGAGTGTCATGTTTACGGGGGATGAACGGAAACCGTTCGTCCCAAACGCCGATCAATCCCACCGTTGGGGTACAGCATGGCCGCATCGGACACCGGTCGCCGCTGCACGTTGATCGATTCTACGAGCGACTATGACGAAATTTGCTCGTTTGTCTCGGTCCGTCCGAGAGCCTAACGAATGGTAAACAGGCATAGGAGACGAGACATGGACGCGAAGACTGGCGAAATCGGCGGCGGCTGCCCGGTAGGCCGCCCGACCACGGTCCGCTCGCTGCTCGGCCGTACGAACCGCGACTGGTGGCCCGATGCACTTCCGCTGGAGGTGCTCAACCAGGGCGGCCTCTCGCCCGACCCGCTGGGTGCCGACTTCGACTATGCCGCGGCGTTCAAGGCGCTCGACTATGATGCGATCAAGGCCGATCTCAAGGCGTTGATGACCGACAGCCAGCCCTGGTGGCCGGCCGACTACGGCAATTATGGCGGGCTCTTCATCCGCATGGCGTGGCATGCCGCGGGCACGTATCGCACGGCTGACGGCCGTGGCGGCGCCAACAGCGGTCAGCAGCGCTTCGCACCGCTCAATTCGTGGCCCGACAACGGCAATCTTGACAAGGCACGGCGCCTTCTCTGGCCGATCAAGCGCAAATATGGCGAGAATATCAGCTGGGCCGACCTCTTCATTCTCGCCGGCAATGTCGCCATCGAGTCGATGGGCGGTCCGATCTTCGGCTTCGGCGGCGGGCGCCGAGATGTGTTCGAGGCCGAGCGCGACATCTACTGGGGCTCCGAGGAGCAGTTCGTCGGTCATCCGGACAACAAGACGCGGATCCTGCCCGAGGAGGAGCTTGAGCTCGAGCAGCCGCTGGCGGCAATTCAGATGGGGCTCATCTACGTCAATCCGGAAGGACCGGGCGGCGTTCCCGATGCCCTGCAGTCCGCGCGCGACATCAAGGAGACGTTCGCGCGCATGGCGATGAACCATGAGGAGACGGTCGCGCTGACGGCCGGCGGCCACACCTTCGGCAAGGCGCACGGCGCGGGCGATCCGTCGCTCGTCGATGAATCGCCGGAGGGCGCCGACATCGCGCTGCAGGGTCTGGGCTGGGCGAGCGCGCACGGCACCGGCTTCGGCGAGCATACCATCACCAGCGGCATCGAGGGATCGTGGGTGAACACGCCGACGGAGTGGTCGGAGAATTATTTCCGTCTGCTGCTCGATTACGAATATGAACTGGTCCGCAGCCCGGCGGGCGCCAAGCAGTGGCAACCCGTCAACCAGCGCGAGGAGGACATGGCACCGGCGGCGCACGATCCGTCGATCCGGGTGCCGACGATGATGACTACGGCCGACATGGCGCTGAAGGTCGATCCCGAATTCCGCGCCATCTCCGAGCGGTTCCGCAACGACCATGAGGCGTTCAAGGACGCCTTCGCCCGTGCCTGGTTCAAGCTCACGCACCGCGACATGGGGCCGAAGGTCCGCTATCTCGGACCGGAAGTGCCGCAGGAGGACCTGATCTGGCAGGATCCGGTTCCCGCCGGCAGCAAGCCGTCCGACGCCGACGTGGCGGCGTTCAAGGCGAAGATCCTGGACGCCGGGCTCACCGTCGGTCAGCTCGTCAAGACTGCCTGGGCGTCAGCGTCGACCTATCGCCGCTCGGATCATCGTGGCGGCGCCAACGGCGCACGCATCCGCCTCGAGCCCCAGAAGAGCTGGGCGGTGAACGAGCCTGACGAACTCGGTCAGGTGCTGGCGAAGATCGAGGAGCTGCGCGGCACGCTGTCGATGGCGGACGCCATCGTGCTGGCGGGCTCCGCGGCGGTCGAGAAGGCGGCGCGCGATGGCGGCTTCGCGATCGACGTCCCGTTCACCGGCGGGCGCGGCGATGCGACGCAGGATTGGACGGACGCCGAGAGCTTCGTCGTGATGGAGCCCGTGGCCGACGGCTTCCGCAATTACCTGAAGACCAAGCATAGCGTGAAGACCGAGGAGCTGCTCCTCGATCGCGCCTCGCTGCTTGGGCTGTCGGTGCCTGAGATGACGGTACTGCTCGGCGGCCTGCGCGTGCTCGGAGCCAATCACAAGGATGCGCCGGAGGGCGTGTTCACCGACCGCAAGGGCCAGCTGACCAACGACTTCTTCGTCAACCTGCTCGACAACGGTACCTTCTGGGAGGTGATCGACGAGAGCGCCGACGAGGAGTTTATCGGGTATGACCGGGGCGGTCGGCATGAGAAGTGGCGGGCGACGCGTACCGACCTCATCTTCGGTGCGAACAGCCAGTTGCGTGCGGTTGCCGAGGTCTATGCGGAGAAGGGGCGCGAGGAGAAGTTCGTCCGCGATTTCGTGAGCGCCTGGACCAAGGTGATGAACGCCGACCGCTTCGACGTGCCGCAGAACCCCGACAGGTTGGCCCCATTCGGCAGCGCCGTGCGGGGGGCCGTATACGCAAGACGCGGGGGCGGTATCCGGCCCGCGGCGGCGGCTTCAGCTTGGAGAGTCCTGCTTTCAGGTGAAGTCGTCCTGAGGATTCGAGCTAATGATCGGATGCACCAGGAAAGCCCCGCTTTTCACGGTGGCATTGTCGTAAAGTGTCAGTGGCTCACGTCGGTGAGTTATCACATCTCGCCCGGAAACTCTGATGCTCAACTCAGTCCCTCGATGAGGCCGCTCTGATCCAACCTGATCCGCGTGGCTCCCGGCACCCGCGGCAGTCCGGGCATCGTCATCACCTCGCCGCAGATTGCCACGGCGAAGCCGGCACCGGCGGCGAGCCGGACTTCGCGGATCGGCAGCGTGAAACCGGTTGGGGCGCCGCGCTGGTTCTCGTCGGCCGAGAAGGAGACCGGCGTCTTGGCTATGCAGACGGGCAGCGCGCCATGGTTCTCCTGCAGCCATGCCAATGTACGTTTGGCAGACGGCGTGACTGCGATTCCGTCTGCTCCATAGATGGAGCGTGCGACCGTCTCGATCTTCTCGGCTAGCGGCAGATCGAGAGGGTAGGAGAAGGACAGCGCCACGGGACCGGGCGTGGCGAGCTCCACGACATGGGTCGCCAGCGCCTGGGCACCGGCGCCGCCATCTGCCCAGTGCGTGCAGACGAACGCCCTGACGGCGTACTCCGCCAGCGTCCACTCGCCGATCGCCGTCAGCTCACCGGCATCGTCGCCCGCGAAATGGTTGATCGCCACTGCGATCGGCAGTCCGAACCGCTGCATGTTTCTGATATGCCGTCCGAGGTTCGCCAAACCTGCAGTCAAGGCGGCGCGGTTTGGTGCGGCGACGTTCCCGACCGGAGCACCGCCCTGATATTTCAAGGCGCGCGTCGTTACCACGGTCACCGCCGCAGCCGGAGCGAGCCCGGCGGTCCGGCACTTGATGTTGAGGAATTTCTCGGCGCCGAGATCGGCGCCAAACCCAGCTTCGGTGACGACGTAGTCCGCGAGCTTCAGCGCGGTGCGGGTCGCGATTACCGAATTGCAGCCATGGGCGATGTTGGCGAACGGACCGCCGTGCACGAGCGCCGGATTGCCCTCCAGCGTCTGCACCAGATTGGGTTGGATGGCGTCCTTCAACAGCACGGTGAGCGCACCGGCAGCGTCGAGATCGGCCGCCGTCACTTCTCTGCCGTCCACGGTGCGACCGACTACGATGCGGCCGATCCGCTTCTGCAAGTCGGCAAGGTCGCTGGCGAGGCAGAGGATCGCCATGATCTCCGAGGCGACGGTGATATCGAAGCCGGTCTCGCGCAAGCGGCCATGCGCGCCATCGCCGAGACCGGTCACGATGCGGCGCAGCGCACGATCGTTGGTGTCGGCGACGCGACGCCATGTCACCGTCGCGGGGTCAAGTCCGAGCGCGTTGCCCCAGTGGAGGTGATTGTCGATCAGCGCGGCGAGCAGGTTGTGCGCGGCGGTGATCGCGTGAAAATCGCCGGTGAAGTGGAGATTGATGTCCTCCATCGGCGCTACCTGCGCATAGCCGCCCCCGGTGGCGCCACCCTTGCGCCCGAATACCGGGCCAAGCGACGGCTCTCTCAAGGCGATGGCGGTCCTGTGGCCGAGCCGCGAGAGGGCGTCACCGAGGCCGATTGTGGTCGTGGTCTTGCCCTCGCCCGGCGGGGTCGGATTGATCGCCGTGACGAGGATCAGCCTGCCGTCAGCCCTGGCTCGAACGGCATCGACGGTAGCCATCTCTATCTTGGCCAGGTGCCTGCCGTGCCGGTAGAGCACATCCGGTTCCAGGCCGAGCTTTGCCGCGACTTCTTCGATGGGAAGGAGCTTGGCGGCGCGCGCGATTTCCAGGTCCGTCGACATCGTCGCGATGTAGCAGCAGCGCCCGCGATCTTACCAGAGTGCACCTGTGAACGGGAGGCCGGTGTTGGGAAGCGGCTAAGCGGCCCCGCATGTGTGGCGATGCGTGCTGTAGACGGCTGCCCTCCGACGCAGCGCACGACAGAGGATTACCAGCTACCCTCCTTTATGCGGCGCTGGCGTTCAGCCTCCGCGGCGCTGGTGCTTGGATCTGGATGGTTGGCGGTTGGGATCGGTCCGGCCGGGGTCCAGCGCGTGACGATCACGCCCTTTGCGCCGACTTGCTGGTCGATCAAGCGCAGCGCACCTGGCGGCGTGCCGTCGCCGAACAGGCGTTTGCCGGCGCCGAGCAAGATGGGGAAGGTCATCAGCACCAGCTCGTCGATCAGTCCGGCGGCGAGGAGCGGCGGGTACAGCGTCGATGATCCCTGGATCAGCAGGTCGGGGCCGTCGCTCGCCTTCAGCGCGCGGACGTCGGCGATGCCGTCCAGGCGATGGCTGTTGGCCCACTCGAGCGCCTGTTCGTGATGCGTCACGACATATTTGTCGGCCGCGGTCAGCGCCTCGCCCATGTCGGCGATCTCGCCTTCGACGAACGGCCAGTAGGCCGCGAAGATGTCGTACGTCCGGCGGCCCAGCAGCAGCGCGTAGGGTGGCGTGAACAGCCTGCCGAGCACTGGATCAATGACGTCGTCGCCCACGCCGAACACCCAACCACCTGTGTCGAAGCCGCCGGTCGGATCCTCGGTAGGTCCACCGGGCGCCTGCATCACACCGTCCAACGAGACGAAAACGGCGCCGGTGAGCTTACGCATCCAGTATCTCCTGATAAGTCGATGACCTGTCGGTATCCACCATCCTGCTTCTTGTTTCCGCCGGCTCCGCGAGCTTGTCCATAACATCCATCTGACAGATAACCCGAAGCAGGTTCTCCTCTTCACCGAATAGGCACCCTGAAATGATCGGCCGATCGTCGGTCATTGACGTCTTGCCCGCGTCACCCTCTAATGATCCCATTAATAGGGGCGAAGTTTCTATGCGAAGATCGGTGTTGATCGCGCTGGTGGCGCTTCGGATGTGCACGCCCGCGGTTATTTCGGCGGAACCCGCCGCTCCGCCGATAGCGGCTATGGATCACGTTGCGATATCCGTAGTCGATGCGGATAGGAGCGTTGAGTTCTATCAGCAATTGTTCGGCTTCCGGCAGGTTCCTGCCCCGGTACCGATGGCGCGTTGGCTGGTCATGGGCAACGGCGTGATGTTGCACATCGTCGGCAACCGCACGGTGCCATCGCCGCATAGTCGCTGGGACCATCTCGCGATCGCCTGCGCGGACATGAACGCGCTGATAGCCAAGCTTGATTCCCGCCACGTTGCGTGGACGAACATGACGGGTGGCCACCAGCCGCAGGTCCGCTCGGACGGCGTCAAGCAGATCTTCATAGAGGATCCCGACGGCTACTGGATCGAGATCAACGACGCTCTGAAACAAAGGTGAGGGGCGTCGCCGCCCCGACGCAAGCGTTTGGCGTATCGGTGTTCGACCCGGTAGCCTAACGCGCTGGCATGCAAGTCTCGCCGACCCTCTCCCGACCGCTCGTGCTCGCCTCCGTGATGACCGCGTCGTTCATGATCGCGATCGAAGCGACGATCGTCTCCACCGCGATGCCGCAGATCGTCGGGCACCTGGGGCAGCTCCAATTCTATGCGTGGGTCTTCTCGTCGTTCCTGCTCGCCCAGACTGCGACCACCGTGGTGTTCGGCAAGCTGGCCGACCTGTATGGCCGCAAGCTGGTGCTGCTGGTCGGTATCGCCATCTTCCTCGCCGGGTCACTGCTGTGCGGTTTCGCCTGGTCGATGCCGTCGCTGATCGTGTTCCGACTGGTGCAGGGCGTCGGCGCCGGCGCGATCCAGCCGGTGTCGATCACCGTCATCGGCGACCAATATGCTGCGCACGAGCGCGGACGCGTGCAGGGCTATCTCGCGAGCGTGTGGGGCGTGTCTTCGGTGGTGGGTCCGCTGGCGGGAGGACTGATCATCCAGCATCTCAGCTGGGCATGGATCTTCTGGCTCAACCTGCCGGTGGGCTTGATCGCCGCGGCCGGGTTCCACTTCTTCCTGCGCGAGACCGTGACCCGCGAGCGGCGATACGTCGATGTCGTCGGTGCCGCCCTGTTCACCGTCGCCATCGCGGCGCTGATGCTCGGGCTTACCGAGGCGGGCGTTTCCGGGTCGCGAACGTCGCTACCGGCAGCTGCGGTCTTCCTCCTCACCGGTGCCCTGTTCGTCCTGCAGGAGCGCCGCGCGCGCGATCCGATGGTGGCGTTCGGTCTGTGGGCACGGCGGCCGATCGCGACCACCAATGCTGCGACGCTGCTGAGCGGGATGGCGGTGATCGGGTTGACGACGTTCCTGCCGATGTACGTCCAGGTGGTGCTCGGCCGTTCCGCGCTGGTGGCGGGATTCACGCTGACCGTGATGGTGCTCGGCTGGCCGATCGGAGCGACTCTCGCAGCCCGCAATTTCGCGCGCTTCGGGTTGCGCCCTACGCTGGTGTTCGGTGGAGCGCTGCTGCCGATCGGCGCGGTGGCGTTCGTGATCCTCGCTCCCGGAATGTCGCCGTGGGTCGCTGGCGTGGGATCGCTGGTGATGGGGTTCGGCATGGGGTTCCTCAGCACCGCCGCCATCGTCATCATTCAGGATAGCGTCGGCTGGGCGGAGCGCGGCTCGGCCACGGCCGCCAATCTGTTCGCGCGCAACCTGGGCAGCACGCTGGGCGCGACCGTCCTGGGCGCGGCGCTGAACGTCAGTCTCGCTCGCGGCGGCGCCGTCTCAGCGGAGCAGATCCGGCATTTGCTGGATCGGGGCGCCAATGCGGTGGTCGGCAACGATGTCCGCGCAATGCTCGGTCACTCGCTCCATGTAACGTTCTGGGGCGTGCTGGTGATCGCGGGTGCGACTGCACTGGCGACGCTCCTGGTACCCTCCGTCCGGCTGCACCAGGGATTGCGCGGCGAAGCATCGCCTTGATCCCGCGCCTCGGTCCGGCCGGACGGCGACGCGTGGCAGCTTAGAAAAGCGAAGGTGCGACGCTCAATGTTCGGGCAGAGGCCGTATAAACTTTACAGAACCGGGTTCGAGGAACGGGCGGTCGGTTGACCCGTTCGTGTCGGCTCGACCAGGGAGACCGTCTCGCCTCGTCACGGGGAGATACGGATGACCGCACCAGCCGATACAATCCTGTCGGCGCCGCCTGCGGAAACGAAGCTCGGCATTGGTGAGATCGCGACAAGGCTGGCGAGGATCCTCGTCGAAGCTGACATTCTCTTCGCGGCGACAGACGAGCAGAATGGCATCGCGGTAACGCAGGCGCTCTCGGTGGCCGCACCCGAAGCGACCATCCTGTTCTGCCCGAGCAGCGACGCGCTTCCAGGCGATGATGCTCCGGCCTCGCCCGCCAATGTCGGGCGGCGGGTTTCTACATTACTCCGGCTTCGGCAGACGCTGGCCGAGACGAAGCGTCCACGCGTCGCCTGCATCACGACGGGGGAGGCGCTCGGCCGTCTCTATCCCCCGCCAAGCGCATTCGACGCGGTCCTGCCGCGCGTGGTGGTAGGCGAGACGGTGGATCTGACCGCACTGTTCGCCCAGCTCGAAGAGATCGGCTACTTTGCGGACGAGCGGGTCGACGAGCCCGGCGAGATCGCGCTGCGTGGGCAGGTGCTCGACGTCTATCCGGCCGACGCCGACGCCCCGTTGCGGATCGAAGCATCCGAGGGCGTCGTTGCGGCCATCCGCATATACGATCCGGCTGACCAGAGGACGACCGGCGAATGCGAAAGACGCGAACTCGGACGCGTCGCCGAACCGCCGCTCGGCGACGAGGGCGTGCCGCTGCTCGATCATCTGCCCGGCGCGCGCGTCGTCATTCCGGCGGTCGCGAACGACCGGCGCAGGCGCTTCATCGCGTTGGCGCAGGACGCGGAACGGCGCCGCCCGAACCGCGCGTTGCGCGACGTCGCTAAGGACGCGGCGTGGATCAAAGTGCTCGCCAAGCGCGATGTAGTCGATCTCGGTCCTTCCGGCGGGGCTGCCCTGCGGTTTGTCGAGGCCAAGCGACCGCTGCAGGCCTTCGCCAAGGCGGCAAAGGCTGCGATCGAGGCCGAACTCCGCGTCGTATTGCTGGGCAGCGAGCGCGACCTCCGCTTCATCGTGAGGCGCGTGGCTTCGTCGCTGAAGCGCGAGGTGGACCGCGCGACATCCTGGGCCGACGTCACCGCCGCGAAGCCGGGTTCAATCCTGGCCTTGGCGATGCCGGTGGATCAGGGCTTTACCGGCGAGGGAGTTTTCGCCGTCTCCGCTGCCGACCTTCTCGGCAGTCGCGCGGAACGCGCCGATGCACTGTCCGGACCGGCCGACACGGCGCTCTTCTCTTTTGGGGAGATCCGCGTCGGCGATGTCGTCGTCCACGAAGATCACGGCATTGCCGTCGTCTCGGGATTGCAGCGCATGCCCGGGGTCGATGGCCGGGAGCCCGGGGACGCGATCGCGCTCACCTTCGCCGAGGGCGGCGTCCGTCTCGTGCCGGTCGTGGAGGCGGACCGGATCTGGCGCTACGGCGCCGAGGAGGATGCGGTCACGCTCGACAAGCTCGACGGCGGCAGCTGGGAGAAGCGGAGGGGCGCCATCGATGCCGCGATCGCCGACAGTGCGCGCGGGCTGACCGAACTCGCCAGGGAGCGCGCCGACCGGACCGCCCCGGTGCTCGAGCCCGCGCCTGACGCGTACGAGCGGTTCGCCGCCGGCTTCCCGTTCAGCGAGACGCCGGATCAGGCCCGCGCGATATCGGCCGTCCGCGACAGTCTCGCATCCGGGCGCCCGATGGACCGGCTCGTCGTCGGCGACGTGGGCTATGGCAAGACGGAGGTCGCGTTGCGGGCAGCGGCGCTCGCGGCGCTCGCCGGGAAGCAGGTCGCGGTAGCGGCGCCGACGACGGTGCTCGCCCGTCAGCACATCGAAAGCTTCACCGAGCGGTTCGAGGGCACGGGCTTGGTCGTCGCCGGCCTGTCGCGCCTGTCGACGGCGGCGGAGAAGAAGCAGGTGAAGGCCGGTCTGGCGGACGGATCGATCCACGTCGTGGTCGGTACCGGAGCTGTCGCCGCCAGGGGCATCGTCTACCAGGACCTGGCGCTTGTCGTGATCGACGAGGAACAGAGGTTCGGCGCGGCCGACAAGGCGCGCATGCGCGAGCTGGGCGCCGGACACGTGCTGACGCTGTCGGCGACCCCGATCCCCCGCACGCTGCAGACGGCGCTCGTCGGGCTGCAGCAGCTCTCGGTAATCGCGACGCCGCCCGCACGCAGGCAGCCGATCCGCACCTCGGTCGGACCCTTCGTCCCTGAAACCGTGCGCGCCGCTCTGCTCCGTGAGAAGAGCCGCGGCGGGCAGAGCTTCGTCGTGGTGCCTCGGATCGAGGACATGGAAGGTCTTGCCGAACAGCTCGCGCGCATCGTTCCGGAACTCGAATTGGTGCGGGCGCATGGCAGGATGCCCGCGGCCGATATCGACGATGCAATGGTGCGCTTCGGGCGCGGAAACGGCGACATCCTGCTCGCCACCAACATCATCGAAGCGGGGCTCGACGTCCCGCGCGCCAACACGATGGTGATTTGGCGAGCGGATCGGTTCGGCCTCTCGCAGCTTCACCAGCTGCGCGGCCGCGTCGGGCGGGGCAGCCGTCGCGGCCAGGTGCTCCTGCTGACCGATCCGTCCGCGGAAATCGCTCCGCGCACGCTCAAGCGGCTCCGGACGCTGGAGGCGTTCGACCGGCTCGGCGCCGGCTTTGCGATCAGTGCGCGCGATCTGGACATGCGGGGCGCAGGCGACCTGCTCGGCGAGGCGCAGGCCGGCCACATGAAGCTGATCGGCATCGATCTCTATCAACACCTGCTTGAGACCTCCATCCGCGCAGCGCGCGGTGAGGATGTCGAACGCTGGAGCCCTGAGCTGAACGTCGGCGTCGAAGGCCGGCTTCCGGAGGATTGGCTCCCGGATGCGGAGTTGCGGGTGACGCTCTACTGTCGACTGGCGCGCATGGAGGATGGCGAGAGCCTGCAGGCCTTCGCGGATGAGCTTGAGGACCGGTTCGGGTCATTGCCGCCCGAGGCGGACACGCTGCTTCGCATCGCGCGCACCCGCGTAGCTGCTCGTGCGGCCCGCATCGCCCGCATCGATGCGGGACCTGCGGCCATCGCCCTGACCCCGCGCAGCGACTTTGCGGGCGATGCAGGGACGCTGAGCCTCGAGGAGAAGAACGGTCGTCTTCTGCTGAGCGAGCGCATCGAGGAGCCCCTTGCGAGACTGGCACGGATCGAAGAGCTGCTGGGCGCCCTGGCTGACGAATGAAGCAGTAAGCGCCAGCACACCCGCTTCGGCCCGATAATCGGGTAAGAAGATGAATGGCACTCGGTCCCGGAAAGCTGCGAGTAGAGACGGGAAATATGTCGGTTCGACGTTTCGCTGAGAAAGACGATGATATCTATTCGGCGTAGCTGACGTGATGGGGTGGACGGCCTCTGCACGAGCGTAGTTGTGCAATGATGCGGCCGTAGAGCCACGTCTAGAGGAGCC
>CAXTUG010000049.1:0-13287 GCA_964247375.1 uncultured Sphingomonadaceae bacterium
CCGAACGTCAGCGCTCGCCGACCTTCACCTTGTGCCTGCCCAACCTATCCGTTTCGATCTCGCCGACAGCGCCGAAATCGAGCTGCTCGCCGAACTCGAGGCGGCAGCCGCCGGCCACGGTTCCCGAACCGATGATCTCGCCTGCGTGCAGCGTCTCGTCCTGCGACATGTACGAAATCACTTCGGCGAAGCTGTAGTGCATGTCGGACATGCGTCCTTCGTTGACGAGCTTGCCGTTGACCCACGAGCGCATCCGCGCCGTCTCGGCGTCGAACTCGTCGGCGGTCAGGATCCACGGGCCGAAGACGTTGCCGCCGTCGAAGTCCTTGCTCTTGGTCGGGCCGCATTGCGACATCTCGTCGGGCTGAACGTCGCGCGCGGAGAGATCGTTGAAGTTCATGTATCCGAAGATTTGGCTCTCGGCGTCGGCGACCGCGATGTTCTTGCCGCCTCTCCAGAGGATGCAGGCGAGCTCGTGCTCATAGTCGACATAGTTCGAATATTCTGGCCACGAGACTTCCTGATCGGTACCGATCACCGAGAAGCGGTTCGCCTTGTACCAGGCCGGTCTGCGCAGAAAGGTTGCGATCCGCTCCTGCTGCTGCGGCGTCCGTTCGGTTATGCCGGCGCGCCGATTGCGGCCGTCGATGGCGTTCTCGAGATGACCGAGAAAGTTCATGCTGTCGCGGATCTGCGGCGGCAGCGGGATCGGCGCGAGCAGTCGAACATCGGTCCCGACGACAAGCGATTCGCCTTCGGATATCGCCAGCGAGCGGGCCCGATCGAGACCCGCCGGGCCGCTCTCGATCAGCGCCAGCATCGAGGCCAGTTCAGGCCGCTCGCTTCCCCATTGTGCGAGCTGACGTTCCTGAAGGTCGATTACCGCATCATCATCGGACAGCGCGCCGAGCCGCACGGCCGAGGCGTCGACCCTTTCGAATGTGACTAGCCTCATGACCTCTCCATAGCCGCTCGTCCCGGCGGCGGTCGCACCCACGTCTCGCTTGCAGCTTATTACGAACGATCGTATGAACGAGCAACAAAATAAATGGACTGGGAGAGGTTCTATGAACATGCGTCGTGCTCTCTTTGCCTCGCTGGCGCTGTCGGCGCCGCCGGTCGCCGCCTACGGGCAGGCTACCCCAGCCGTTCCGGCCACGCAGGCGCTGGACGACTCGGACGGCTCCAAGGTCGATGAGATCATCGTAACCGCGCGCAAGCAGGCGGAACGGCTTCAGGATGTACCTGTCGCGATCTCCGCATTGTCCGGAGACACGCTCCGCGCGCGGGGACCGCTCGATATCCGCAGTGTCGCCGTCGTGTCTCCCGGCATTTTCTACGTGTCCGGCGACCGGCGCAGTCCGCTGCTGTACATTCGCGGTATCGGCACGCGCAGCTTCACCGACGAGGCCGATCCATCGATCGGCACCTTCATCGATGGCGTTTACATCGCTCGGTTCAGCTCGACGCTCCAGGATCTGTTCGACGTGGAGCGGGTCGAGGTGCTCAAGGGGCCGCAGGGCACGCTGTTCGGCCGGAACACGATCGGCGGCGCCCTCAACATCGTCACGCGTTCGCCGACCGACCAGTTCCACGCCAGCGTCGACGTGTCGCACAGCTTCAATCAGAATTACGGCGGCTCCGGCAATTCGGCGTCCGTGCTCGTGAGCGGTCCTCTCGCGGGGGACAAGCTGCTGGGCCAGATCAGCGGTAGCTACAATCAGGCGGACGGCTTCACCAAGATCGTCAACACCGGCAAGCTCGCCGGCGGCGGCCGCAATGCGACCGCGCGGGGCAAGCTGATCTACAATGCGTCGGATGCTCTCAAGCTGACGCTGATCGGCGATTACTACGACACGCACGACGAGCAGGCGGTCGTGCGCAGCAACGATGTCGGCGGCCTCCGGCCCGCCATCCTGCTGGGCCGTCCCGGCGCGGCGATCCCCGTCGATCCGAGTCCGTACAGAGTAACCGCCACGCCCGGTACTCCGGGCGCCACCCGCAGCGGCGGAGGGGTCAGCCTCACCGGCGAGTTCAACAGCGACGCACTGAGCGTGACGAGCATCACCGCCTATCGCAAGGCCAACCTGTTCGCGACGTCCGACTTCGACGGCTCGAGCCTGGATCTCTGGCTGATACCCGTGACCTCCCACGAGGATCAGTTCAGCCAGGAGATCCGCCTATCGTCGAGCGCCGGCGGTCCGCTCACCTTCGGTGACCGGATCAGGTGGACCGCCGGCGCCTATTACTTCTCGGAGAATGTTCGCCAGGTATATACCTACCACTACGGAGCGGACAGTTCGTTGGTCGCTCTGCCGCCTCCAGCCGGCACGGGCGGAACTCCGATCACATGGTCGAACACCGAGCATGTCGGGGTGAAGAGCTATGCTCTATTCGGGCAGGTCACGGTCGATCTGGCTAAGGGGCTGTCGCTCGACCTGGGTGGCCGTTTTACAGAGGACAAGAAGACTTACCTGTCGCAGGCCGTCACCTCCGCGCCCGGTGTCTATCGTGCCAACTTCATCCAGCCGAACGCCAACAACTGGAAGGCCTTCGATCCGACCGCCATCCTCTCCTACAAAGTCAACCGCAACGTCCTCGCTTATGCGAGCTTCTCGCGCGGGTTCAAGAGCGGTGCCTACCAGCTCGCGCCCGCGACCCAGTTGCTGGCGTCGCAGGCGGCGCGGCCGGAGCGCATCACCGCCTACCAGGCCGGGGTGAAGTCGGAACTGCTGAACAGCAAGTTGCGGTTCAACTTGGCAGGCTTCTACTACAAATACAGCAATATCCAGGTCCAGCAGACGCTGCTGCTGCCCGGTCAGACCAGCAGCATCTCTCTGCTGAGCAACGGTGCCCGATCCACTCTCTACGGCTTCGAGGCTGACGGTCAGCTCGTCTTCAACCGCATTCTGCGCGCGCAATATGGCTTATCCTACCTTCATGCGAAATATGACGAGTACAAGGCGACGCCGACGCTCGACTATTCGGGCAATCACCTGCCCTTCTCGCCCAAGGTGACCGCTGATCTCGGTTTGGTCGCGGACGTGCCGGTCGGCTCCGCGAAGCTGAGCCTGCGGGGCACGGCGCACTATTCGGACGGCTTCTTCTGGGCTCCCGGCAACGCCAATGCGGGGGTGCGCGAGCCGTCCCACGTGATAGCCGATCTGAGCGCCGACCTGCGGTTCGGTCACTATCGCGGTGGCGTGTTCGCCACCAACCTGACCGGCGAGAAGTATCGCACCGCCGTGACCGACATCAATCCGACGCGGCTCCTGGAAGGCTGGGGGCCGCGGCGCGTCATCGGCGTACGGCTCAGCGCGGACTGGTAGTCGCGCCAACCGTGACCAAGGAAGGACTTTTGTGACAAAGCTCATCGACCTGACTGCGACGATCGACCCGGCCAAGCGCGATCTCCTGCCCGAGCACATCAAGAATCTCCGGCCGGTGATCGCGCCGCTGGTCGAGGTGTTTCATCCGCTGGAAAAGGGATTGGACATCACCTGCGCCGCGCTCGGCTGCTGCCCCGAGGACCTGCCCGACCGGGAGGGGTGGGGCGCCGAACGGCTCAACGACATGTCCTCCCATTGCGGCACCCACGTCGACGCGCCGCTGCACAGCGGCGCGACGATCGAGGGCCGCGCCGCGCGGACGATCACCGACATCGCGCTGGAGGAGCTCTACCGCCCCGGCATGGTCCTCGACGTACGGCCGTGGGTGCAGCCGCGCGAGGGCATCAGCATCGAGGCGCTGGATCGCGCGCGCGACGCCACCGGCGGCCCGATCGAACCCGGCATGGCCGTGCTCATCCGTACCGGGCAGGAGCGCTACGACATCAGCGATCCGGAGTTCACCACCTATCCCGGCATGACCCGCGCGGGCACGCTTCATCTCACCGCCCAGGGCGCCACCGTGCTCGGCACCGACGCCTTCGCCTGGGATCGTCCGTTCGACGTTATGAGAAAATTGTTCGCGGAGACCGGCGACCGCTCGGTCCTGTGGGACGGCCATTATGCGATCAAGGAACGCGAGGCCTTCATCGTGCAGAAGCTCGAGAATCTCGGTGCGCTGCCGTTGCGCGGATTCATGGTCGGTTTCTTCCCGATCAAGCTGGCGGGCATGAGCGCGGCGCCGGCGCGGGTCGTGGCCTTTGTCGATTGATCCGGCGCAGCAGTCGATGGAACAGCGTGGCGATGGACTTGAACGCTAGAGCGGAGTTGGCAATGCAGATCGACAGCCTCCGCCTGCATCAGGGCCGTATCCTCCTCGGCTGCTTCCTCGGCGTCGCGTGCGGATATAGCTCGGCCTACTTCTACTCCAGCGGATTGCTGCTGATCGCTATCGGCCGCGACCTTGGCCTGACCCGCGGCCAGGCGACGCTCGCGCTGTTCACCTGCAGCACGACGGCCGCGATACTGGCGCCGTTCCTCGGTCGCGCCGTCGATCGGATCGGCGCGCGGCCGGTCGGACTGCTCTCGCTCATCGGTCTGGCGGCCAGCTTCGTGATCTGCTCCTGGGCAACGCGCGGACTCGCGTCGCTCCTCATTACCTCGGTGCTGATCGCCCTGCTCGGTGCAGGTTCAAGTTCGGTATCGTTCAGCCGGCTCGTCGTCGATGCGTTTGATCGGCGCCGCGGTCTGGCGCTCGCCGTCATGCAGACGGGTGCGGGACTCGGCGCCTTCGCCATCCCGTTCATCCTGTCTTCGTCGCTGCAGGACGCCGACTGGCGCGGCGCCTACCGCGTGCTGGCCGGGGTAGTCCTCGTCTCCGTGATAGTCGTGACGGGACTGCTCGGCACGTCCCGAACCGGCGAAGAGCGGCCGTCGACCGCACGGTCCCGGTCGCACGATGTCCGGGGACAGGAGGTATGGTCATCCAGGCCTTTTCTGATCCTTGCCGCAATCTTCATCCTGGCGGCGAATGCGATTGCGGGCGCCGTGGTCCACTTCGTGCCGATGATGATCGACCGAGGGGTCGCGCCCGGTCGGGCGGGACAGCTGGCGTCGCTGCTCGGGATCGCCCTGATCTGCGGCCGGCTGATGACGGGATGGCTGCTCGATCGACTGGTCGCCGAATATGTAACCGCCGCCTTGTTCGCGACGACCGCGGTGGGACTGTCGGTGCTCGCCCTGGCGGGACCGACCGTCGCGGTGGCGGGCGCGCTGGTGGTCGGGCTGGCGATCGGCAGTGAGGTCGATCTGCTCAGCTATCTCACCGCCCGACACTTTCCCCGGGAACGATACGGCACGGCATATGGCGGCATCTTCGGCATATTCCTCTTCGGCAGTGCGATCGGACCGAGCGTCATGGGGCTGCTCTACGATCGCAACGGCGACTATCTGGCCGCCTTCCTGCTCGCAGCGTCGTCGCTGGTCGCCGCCGCCGGACTCGCCCTGATCCTGCGACGGCTCTGCCCGACGACGGCGGACCACGACAGCCGGAGCAAGGCGATCGACGGTCGCCAAGCCGAGGCGGCACGATGAGTCCTTCTGCGCCGGACCAGGCTCATATCGATAGGATGTTAGCGATGCCTCGCCACACGGAGCTGGTTCTGGGGCCCGTCCATCTTGCCGACGGCGCGGCGGGCGCTCGTCGGCGTCTAGCTGCAGCCAGACGCTTCGTCGCGGATTATGGCATTACGGCCGAGTGCGGCTTCGGGCGTTGCGAGCCCGCCACGCTAGCGGACCTGCTGCAGATCCATGGCAATTGCGCCGGCCAGCGGCAGCTCTGGATCGGAACAGCAGACGCTTTCAAGAGGCAGTGAGAATGGCCGAGACGAAGAAACCGATCGCGATCCTGGGGGCGGCCGGCCTTACCGGAAGACCGTTGGTGGCGGAACTGGAGGGCAGGGGCATTCCCGTACGGGCCGTGACAAGGCGACCCGAGCAGGCCGCGGGATTTCGGGAGGCGCGCGTCGCCGATCTCGCGAAGGCGGATGAACTGGCCGCGGCGATCCGCGGCGCGCAGGCGATCCACTATATTCCGCCGTCGTTCAACGAACGGGAAATCGACTTCGCCAGGGCCGTTATCCTCGCCGCCGAACGGACTGGCGTCACGCGGATCACCTACCATTCGGTCCTGCATGCGCCGACGCCGGCGATGCCGCACCATGCCCGCAAAGCGGAAGTCGAGCTGATGCTGCGCGAGTCCGCGCTGACCTGGACGATCCTGCAGCCGGCGATGTACAGCCAGACCTGCCTCACCTTCTTCGACCGCACGGCGAGGGCCTTCACGCCGCCTTACGCGATCGACCGGCTGTTCAATCCCATCGACCTGGCCGACCTCACCGAGGCCGTTGCGAACGTGATCACCGCCGACGGTCACGAGTTCGCGACCTATGAACTGGCCGGGACCGAGCGGCTCTCGCCTGTCGCCATGGCCGAGATCCTCCGGATTGTCCTCGGTCGCGATATCGCTTTTCAGACGGAGGAGACGGAGAGCTTCGCGGTCAAGCGGGCGCTGCGAAGAGGCTTCGATCCGCAGCAGACGGCCGAGCTCGTGGCGATGTATCGTCACTATGGCGATTTCGGCCTTCCCGGCAACGGCCATGTCCTTGAGATGCTGCTCGGCCGGCCGTCGACGGATTTCGCCGCCGTCGTGAAGCGCGATTATGCGCAGCGGGAGGAGGCCACGTGAGCGGAGCCGCCAGCAGGATGCGCGCTGCGGGAGCAGTCGCCCTTTTTCCTACTCCACGGTACGTCGGTCGAGCCGATTGCCGGTGCGAGCAACCGAGAGGCAGATGATGAGCAATGCGGTTATCGTAGGTTGGGGACACACCAAGTTCGGCAAGCTGGATACGCTGTCGCTGGAAGATCTGATCGTGTCCGCCGCGCGCGAAGCGCTCGACCATGCCGAGATCGACGCGGAGGAGATCGATGCGATGTGGCTGGGCCACTTCAATTCCGGCCTGCTCCCCGATGGTTTCTGCTCGTCGATGATCCACGGCGCCGATCCGGCGCTGCGTTACAAGCCGGCGACGCGGGTCGAGAATGCCTGCGCCTCCGGCGCATCGGCCCTCTACTCGGCGCTCGACGCGATCGACGCAGGACGAATCCGTGCCGCACTCGTGGTTGGCGCGGAGAAGATGACGGCGCTCGACACGCAGGGCGTGACGAGAGCGCTCGCGGGCGGAAGCTATCAGCGCGAGGAGACCGGCGTCTCGTTCCCGGAAATTTTCGCGCGGTTCGCGCGCGCCTACCATGAGATGCACGGAGATCCGACCGAGGGAATGGCGCGGATCGCCGTCAAGAACCATGGCAATGCGCTCAGAAATCCGCTGGCGCAGATGCACCGGGCGATCGATCTCGACTTCGCGCTCAACGTGTCGGATCGCAACCCGATGATCGCCTCGCCGCTCAAGTTGAGCGATTGCTCGCTGATCTCGGACGGCGCTGCGGCGCTGGTGGTGGTGCATCGGGACCTGCTTCCCCGGTTTCGTCGAGGGGTGCACTTCCGCGCCGCCGAGCAGGTCAACGATCTGCTGCCCCTCTCGGCCAAGCGATTGGCCGATTTCGAAGGGCCACGGCGCGCCTTCGCGAAGGCCTATGCCGCGGCAGGAGTCGGCGTGGCCGACGTGGATTTCGCGGAAGTGCATGATTGCTTCACCATCGCCGAACTCCTCACGATGGAAGCGATGGAGTTGGCGGCCCCCGGACAGGCCGTCGCCGCACTCGCCGAGGGGATCACCAAGCGCGACGGACGGCTGCCGATCAATCTGTCGGGCGGGCTCAAGGCCAAGGGGCATCCGGTCGGTGCGACCGGCGTGTCGATGCACGTTACCGCGGCACGCCTGCTGACCGGCGAGGCAGGCGACATGAACCTGGACCGCCGCCCGGAACTGGGCCTGTGCTTCAACATGGGCGGCGGTGCGGTGGCAAGCTGCGTTTCCGTACTCGAGCAGGTGAAAGGCTGATCCGGCGATGGCGAACAAGGTCTACCCGGACGCGGCGGCGGCGCTCGACGGCCTGCTCTTCGATGGCATGCAGATATGCTCGGGCGGCTTCGGCGTCTGCGGCATCCCCGAGCGGTTGATCGACGCGATCCTGGCTGGCGGCGTCCGTGATCTTACCTTCGCGTCCAACAACGCCGGCATCGACGACGTCGGGCTCGGCAAGCTTCTCGTCTCGCGTCAGATCAGGAAGATGATCAGCTCGTATATCGGCGGCAATCGGGAGTTCGAGCGACAATATCTGTCCGGTGAGCTGGAGGTCGAGTTCTGCCCGCAGGGCACATTGGCGGAACGCTGCCGCGCGGGAGGCGCCGGCATCCCGGCCTTCTACCCCCGGACCGGCGTCGTAACCGAGGTCGCAAAGGGCAAAGAAGGGCGTCGCTTCGGCGACGCCGACTATCTCATGGAGTACGGCATCTTCGCCGATCTCGCGATCATCAAGGGCTGGAGGGCGGACGAGAGCGGCAATCTGATCTTCCGCAAGACCGCGCGGAACTTCAACGAGGTCATGGCCACGGCAGCGAAGATCTGCGTCGCCGAGGTGGAGGAGATCGTCCCCGTCGGCACGCTTGCGCCGGACATGATCCATTTGCCGGGAATCTACGTGAAGAGGATCGTGCTCGGCGCGCCCTACGACAAGACGATCGAATTTCGCACCACGCGCGTGGCGGAGACCGTCTGATGCCCTGGACGAGAGACCAGATTGCGGCCCGCGCCGCCCGGGAAATCAGGGACGGCTTCTACGTCAATCTCGGGATCGGCATTCCGACCTTGGTCGTGGACCATCTGCCGACTGGCATCGACGTTACTTTCCACAGCGAGAACGGCCTGCTCGGCATGGGACCGTTCCCGCTCGATCATGAGGTCGACGCCGACCTGATCAACGCCGGGAAGCAGACGGTCACCGAAGCGCCGAACAGCGCTTATTTCAACTCGGCGACGAGCTTCGCCATGATCCGCGGCGGGCATCTCGACCTCAGCATATTGGGCGCGATGGAGGTCTCCGAAACGGGTGATGTCGCGAACTGGATGATCCCGGGAAAGTCCGTCAAGGGAATGGGCGGAGCGATGGACCTGGTCGCCGGGGTGCGGCGGATTATCGTCACCATGGAGCATGTCTCCAGGGACGGCAGTCCGAAGTTTGTGCGCCGCTGCTCGCTGCCGCTGACCGGGGTCAACGCGGTCGACATGGTGATCACGGACCTCGGCGTTTTCGCGCGCGCAGATCGCAATGCCCGCTTCCGCCTGATCGAGCGTGCGCCCGACGTCTCGCTCGACCACGTGAAGGCAAGTACCGGCGCGGATTTCGCGGTGTGAGGGAGCAGATGCCGCTCCGGGCGGTCGCCAGAGGCGATCGGTTGTGCCGAACCGTCGCGCGTGAAGCGGCGAACGGCACATGAGCCGCCCCGCGTTCAATTGGAACGACTTGCGCTTCTTTCTCGCGGTAGCAAGATCTCGGACGATCTCGCTCGCGGGCCGGCGGACGGGCACCGATCACGCGACCGTTTCGCGCCGGATTGCCGCCTTGGAGGCGGCGCTGGGGCTGCAATTGTTCGAGCGCAATCCGCGCGGTTACAATCTCACCCAGCATGGTGAGGCGCTGCTTGCGACTGCCGGCGCCATGGAAGCCGAGGCGGTCCGGATCGAGGAGGCGGCAGCAGGTCAGCAGCAGGGGCTCGCCGGCGCAGTGCGGATCAGCACCCCGGAAGGCTTCGGCAACTTCTTCCTCGCCTCGCGCATCGGGCGATTGGCATCCGCGCATCCCCAGCTGGCGATCGAAATGATCACCATCCAGCAGATCGTGGCCCTGTCGCGACGCGAAGCAGATGTTTCGGTTACGATGACGCCACCGCAAGGCGGCAACTTCGTCCGAGAACTTCTCACCGATTACGATCTTTTCGTCTACGGCTCCAAAGATTACCTGCAGAGCGCCGCGCCGATCCTGTCGCGCGAAGACCTCGGTCATCATTCCTTCATCGGTTATGTCGACGATCTCATCTTCACACGGGAACTCAACTACCTGTCGGAGATCAAGCCGCATCTGCGCGCACGCCTGCAAAACAGCAGCCTGCAGGCGCAGCTGAGCGCGACCATGTCCGGTTTCGGGTTGTGCGTATTGCCCGCTTACGTTGCCGCCACGGCCGCGGAGCTGATCCCGGTGCTGCCCGAGCAATTCTCATTGAAGCGCTCCTACTGGATGATGGTTCACGCCGACGTGGCGGAGACCGCGCAGGTCAGGTTGACCAGGCGCTTTCTGCGCGGGCTGGTGGCAGAGGCAGGCAGCTTCTTCAGGCGACCTTTCGACGGAGGTCGCATCCACCAGCCGTCACCTCAAGGCGCGCGACGCGACGGCGTCAGCATGGCTGCCGACGTTGATTTAGGGGATCATTGACATGCAGATCGACCCAGAGCCGCAGACCCACCTTGAGAATTACAAGATAATGACGGGCTTGGTCGTACCGCGGCCGATTGCCTGGATAACGACCTTATCACCTGACGGCGGCGTGAACCTGGCGCCCTTCTCCGCCTTTACCTTCTGCTCTCACAAGCCGCCTATGATAACGGTTACTGCCGGACTGCGCGAACTCGATCTCAAGGGACATCTCAAGGACACGGTCGTCAACATTTTGCGCAACCGGGAGTTCGTGGTCAACATTGCAAACCAGTCGCTGCTGCATCCGCTACACGCCAGCTCCGCAGAGTATCCGCCGGGCCATAGCGAAGTGGAAGCACTGGGCTTGCAGACCTGCGAGAGCGCGGCGGTGAAGACGCCGCGGCTTGCCGCTGCGCCGGCCGCCCTTGAATGCCGCCTTCATTCGACCATTGAGCTCGGCGATGAGGCCGACCGGATCGTGATCGGTCGGGTGGTGATGTTTCAGGTTTCCGACCATCTCCTCCGGAACGGCAAGATCGATACCGCGGAGCTTGACCCGATCGCGCGTCTCGGGGGACCGCACTACGCCACGCTGGGCGATATCATCACCATGCCCAAGGCGGAAGTAATCCCGCTGCCGCCCTGAGCGTTCTGCTGTTAGCCTTTCCGCTTACTCTAAATAACGATAAGGATAACAGGGTAAGCGCGTCCTGGCTTCAATGCCAGGGCTGTGCGAACCGCCTCGACCGCTTCACCAGGGCAGCGTGCCGTTATCGCCGATAAAATCCGCATTGGGTCCATCGTCCGCGGTGGTGGCAATGCCGACGATGACCTCGGCAGCCTCCTCGGCCGACCGGTCGCCCTGGCCGTACGTAAAATCCGTTCGCGTATAGCCCGGGTTCACGCTGTTGACCCGTATGCCGAACGCAGCAAGCGCCTTTGCAAAAGATACCGTCACCGCATTCAGCGCCGTCTTCGAGCTGTTATATCCGAGCAGGTTGGCATTGTAGTAGGGGTTCTGCGGATCGCACATCCAAGCCAGCGAGCCCAGGCCGCTGCTGACGTTGACGATGTTGGACCTGCCCGCGGCTTTAAGCGCCGGCAGGAAAGCGCGAATTACGCTGATCGCGCCGAACACGTTGGTTTCGTAGATGCGGCGGATGTCGTCGATGCTCTCGCTCAGCGGATCGGCGTAGGTCCCGGCAATGCCCGCATTGTTGATCAGGACGTCCAGCTTGCCGTTCGTCGCGACCACGCGGTCGGCCGCAGCCCGTACACTTTCCTCATCGTCCACGGCGATCGGGAGAAGTTGAACATCGTATCCGAGATCTAGCAGGGCTTTTGCCGCCGCGTCGCCCCGCGCCGCGTCGCGCGCACCGAGCCATACGCGAAAACCGATTCCGCCGAGGCGGCGAGCCGTCTCGAAGCCGATGCCTTTGTTGGCACCCGTAACAAGCGCAATCTTCGACATGCCACATCCCTTCGACGTCAGTGATACCGCCGGCGAGGTGCAGGCTGGCATCGGAGAGTAGAGGTCGGGTCGACTGAGCCGAATGCCGAAAAGGACGAAAATAGTGCCTGATTCTCCAATCCATGCTATTGCTTCGATGACATTGTCCAACGTCGCCGGGCGGCGGTTTCAGGAGCTGAGCCGGAATCCATGTCAACCTTGTTGAAGGAAGCTGCGCAAGAACTCCAAAAGGAGGCGGGAGATGGAGACGGCCTGTTCCGGACGCGCGTGCCCGGCCTGATCGTCATGCGATCCATCAGACCCACCCGGCCGCAGTGTATCATGTACCGCCCGGCGCTCTGCCTGATACTCCAGGGCGCTAAAGAGCTGGTGACAGGTGAGTCCGGTACGATCTTCCGCGAGGGACAATCGGCCATCGTTACTGCGGACGTCCCGACGTTGGTTCACGTGGCCGAGGCGACCGTCGGCAAGCCGTTCATCGGACTAGGCCTCGAGTTGAGCCTCAACGGCATGCGGGAGGTTATTGAGCAGATGCCAGAGCCGATTCGTGCGCGAGAAAAATCCATTTCCAACGTGCTGGTCGAGGAGACCAACGAATTTATTGGAGATTGCGTAGTCCGGCTCATCCGGGCAGCCGAACATCCCGGTGCGATACCCATCCTGCATTCCTCCATTATGCGCGAAATCTATTATTGGTTGCTTGTAGGCCCGAACGGCGGGAGGATCGCTACGCAGGCAAGCGTGTCTGGTTCCGCCAAGCGCATCGCTGAGGTGGTGCACCATCTCCGCACGACGTTCACGCGCCCGATCAGGGTCGATCGCCTTGCCGAACTGGCCAAGATGAGCCCATCGTCCTTCTTCCAGCACTTCAAAGCAGTGACCGCATTGACGCCGCTTCAGTTTCAGAAACATCTCAGACTGGCCGAGGCACGGCGGTTGCTCGTGATGGACGGTATCAGCGTGGCGGAAGCGGCCTACCAGGTCGGCTACGAAAGCGCGTCTCAGTTCAGTCGCGAGTACAGCCGCATGTTCCACGTCTCGCCGGCTCGCGATACGTCGTTTTTCTGACCGGAAGCGAGCCGCCGCTTTAAACGCCGAACAGACATTCCCTTCCGGATGCCTGCCGCTGGTGTTAGCCGTCATTGGATTTACACTATTGGAAGCGAGCGGAGAAAAAGCGTTGGTAGGTGGAGCATTTTCCGCAGCGGTTCTGGGCCGATCGCGAAAGGCGGAGAGTTAGATATTTGGTCCCGGCGATTGGTGGTGCGGGTTTGAGATGAACCGACCCGGGCCCTCTGTCCATGCTTTGCAGACGGCTTCGTACGGTGTGAGGCCGCGCAGGGTCTTGAGGCGACGGGCGAAGTTGTAGACGGCGACAAAGTCGGTGAGGTGCTGTCGCAGGTGATCATGCGTCTCGTAATAGTAGCGCTTAATGGTCGCCTCCTTATCGTCCGGTTCGTCCGTTCGACCCCGGCCTGCGCGAGACCTCTGCGAAGT
>CAXTUG010000049.1:13297-14297 GCA_964247375.1 uncultured Sphingomonadaceae bacterium
CTGATTCACTGTTGAGGCGGTTGCTGGAGGCGGGTGATGGATCAGCGGGGATTTGCCGAGGTGTTTCTGCCGGCGGGGTTTGGCCGCAATGCGCGTCTGGAGCGGATTGCGGGGCTGATCGACTGGGCACCGGTGGAGGCGCTGGTGAAGCGGGTGCGTCCGGGCGTGATGGGCCGTCCGCCGTATCGGGCGCTGGCGATGGTCCGGGCGCTGCTGCTGCAGCAATGGTATGGTCTGTCCGATCCGGGGCTGGAGGAGGCGTTGTCGGACCGGGTGTCGTTCCGCCGCTTCTGCGGTCTGGCGCTGGAGGAGGCGACGCCAGCCTGCCCCCGCGAAGGCGGGGGAGACGACCTTGTGCCGGTTCCGGCTGGCGCTGGTGGAGGCGGGGCTGGGCGAGGCGCTGTTCGCCGAAGTGTCGCGCCAGCTCGATGCGGCCGGCTTCATGGTCAAGGCCGGCACGCTGATCGAGGGTGTCAGATTTCTTGTGTAAGAGGAGTGACGGGTCTCATTCTTGAGAGGAAGGGACTCGAAGATGACGCGAGCGATCAAGCCCGAGGTATTGGACGAGTTGCTGTCCGGGCTGGAGAAGCCTGAGGATCTGTTGGGCGACGATGGGCTATTCCGGCATTTGAAGAAGGCGTTGATGGAGCGGGCGCTGGGTGGCGAGCTGACGCATCACCTGGGCTATGAGAAGCATGATCCGGCCGGCCGCGGCAGCGGCAACAGCCGCAATGGCCATTCGGGCAAGACCGTCCTGACCGAGGAAGGCGAGCTCGACCTGTCGATCCCGCGCGATCGGGCAGGCACGTTCGAGCCGCAGCTGGTGCCGAAGGGGTGACGCGGCTGGATGGTTTCGACGACAAGATCGTCAGCCTGTATGCACGCGGGCTGACGGTGCGCGAGATCCAGGGGCACTTGCGGGAGATTTACGGGACCGAGGTGTCGCCGGACCTGATCAGCCGGGTGACCGATGCGGTGCTGGAAGAGGTCAAGGAGTGGC
>CAXTUG010000050.1:0-14222 GCA_964247375.1 uncultured Sphingomonadaceae bacterium
CCCATGCTCGCCCGCCCCACTCCCCTGAGCGGCGCCGCCGGAGCCGGAACCCCCGGCGGCACCAACCTCCCCACGCAATATGCCGCCGCCGGCGGCCGCGCCGTTCTGGCCCACGCGATCGACGCGCTCGGCCGCCACCCCGCGATCAACCGGATCCAGGTTGTCATCGGCGAGGGACAGGAGTCGCTCTACCGATCGGCGATCGGCGGCCGGTCGATTGCACCGCCGGTGATCGGCGGCGCCACCCGCCGCCAGTCGATCGTGAACGGTCTCGCCGCAGCCGACGGCGACCGCGTGCTGATCCACGATGCCGCGCGGCCGTTCGTACCCACGGAGGTGATCGACCGGCTCCTGGCAGCCCTCGATGATGCCTCCGGCGCGGTACCCGTCCTGCCGGTGCCCGACACGCTGGCCGAGGCCGGGGACATGCTCGGCGCGACCGTAGCGCGCGAGCGGCTGATGCGCGTGCAGACGCCGCAGGCCTTCCACACCGAGGCGATCCGCGCGGCGCACGCCGCCTGGGACGCAACGCGCGAGGCGACCGACGATGCGCAGATCGCGCGGGCCGCCGGTCTGAACGTCGCCACCGTGCCGGGTTCTTCCATGCTCGACAAGATCACCTATGCCGAGGATCTGGCCGCGGCGGAGCGCCGGCTAACTGCTGCCATGGTATCGCGAACGGCGCTCGGCTTCGACGTGCACGGCTTCACGGCCGGCGACGGCGTGTGGGTCGGCGGGGTTCACATCCCCCACGGCCGCGCGCTGGCCGGCCACTCCGACGCGGACGTCGGTCTGCACGCCCTCACCGACGCGCTGTTGGGGACGATCGGGGCCGGAGATATCGGCATGCACTTCCCGCCGAGCGATCCCAAGTGGCGCGGTGCCGCATCCCACCTCTTCCTCACCCATGCTTGCGACCTGATCCAGGCGCAGGGCGGACGGATCGATCACGTGGACTTAACCATTATCTGCGAGGAGCCGAAGGTCGGTCCGCACCGCGACGCAATCCGCGCGCGTATCGCCGACCTGCTGGGGCTCACGGAGGCGAAGATCAGCATCAAGGCCACGACCACCGAGCGCCTGGGCTTCACCGGCCGCCGCGAAGGGATCGCGGCGCAGGCGGCGGCGACCGTGCGCCTGCCGGAGAGCGACGCGTGAGGAGAGCGGGTCTGGCGCTGATGCTGGCGGCGCTGCCGTCGACGGCGCTCGCCCAGAGCACGGACTGCCTGCCGCAGCCGCAGGCATCGGCGCTGGTCACCTACGCCTTGCCCACGCTGGTGGAGAGACTCGGCCGTCGGTGTGCCGAGGTGTTGCCGCCCACCGCCTATCTCGTCGCCCACGCCGAGGCGCTCGCCGACCGTTACCGGCCGGACAGCGCCGCCGCCTGGCCGCAGGCGCGGCGTGCGATCGGCATGATCTTCCAGAAGTTCCTGGGGCAGCCCATGCCGGCGGACATGAACTCCGACGCGGTGCGCGTGCTGGCAGAGCCGCTGATCGGCAGCTTCCTCGCCAAGCAGATCGACCGTAACGACTGCTTCGTCGCCAACGAGGCGATCATGGATGCGCGCGCCTTGTCGGGCACCGACGTCGGCCGGCTGACGGTGCTCGCCATCACCATTGCCGATCGCAAGGACAAGGGGCTGGCGCAGGTGCTGAAGATCTGCAGATTGGAGCCGAACGGCCTGTGACCGATACCCTGCTGCCGCCCGAACTCGTGGCGCTCGCCCGTCGCGTGATCGACGAGAACCGCGCCGCCGGACGCCGCATCTCCGTGGCCGAGAGCTGCACCGGCGGGCTCGTCAGCGCTGCGCTGACGGAGATACCCGGCTCTTCCGACGTGTTCGACGCAGGGTTCGTCTCCTACTCCAACGACGCGAAGACCGCGCTGCTCGGCGTTGCCGGCGACGTCATCGAGACGTTCGGCGCGGTCAGCCTCGCCACCGCCTGGGCGATGGCACATGGCGCGGTCGCCAAGTCGGGCAGCGACGTCGGCGTCGCGATCACCGGCATTGCCGGCCCCGGCGGCGGCAGCGACCGCAAGCCGGTCGGCACGGTCGTGTTCGCCCTTTCCAAGGCAGGCGACGATCCCGAGGATGCGATCACCGATCAGCGCGACTTCGGCGACCTCGGCCGCGCCGGCATCCGCCTTCAGGCGGCGCTGTGCGCGCTGGAGCTGCTGCTGCCGGGCGAATCCCCCGCGCCGTAGAGCTTGGCGGCACGGGTCTCGAAAGCGCCGACCATGCGTTTCAGCGCGATGCCGAACATCTGTCCGGCGAGCGCTTCGAAGATGCGGCTCTTGAACTCGAAATCGACGCGGAAGCCGACCAGACAGCCGCCCTCCCCATCCGGCTCGAACGTCCAGTCGTTCCGGAGATATTTGAGCGGGCCGTCGAGATAGTCGACGTGGATCTCGCGCGGCCGCTGCTTGGTCACGCGCGACGTGAAGCGCTCCTTGAGTGCCCGGAAGCCGACGACCAAGTCGGCGACCATCTCCGTCGGGCTGTCGGAACGAACCCTCACCGCCGCTACCCAGGGCAGGAACTCGCCGTAGCGCCCGACATCAGCAACCAGATCGAACATCTGTTCCGGCGTGTAAGGAAGCCGGCGCGTTTCCCTATGTCGAGGCACGACCTGCCTCGAGTTGCACCTGCCGCGCCGCGCGCATCCGCTCGAAATCGTCGCCGGCATGGTAGCTCGACCGCGTGAGCGGGGTTGCGGCGACCAGCAGGAAGTCCTTGGCACGCGCGATCGCGCCGTAGGCGGCAAAAGCCTGCGGCGTCACGAACTCGGCGACCTTGGCATGCTTGGGCGTGGGCTGGAGATATTGTCCCATGGTGAGGAAATCGATGCCGGCCGAGCGCATGTCGTCCATCACCTGATGAACCTCCAGCCGCTCTTCGCCCAGGCCGACCATCACGCCGGACTTGGTGAAGATCGAGGGATCGAGCTTCTTCACCTGCTCCAGCAGCCGCAGCGAGGCATAGTAGCGCGCGCCCGGCCGGATCGTGGGATAGAGCCGCGGCACCGTCTCGAGATTGTGGTTGTAGACATCCGGCCGTGCCGCGACGATCGCCTCGACCGCGCTCTCGGCCTTGTTGCGGAAGTCGGGCGTCAGGATCTCGATCGTGGTCGACGGCGTGGTCCGCCGCAGCGCCTCGATCACCTTCACGAACTGGCTGGCACCGCCGTCCTTCAGGTCGTCGCGATCGACCGAGGTCACCACGATGTGGGTCAGGCCGAGCTCCGCCGCCGCGTCCGCCACATGCTGCGGCTCTTGGAGGTCGACGGCGCGCGGCATCCCGGTCTTGACGTTGCAGAAGGCGCAGGCGCGGGTACATACGTCACCCAGGATCATCACCGTCGCGTGCTTCTTGGTCCAGCACTCGCCGATATTGGGACAGGCAGCCTCCTCGCACACGGTCGCAAGGTTGAGACGGCGCATCAGCTGGCGCGTCTCGACAAAGCCGTGGCTGGTCGGCGCCTTCACCCGAATCCAGTCGGGCTTGCGCTCGCGCGGCGGGCGGATCGGCAGCGGCTCGTTCATGGCTGCCAGATAGCGTCGCCGCCCGCGACTTGCCACCCCCGGCCGAGCCGCTAAGGCATCGCGCATGAGCAATTTCGACGCACTGGTGGCCGGCTACCACCGCTTCCATGCCGAGGACTGGTCACGGCAGCGCGCGCGCTGGGCCGAGCTGGCCGAGGGACAGAGCCCCAAGACCCTGGTGATCGCCTGCTCCGACAGCCGGGTCGATCCCACCCGCATCTTCGACGTGTCGCCGGGCGAACTGTTCGTCGTCCGCAACATCGCCAACCTCGTGCCGCCGTTCGAGACCACCGGCGGACACCACGGCGTGTCGGCCGCGCTGGAATTCGCGGTGACCCAGCTCAACGTCGCCGACGTGATCGTGATGGGGCATGGCGCGTGCGGCGGCGTCGCGGCATCGCTGAACCACGCCTTCGAGGGCGAGCCGCCCGGTCGCGGCGGCTTCATCGCCGATTGGGTATCGCTGCTAGACGAAGCGCGCGACCGTGTCGTCGCCGAACATGGCACCGGACCCGCGGGCGTACATGCGCTGGAACTGGAATGCGTCAGGGTCAGCCTGGCCAATCTGCGGACCTTTCCCTTCATTCCGAAGCGCGAGGCTGCGGGCACGCTCCGGCTGCGCGGGGCCTATTTCGCCATCGCGGAGGGTATTCTTCACCTCCTCGACGAGGAGACCGGCGCTTTCTCACCCGCCAGCTGAGCCGTTCCGGAACGGCTTACACGCGCTTTCGTTGTGTCGGCACCGCAACGAAGGAGAGAAGAATGTCGGCGAAACCTGCGATCGGCCTGTTGCTGGCGGCGGTGGCGCTGACGCCGTGTCTGGCGCAGAGCACCTCCGGTACCGAGGACACCGGCCGCTCGCCGGCCGAGGAGTATCAGCGTGGCTATGCTGCGACGCCGATGCCCAATCAGGCGGCGATCAACGCCGGCGGCGCGCCCGGAACCGCGGCCCTCAACAGCCAGACCGGATCCGCGGCGGCGGCCGCCACCGATGCGACGCTCGCACAATATCAGGATTCGCAGGCGCAATATGACGCCGATCGCGCTGCTTATCTGGATGCCCTGGCTAAGCATGATGCGGCGGTAGACCGCACCGATGCACGCTATGCGCGCCAGCAGGTCGCCTATGCCGATGCGATGCGCGCGTGGCGGCGTCAGGTCTGGGCCTGCAAGCACGGCCATCATCGCGCCTGCGACATGCCGCCGCCCAATCCAGCCACCTTCTATTGATTAGCGCGGCGGAAGGCTTGCTTCGCCGCATGCCGATGACGCGCGCTCACTCTTCAGGCAGGGCCGCCAGGATCATCCGTTCCCAGATGGCCGGGTCGCCCGCCGCCGCCATCGCCGCGTCCGGCTCCCGCAGGGTACGCAGCACCGCGACGGCATCATCCACATGGTCGGGCCACGCCTGGTCGACCGCGATGGCGGCGTGCCGATCGGCGCCCTCGGCATTGGCGCTCAGCTGCTGGCCGGCGAGCACCCTGGCGATGCGCTCGACCACTCCGCCCTTGGAAACGTTCATCCCTGGTCCCCTCGCGCCGTTCCGATCGATCCCGATCAAACCGACGATCAGAGTGCCGGTTTCACGCCGCGACGGCAACCGATGCGCGCGCCTGCGCCTGGTCGCGCAGCAGCAGCGCCTGCGCCGCCCCCTCCAACTCGCCATGATCGAACCGGGCGAAGCCGAGCGGCACGCGCGTCAATTCCCGCGCGAACGGTCCGGGGAGGCAGAATTGACTGCGCACATTCTGCTGCCGCAGCACCTTGGCGATCGCGTGCGTCAGGCTGCCCGTCAGGATCACGCCGTCCCAGGCGCCGTGGCTCAACGCCATGGTGCCCGCGAACTGCCACAGCGCCCGCGCCGTCAGGTCGATCGCCTTCACCGCGGCGGGATCGCGCATCGCCTCGGCACGGTGCACCACCTCCACCGAGTCCCTGGCGTGCGGAGGACTGCCGGCCTGCTCGACGACGGCGAGGTAGATGCGATGAAGGCCGTTCGCCGCCATCATCTGCTCCGCGCTCAGCGGAGGACCGCCACGCCGCATGATGTCCGCGATCGGCTGCCACTCGGGCGCGTTGAAGGTGAACGGACAGTGGCCGGCCTCGGTCGCGAGCACGGCAAAATGGCCGAAGCTGTCGCGTTGAATGATCGCGACGCCCAGGCCGCTGCCGCTGCCGATGATGCAGTACGTGCCTTCGGTGGTCGCCGGACTGATCGTGCCGAGATCGGTCGACTCGATCCGCGCCGTTCCTTGCTTCGCCGTCAGCGACCAGGCGATCGCCGCGAAATCGTTGAGGATCAGCGGCTCCGCCTGCAGCATCGAACGCAGCCCACTGCGCGATACGAACCAGCGGCTGTTCGTGATAGAGATCGTGTCGCCGCGCGGTGCGCCCGACAGCGCGAGCGCACAGCGGCGCGGCAAGCCGTTCAGCCCGCACTCGCGCGCAAAGGTGCTGAGCGCGCCGGAGATGGTCGACTGGGTCGCACCGGCATAAGCCCGGATCGTATCGCGGCGAAGTGCTCCCGTCGTATCGGTGAGGCCGAGCCGGATCGTCTGACGGCCCACATCGCCGACGATCGCCGTCAAGCCGTCCGGCGGCTGCGGCGCATCACAGGATGGAGGAAACCAGCGTGACTCCATCGCGCGCTTATAAGCCCGATATCTTTCCCGAATGCTAATCGGCCGGGAAGATCAATCGCGTTCGAACGCGGCCACCAGTTCGACGTGGGTCGACCAGCGGAACTGCCCGACCGGCCGGATCCAGCGCAATCCCCAGTCGCCATCCGCCAGCAGGCGCGCATCGCGCGCGAACGTCGCCGGGTTGCAGGAGACGTAGGCCAGCTTCCGGACATCGGCCTTGGCGAGCGCGGGCATCTGCTCCCTGGCACCGGCACGCGGCGGATCGAGGATGACCGCATCGAACCGGCCGAGTTCGGCCTGGTCCAGCGGACGGCGGAACAGATCGCGATGTTCGACCGCGAGCGGCCGGCGGCGGTGCGGAGCGCCAGGGCCGCGTCGCGCGCACCCTCGATCGCCAGCACCCGCGCACCGTCGGCCATCGCCAAGGCGAAGGTGCCCAGGCCGGCGAACAGGTCGGCGATACTGGCGCTTCCGCCGATCGCCTCGCGTACCGCGGCGGTCAGTGCCTCCTCGCCGTCGGCGGTCGCCTGCAGGAAGCCCCTGACCGGCAAACCCACCGCTGAACCGCCGAGCGTGACCGTCACCGGCTCCGGTTCCCACCGCGGTTCGCTGCCATAGCCCTCGTCGATCGAGAGCCGCGCCAACTGCTGTTCTGCGGCGAAGGCGATCAGCGCCTCCTGTGCCGACAGGCCTTCCACCGTCACACCTTCGATCGCGACGTCCGCGCCCTGATCTGTCCAGGTCAGCGCGACGTTAGCCTTTCGGCGCGGGGCCAGCAGCTGGCCCATGAGCGCGCGCAGCGGCCCCACCAGCGCGAACAGTTGCGGCAACAGGATGTGGCACTCGCGCATGTCGACGATGCGGTGGCTCGCCGCCTCGTTGAAGCCGATGACGACCTGCCGCCCGATCCGCTCGACGCGGAGTGAGGCACGACGCCGAGTTCGCGGCGGCGACAGGTGCGGCACGCGTATCTCGGGTGCGCCGAGTCCCTGCGACGCCAGCGCTCCCGTCACCCGCTCGATCAGGAAGTCGGCATAGGCCGTGTCGTCCACATGCTGCAGCTGGCACCCGCCGCAGCGCGGAAAATGGCGACAGGGCGGGACGACATGGTGTGGCCCCGCCACGATTTCCCCGGCGTCGGTAATCTTGTCGCCCGGTGCGGTAAGCGGCAGATGGCGACCATCGTTCGTCGCGCCGTCCCCGCGTGCGGCGAGCCTGACGATGGTGGCGATCGTCACAGGCAGGACTCGATCGCTACGGGAAGCTGCGCAATCAGGTCGTCGGCGATCAGCATCGGTCCGGCGAGGCGCGCTGCCTGGCTGTGCAGCCAGATCGCGTCGCGCGCCACGTCGAACGGCGTGCGGCCGGCGGCGAGCAGGCCGCCGACGATCCCGGACAGCACGTCGCCCGTGCCGGCACTCGCCAGCCACGATGGCGCCAGCGCGGCAATGGCGGCGCGCCCGTCCGGCCGGGCGACGATGCTGTCGCTGCCTTTCAGCACTATGATCGCCCCGGACTCCGCCGCCGCCCGGCGCGCCTGCGTCAGCCGGTCGGCGCCGTCGTCTCCGAACAGCCGCACGAACTCGCCCCAGTGCGGCGTGATCACGTGGCCGGCGAGCCGGTCGTGTCGGGTACGCCCCACCAGCGTCAGCGCATCGGCGTCCAGCACCAGCGGCTTGCCGCTGGCGAGCACGGCGTCCAGCCGGTCGCGCGCCGACCGGTCGAGACCGAGCCCAGGCCCTACCACCACCGCCTTCACGCGATCGTCGGCCAGCGCCTTGTCGCTCCACGGACGCTGCACGATCGACTGCGGCAGCGCATCGCTGCCGGTGTCCAGCAGTTCAACATAGCCGGGTCCCGACCGCTGCCCGGCGAGCGCTGCCAGCCGGCTGGCGCCCGGCATGGCGCCACCCGCGATCACGAGCTTGCCGCGGCTATATTTGTTGGAATCGTGCGGCGGCACGGACAGACGCGGCCTGCCGATCCGACAGGTACGCGGGTTCTCGACCGGGACGCCGATTTCGGCCACGCTGACCCGGCCGCACCGATCGGCGGACGGCAGCAGCAGATGCGCAACCTTCAACGCACCCAGAGCGACGGTCAGGTCGAACTGCGGCACGGCGCCGAGCAATCTGCCGTCGTCGGTCGACACGCCGCTGGGGAGATCGACCGCGATCCGACGCTGTGCCGCGTCGCAGAGCCGTTGCAGGGCGTCCGCGACCTCCGCGTCCAATCGGCGCGCGAGACCGGTTCCGAACAGCGCATCCACCAGCACGGGGGCCGGCCGCGCCCGTGCGAGCGGCTCCGTCCCGCCATCCCAGGCGGCGGCAGCGGCTCGGGCCGGTTCGGTCGCGGGGGATGCCGCACATGCTATCCTTACGGCGGCCCCTCGCTCCTTCAACATGCGTGCCGCGACATAGCCGTCGCCGCCATTATTGCCCGGACCGCAGAGGATCAGGATCTCGCTTGCGCCCGCGATCCGCCACACCGCTTCCGCGATCGCAGCGCCGGCGCGCTCCATCAGCTGCTCGACGCTGGCGCCGGAATCGATCGTCCGCTGCTCGGCCGACCGCATCTCGGCCGCAGTGAGGACCGGCATGGTCATCACGCAGTCTCCGCCAAGCCGGCGAACACGGTTCGGATCACCGGAGCCAGCCGCTCGGTCCAGCGCTGGACGCCCGCCTCATGATCGATCAGGTCCTGCCGCACCTCGACGCCCAGATACGGGATGCCGTTCTCCTCGCCATGGCGGTTCATGGTCGCGTTCAGCACCTTGCCGGAGTAAGGCAGATTGTCGCCGGCTACGATCCCAGCCGCCGCCAGATACGGCAGCGCGATCCGCGCGGCGCGATCATCCTCGTTGTAGAGGATGCCGATCTGCCACGGCCGCTCGGCCGCCGATGTGGCAAGTCTCGGCGTGAAGCTGTGCAGCGAGATCAGCAGCTTGGGTCGATGCTCTCGTATGATGCTTGAGATATGGTCGTGGTAAGGCCGCCAGTAATGATCGATCCGCTGGCGACGGACTTCGCTGCCGAGCGCCGCATTGCCCGGTACGACCTGACCGTCGCTCGTTTCGGGGATGAGACCGGGCGCATCCTCCTCGCGATTGAGATCGATCAGCAGCCGCGAGACGCCGCCCAGCACCGCCGGACAATGCAGTTGAGCGCAGAGCATCGCTGCCAGCGGCGCCACGCCGATGTCCCATGCGACATGCGCCTGAATGGCGACCTCCGGCACCCCCAGATCGACGCCGTCCGGCAGGCGATTGGAGGCATGGTCCGCCACCAGCAGCATGCCCGAACCCGGATCGCCGGCAATGTCGATCCACGCCTCGCTCACCGCAGCCTCGTCCGCAGCAGCCACCAGTCCGGATGAGCGGCGGCGATCGTAGCGGCGGCACGGTCGCGGTTCGGCTCGTCCTCGAACAGCGCGAAGCAGGTCGCGCCCGAACCGGACATTCGGCTGAGCCGGACGCCCTCCTGCCCCGCCAGCAACCCGAGCACGGTACCGATCACCGGCAGGATGGCGATTGCGGGCGCCTCCAGGTCGTTGCGTCCGCGCTCCGCGGCACGCAGCACGTCGTCTTCCGCCAGCGGTCCGCGATCCACGCCGTCCCAGCGCGCAAAGACGCTGCCGGTCGTGAGCGGCCGCATCGGGTTGACCAGCAGCAGCGGCACGCCGCCCACCGCCCCCCCCGCCGGCGTCAGCCGCGCACCCCGGCCCCCGCCGCGCATGGGGCGCGACGGGCGGCAGGCGGGAACGTCGCCACCGAGCGCGGCGGCCACCCTCCACACGTCCGCCCCGCTCTCATCGACTCCATAGCGGCGGCACAAGAGGCGTAAGGCGGCGGCGGCGTCCGCCGATCCTCCGCCGATCCCGGCCGCGACCGGCAACCGCTTGTCGAGCTGAAAGCCCGTATCGACCGGACGGCCGATCATCGCCGCAAACGCGTCCGCAGCGCGCAATACCAGATTTGCACCGCCCTCTAGCGCGGCTGCGAACGGTCCGGTGACCCGAAGCCCCGCCGCTTCGGAGAGCGACAGGAGGTCGCCCTCTTCCGCGAAGGCGAACAGCGTCTCGATCGCGTGGTAGCCGTCCGGTGCGCGTCGCCGGACGTGCAATGCCAGATTGATCTTGGCATAGCCGGTTTCGACGGCATTCATCAGGGTGCCGCCGTCGACGTCGCCAAACCGATGTCGACTTTGGACGCGAGCCGCGCTTTGTCCTTATCCTCGGCGGTCAGCAGCGCCGCCCGCCAGGCATAGCGCGCTTCATAGTAGCGGCCGACCGCCCAATAGGCGTCGCCGAGATGCTCGTTGATCGCCGACTCGCCCGGTTCGCCGGCAGCGGCGCGCTCCAGCAGCGGGATGGCCTGGACGGTCTTGCCCTGCAGGTGGAGCACCCAGCCGAGCGAGTCGGTGATGGCGGCATCATCCGGTCTGCCCCGGCTGGCTTCGGCGATCATCGCCTCGGCGCGAACGATGTCTTCCCTGTGCTCGATCTCGGCATAGCCGACCTGGTTCAGCACCAGCGGATCGTGCGGCGCCAGGGCGTAGGCGCGGAGCAGGGCGGCACGCGCGCGCGGCCAGTCGCCGGCAAGGTCCAGTGCACCGCCCATCTGGAGCAGGATCGGCCAGATCTCTTCCGGCGCGGCATGTGCCGCCTCGGCCATGGCCAGGGCTTTCGCGAACGCGTCGGCCGCTGCGGCCGGTTGCGCCATGAGCATGTAGAGCTCGCCGACGCGTCCCCAGTCCAGGCTTGCCGCGGAAGGCCGTCGTGCCGCCGCCAGCGCGTCCACGAGCGCGGCCGGTCGCCTGCCGGCATCGTTCAGCAGCGCGATCCGGAGCGCCCGTGCCGCGGGGGCGAGCGGGTCGTCGCCGCTGACCCGGTCGGCCGCCGCCAGCGCCAGATCGGCGCGCCGCATCCGCTGGAGCAGTTGCGCGAGCAGGAGCCAGCCGCGCGCATCGTCCGGGGCGGCATAGGTCGCCAGCCGCACCATGATCATGCCGACCGCGACCTCGTTCTGCCGTGCGAGATCCGCGCCCAGGTGCAGCAGCAGGGGAGCGATGCCGTGCGCCGCATCCGCCACCCGCGAAGGGAGCTGACCCGCGGCCTGCGGACCGAGCGAAGCCCTGCCTTCCTGCACCCGGCCGAGCGCGATCAACGCCAGGGCTTGCTGCTCGGCCGCATAAGGCGCGGCCATCGGAATCACGCGTGCACCGCTGATCAGCTTGATCGCATCGGCGTCGCCGCTACCGACCGCGATCCAGCCGCGAAGATATGGCGCCAGGAAGCCGAAAGCGCGGTCCTGCGCCAGCAGCTCGACCGTCGCGCGGGCGCTTTGCCAATCACGCGCCTTGATCGCCTCCAAGGCGAGCAGCACACGCGCGTCGGGCGGCAGCATCTGCCGTGCGGCGAGCAGGTGCGCCGCGCGCAATGCCAGCACCATGTCGCCGCTCGCAAGCGCCGCTCGATAGGCGCGGGCGAGCACGAGCGGATCGGTCGTTCCCTGCGTCAGCAGCGCGCCGAACTGCGCGCTGGCCGCACCGGTATCGCGGGAAATCTCGGCCGCGCGCGCCCGCAGGTAGAGGCCGGCCGGCGACGATCGGCCGATAGCGATTGCAACATCGGACCCTGAAGCCGCTGCTGCAAGCATGAGAAAAGCGTTACGAAACCTCATCTTACCGGCAAACGCTTACATGTTCGGATAATTGGGTCCGCCACCGCCCTCGGGCACGACCCAGTTGATGTTCTGCGTGGGATCCTTGATGTCGCACGTCTTGCAGTGAACGCAATTCTGCGCGTTGATCTGCAGGCGCGGGTCACCAATTTCCTGGCCAACGATCTCGTAGACGCCGGCCGGACAGTAGCGCTGCTCGGGAGAGTCGTAGAGCGCCAGATTGACGCTGATCGGCACGTCGGCATCTTTCAGCGTCAGGTGGATCGGCTGATCCTCCTCATGATTGGTGTTGGACAGGAACACCGACGAGAGGCGGTCGAAGCTGATCACACCGTCCGGCTTGGGATAGTCGATCGGCCGTGCCACGTCCTTGCGCCAGAGCGTCTTGCTGTCGCGATGGTGCTTGAAGCTGTACGGCAGGCCGATGTGCAGCTGGCGCATCCACATGTCGGTGCCGGCCCACAGGGTGCCGATGAACGGCCCGAACTTGGCGACCGCGGGTTCGGCATTGCGCACCTTCTTGAGCTCGGTCGCGATCCAGCTCGCCTCCAGCGCCGGCTGGTAGCTGTCGAGCGTATCGCTGCCGCGCCCTTCCGCCAGCGAAGCTGCGGCGGCCTCGGCGGCGAGCATGCCCGATTTCATCGCGGTATGCGTGCCTTTGATCCGGGGAACGTTCACGAAGCCGGCCGAGCATCCGATGAGCGCCCCGCCCGGGAAAGCCAGGGTCGGCACCGACTGCCAGCCGCCCTCGTTGATCGCGCGGGCGCCGTAGCTCACCCGGCGGCCACCCTCCAGGATCTCGCGGATGACGGGATGCTGCTTCCAGCGCTGGAATTCGTGGAACGGCGAGAGATGCGGGTTGGAGTAGCCGAGCCCGACCACGAAACCGAGCGCCACCTGGTTGTTGGCCTGATGATAGAGGAAGCCGCCGCCGACTTCGTCCCTGAGCGGCCAGCCCTGCGTATGGATGACGCGGCCGGGTACGTGCTTCGCGGGATCGATGTCCCACAACTCCTTGATGCCGATGCCGTAGACCTGCGGTTGGCAGTCGCGCTCCAGATCGAACAGCCGCTTGGCCTCCTTGGTCAGGCTGCCCCGCGCGCCCTCTGCCAGGAAGGTGTAGCGGGCGTGGAGCTCGATGCCGGGCTGGTAATCGGCGCGATGCGTTCCGTCGCGGGCAACCCCCATGTCCCCGGTCGCCACGCCCTTCACCGATCCATCGTCGTTGAACAATATCTCCGCCGCCGCGAAGCCGGGAAAGATCTCGACGCCCAGCTCCTGCGCCTGATCCGCCAGCCAGCGGCACAGATTGCCGAGCGAGACGGTGTAAGTGCCCTTGTTGCTCATCAGGGACGGCATCAGCAGATGCGGCAGCTCGTATTTGCCGGTCCGGGTGAGCACCCAATGGTGATTCTCCGTAACCGGCACGGTCATCGGACACCCGCGGTCGCGCCAGTCGGGAATGAGCTCGTCGAGCGCGATCGGATCGATCACCGCGCCGGACAGGATATGGGCGCCCACCTCCGATCCCTTTTCCAGCACGCAGACCGCCAGATCGGCACTCAGCTGTTTCAGCCGGATCGCGGCGGACAGGCCGGCCGGACCTGCGCCGACGATCACGACATCGTAATTCATGCTCTCGCGCTCGGACATTCGACCTTCCATCTGTAGCCTGGCTGCGTCCGGTCGTCGTACCCGCCGAACGCCTTGTCAGAAAGGCGGTGCGCGCAGATTGACCCCTGCGTCAACCATCCGTCTTAATCAATGTGCGTGATCCGGGGACTGGCATGAGCGACGGCGTTGCCTTGAGCACGTTGGACTGGTGGGCGGAGGCGGGCGTGGACACGCTCGTCGACGATCTGCCGCGCAACTGGCTGGTCGAAGCCGCGCCTGCAAATTCCGAGCCGTTGCTCAAGGCGGAAGCCCCTGTTGCTGCGGTCGCCCTGCCGACGACGCTCGCCGCCTTCCGTGCCTTCCTGCTCGCCGAAGCGGAACTGCCGGGCGTAACCGCCCGCATCTACGCGGCCGTGGATGCGCAATCCGGTATCGCGGTGATCGTCGACATGCCCGAAACGGAGGATCGGCAGTCGGGCCGCCTGCTTTCGGGCGAGATCGGCGGCCTGTTCGATCGCATGCTCGCCGCGATCAAGCTCGATCGCGCCGCCATCTACCTGATTCCCTTCTCGCCGGCACGGCCGACCGCGGGGCGGCTGAGCGCCGGGTCCGTCCCGGTCCCGCCCTCGCGCTGTTGCTTGCTGCGATCCTCGCGACGGCGGCCATCGCCGGCTGCGGGGACGACGCTTCGCCGACGACCTCCGCGGCCACCGCAACGCAAGAACCGGGTACGAGCACGACG
>CAXTUG010000051.1:0-14212 GCA_964247375.1 uncultured Sphingomonadaceae bacterium
ACCTCGGCCTCGTCGGCGACCTCTTCCAGATCGTCCCGGAACTCACCGGCAAGCTGTAAGCAAGCCCTCACCCCTGAAGGGGAGAGGGTTGGGAGAGGGGCGTGCGTGATCCGCATCGCCTGCCTCACTGCCCCTCTCCCCGCCCTCTCCCCTGAAGGGAAGAGGGCGTTGGCGTGCCAGATCCTCGTTGCCCCTGATCCCGTGCGATAGCGCTCGACAATCTCTTATCTACTTACGTTCTAGCATCGTTGCGCAGAATGAATGGTTCGCCGCCTTCATCCCGTGCGAGGGTCAGGTCCCGTCGAAGGAACCATCGATGCCGTTGCCCTGCTCGCCATTCACAAGGCTGCCAAGCCGATCATGAGGATCGCGCGGATCGAGGGCCATCAGGTCGACCTGCCCTATTCGGAAGGCGTTTACCGTCTCTCCGGCGGCCGCACCTATGCGAGCTTCGACGCGACGATCGTCCGCATCGAGACGGACTGCGGCGTGGAAGGCTGGGGCGAGTGCACGCCGTTCGGATCGAACTATATCGCGGCGCACGCCTTGGGTGTGCGGGCCGGTATCGCCGAGATAGCCGGCTCGCTGATCGGGGTCGATCCGCGTCGGCTGGATCGCGTCAACGACCTGATGGATGCCGTTCTCGTCGGCCACCCGCATGCCAAGTCGGCGATCGACATCGCCTGCTGGGACATTTTCGGGCGATCGACCGGCCTGCCGGTCTGCGATCTTCTCGGCGGCAGCACCGGCGAGCGAATGCCGGCCATCTCCTCCATCCACGTCGGCGATCCCGAGGAGATGCGCGCGCGCGTGCGCAAGTACCGGGATCGCGGCTTTCGCGCCCACTCCGTGAAGATCGGCGACGATCCCAAGCTCGACGCCGAACGGATCGCCGCGTCGCTGGCCGACAAGCGCGACGGTGAGTATTTCATCGCCGACGCCAATGGCGGGATGACGGTCGAGGATGCGCTGCGGCTGCTCCGCCTCCTTCCCCCCGGGCTCGACTTCGCACTCGAGTCCCCCTGCGCCACCTGGCGCGAGACGATATCGCTGCGTAGACGCACCAATATCCCGATCATCGTCGACGAACTTGCCGGCAGCGACGACAGCATGGCGATGCTGATTGCCGACGATGCCGCCGACGGCGTCGGTCTCAAGATCGGCAAGCATGGCGGCCTGACCCGGAGCCGCCGCCATCGGGATCTCTGCGCGATCGCAGGGCTGACGATGGCGGTTCAGGACTCCATGGCCTCGGACATCGCCTATGCCGCGATCGTCCATCTCGGGCAGACGATCCCGCGCCGGCTGCTTCGCGCCGTGCTGGGTCCGCGCGCGCTGACGGAATTGCGAACCGCCGACGGCGATCTCGATCTCGTCGACGGCTTCGTTACCGCACCTACCCAGCCGGGGCTCGGCATCACACCACGCAGGGACATCCTGGGCGATCCCGTCGCGGTCTACTGCTGACCCTCCTTTGATCGGAAAGAGACCGTCGACCATGGCACTTCCCTCCACCATGTCCGGGGTTCAGTTGCTCGGGCACGGCGGCTTCGACCAGCTCCGATACTCCACCGACATTCCCGTGCCGCGGCCCGGACCCGGACAGGTGCTGATCGAGGTTCGCGGCACGAGCGTCAACAATACGGACGTCAACACGCGCGTCGGCTGGTATTCGAAGGCCGTCAGCGGCGCGACCAACGATAGCGCGAGCGATGGCGACAACAGCCGCACGGCCGACGATGCCAGTTGGTCGGGCACGCCGCTCGCATTTCCACGCATCCAGGGCGCCGATTGCTATGGCGAGATCGTCGCGATCGGCGCCGACGTGCCTCGGTCGCGCATCGGCGAGCGCGTCCTCGTCAAGCCGGTCATGCAGAACCCCCTGGACCAGCGGCCGTATCATTGCTGGTCGTTCGGCTCGGAATGCGATGGCGGCTTTGCCCAATATGCGGTGGCACCGGCCGAGGAAGCCTTCGCGGTTCGGAAGACGACGCTCAGCGACGAGGAGCTCGGCGCGATCCCGACCAGCTATGGAACGGCCGAGGGCATGCTCCTGCGTGCCGCGGTCGGTCCCGGCGACCGCATCCTAATCACGGGCGCCTCGGGCGGGGTCGGCTCGGCCGCGGTCCAGCTTGCCAAGATCCGCGGGGCCGAGGTCATCGCGCTGGTCGGCAGCCCCGACAAGGCCACCCAGGTCAAGGAACTCGGCGCGGACCGGGTGATCCTCCGCGACCAGGACCTCCTCGCGACGCTCGGCCGGGACAGCCTGACCTGCATCGCCGACCTCGTCGCGGGACCGACGTGGCCCGTCTTTCTCGACCTGCTGTCGCCGGGCGGCCGCTACGTCGTCGCCGGCGCCATCGCCGGGCCGATCGTCGATCTGGACGTGCGATCGCTGTACCTGAAGGATCTGAGCCTCCTCGGCTCGACCTGCCAGCCCGCCGCCGTGTTCGAGAATCTCGTGCGCTACATAGAGGAGGACAAGATCAGGCCGATCGTCTCTCAGACGTTCGACCTGAAGGACATCAGAGCTGCGCAGGAGCTGTTCATCTCCAAGGCAGTCACGGGCAAGATCGCGCTGCGCATCCCTCCCCGCAATGATGTGAACTGAAGCGCCTGCGCCAGGTTCGGAAAGGCTCCATTTTTGCAGTGGAGTATCCGGACCCGGGTCGGACCCGTTTCAGGCCGCCGCGCGCTGCCAGCGATCGAGAAAGCCCTCCACCTCGTCAGCATCGACGGCGCGCGAGAAGAAGTATCCCTGCAGCCGGCAACTGGGCAGCTGCTTCAGGATCACGAACTGCTCCAGGCGCTCGATCCCCTCGATCGTGAGGGTCATGCCGATCTCCTGGCAGAAGCCCGCAATCGCTCGCACCATGACCGCCGCATCCCGGTTGGAGTCGATTCGCTCCGTGATGCTCCTGTCGAGCTTCAGGCCGTCGGGCTGCACCTCGATCACGCGCGACAGCCCGGAATAACCGGCGCCCAGATCGTCGAGCGCGATGCGCACGCCGAGCGCACGAAGACGCTGGAGCGCCGGGCGGGACTGCGACAGGTCGACCAGCGAGGTCTCGGTGATCTCGAGTTCGAGCCGTTCGCCGGGCAGCCCGGTCCGTTCGAGCACGGACGCCACCACGTAGGGAAAGTCGTCGGTCAGCTGGAAGCCGGAGACGTTCACGGCGACCGACACGTCCTTCGGCCACGCACATGCCTGCGCGCAGGCGGTGCGGAGCACCCACTCGCCGATCTGGTCGATCCAGCCGCTCACCTCGGCCACCGGGATGAACTCGTCCGGCGGAACCAGGCCGAGCACCGGATGCTTCCAGCGCAACAGCGCCTCCAACGCCACCACGCGCGCGCCGTTCGACTGGCAGACCGGCTGGTAGACCAGGAACAGCTCGCCCCGCGCGACCGCTGCCGGCAGATCCCGAGCGATCATCGTGGCGCGGTGCTGCGGAGGGCAGTCGGAATTCGCCGCGGACAACATGCTCCACGGTTCGGATGTCGGCCGTGGAACAGGACGAGATGGTGCGGATGCGCACTCCCGATCGGGAGCCGTCCGCCGGTACGCTTCACTCATGGCGAATCCCGTAGCGCCCGAATCTTTCCGCGTCGTTGCTGTGGGCCAATTTGCGTGAGAAAAAAGCATCTTAGACGGTTAACGCGCGTCGCGGCTCGCCGTCACGGCGTGGAGCCGCCTGCTGGCTCGATACGGTCCGACACCCGGCGCCTGCTCCCGAGCATCCGCCGTGTCGCGTTGACAGAGCAGGCCTGCTCCTCTCTGCTGCCTGCAGAGCAGCGGTTGGGGGGTGAGCAATGGCTGAAGCGGGAACGATGCGGGGCGATCCTCGCCCGGCGTGGTGGCGACATATCTATGTTCAGGTGCTCGCCGCCATCCTGCTCGGCATCGTCGTCGGCACCATCTGGCCATCCGTCGGCGTCTCCCTGAAGCCGCTGGGGGACGGCTTCGTGAAGCTGGTGAGGATGATCATCGCGCCGATGATCTTTCTCACCATCGTCGGCGGCATCGCCCATCTGCGCGAGTTGTCGGCGTTCGGCCGTATCGCGATCAAGGCCTTCACCTACTTCCTGATACTGTCCACCTTCGCTCTCGTCGTAGGCCTGGTCGTCGGCAACCTGGTCCAGCCCGGCGCCGGGCTGCACATCGATCCGGCGACGCTCGATACCAGCAAGATCGCGGACTATGCCGCCAAGGCGCACGATCAGACCATCACCGGCTTCCTGCTCGCCATCATCCCACAAACCTTGCTCGGCGCCTTGGCCGAGGGTGAAATCCTGCAGGTGCTGCTCGTCGCCATCCTCGTCGGCGTGGCGACCGCGCTGGTCGGCGAACGCGCCGCGCCGATCCTGAGCTTCGTGACGGCGGCGGAGGCCGTGGTGTTCCGGCTGGTCGGCATCCTCATGCGCGCGGCGCCGGTCGGCGCGTTCGGGGCGATGGCCTTCACGATCGGCCAGTACGGCATCGGCGTGATCGCCAACCTGCTGGGGCTGGTCGCGACCTTCTATCTGACGGCGCTGCTGTTCGTGCTGGTCGTGCTCGGCCTCGTCGCCCGCGCTGCCGGCTTCTCGCTCCTGCGGCTGATCCGCTATCTCGCGCCGGAGCTGCTGCTGGTGCTCGGCACTTCCTCGTCGGAAGCGGCCCTGCCCAGCCTGATCGGCAAGCTGGAGCGGGCCGGCTGCGCCCGTCCCGTCGTCGGCCTGGTCGTGCCGACCGGCTACAGCTTCAATCTCGACGGCACCAACATCTACATGACGCTGGCGGCGCTGTTCATCGCGCAGGCGTGCGACATCCACCTGTCCATCGGCTCGCAGCTGCTGCTGCTCGGCGTGGCGATGCTGTCGTCGAAGGGCGCCGCCGGCGTGACCGGCGCCGGTTTCATCACGCTTGCCGCCACCCTCTCGATCATACCGGCGGTGCCGGTCGCCGGCATGGCGCTGATACTGGGCGTCGATCGCTTCATGAGCGAGTGCCGCAGCCTCACCAACTTCGTCGGGAACGCCGTGGCGACGATCGTCGTCGCCCGCTGGGAAGGCGCGCTCGATCGGGGGCAGCTGGACGCAGCCCTGAAGAATCAGGTCGCTCCGTCTACCGGACGGGCTTAATCGTCAGCGCGTCGCATTGTAGCGCAGCTGCGCGTCGGTCAGCTGGAAGCCGATCAGCAGCTCGAAATTGGCCTGGTTGATCGCCGCCTTGATCTTGGGATCGGCCAGCGGATCGATCGATGCGTCGGCGTCGGTTGCCTTCCGCTTGCGATGCAGGCGCTGCTGCGCGACCGCGGGCAAGGTCGCCAGCGACTTCTGGATGTCGGCGCCCGCACCCGCCACGCCGGTGGCGCGATACTGGCCGTCGGCGAAGTGGACCGCGACCTGGCTGACCTGCTTCGACATGATGCGGGTGCCGCCGCGCACCACGGTTGCGAAGTAGGGAAGCACCAGGTCGCGGGCGCCGTGCGGACTGGCGCGCCGGGCAACGACGTCGAACGTCACCTTGGTGTGCACGACGTCGCCGGTCTGATCGCAACTGGTGCGCAGGTTGGTGATCGACGCGGTTACGTCCAGCGCGCGGGCATCCTGGCTCTGCTCGGGCGAGAAGAGGCGCGCATCGCCGGTATAGGCCGGCACCGCCACCGCCGGGCAGGTCGAGCGTACGACGTTGAGGCCGCCGCTCACGTCGAAATCATCCTCCTTGGTGCAGCCCGCCAGGATCGGCAGCAGCGCGAGGGGGGCAAGCAGGCGACGATCCAAGAGAACCTATCCTAAGCGGTCGGGGGGAACGGCGGCACTCATAGGAACCGGCTTCCTTGGGAGCAAGCTATGCCGTAAGCGGATGCGATGGACGGAAGCGCCCCTACCCTCGCCGAGAAACCACCGCTCGATCTGCTGATCGCGGCACCACGCGGCTTCTGCGCCGGCGTCGACCGCGCGATCCGCATCGTCGAGCTGTCGATCGAAAAATATGGCGCCCCTGTCTATGTTCGGCATGAGATCGTGCACAACCGTCACGTAGTGGACGCGCTGCGCACGAAGGGAGCCATCTTCGTCGAGGAACTGGATGAAGTGCCCGACGGCGTGCCGGTCGTCTTCTCCGCACACGGCGTGCCCAAGGCGGTGCCGCACAAGGCGGCCGAGCGCGGGCTCGACTATATCGACGCGACCTGCCCGCTCGTCTCGAAAGTCCACCGTCAGGCCGAGCGGCTGGTCGAGGCAGGCAAGCATATCCTGTTCATCGGCCACCGCGGCCATCCCGAGGTGATCGGCACCTTCGGTCAGGTCCCGGAGGGCGTGATCAGCCTGATTGAGACCAACGAGGATGCGGAGGCGATCGTGCCGGCCGATCCGTTAGCGCTGGCTTTCCTCACGCAGACGACGCTGTCGGTCGACGACACCGCGCAGATCGTGGCGACGCTCCAGCGCCGTTTCCCGATGATCCGGGCGCCGCGCGGCGAGGATATCTGCTACGCCACCTCCAACCGGCAGGTGGCGGTCAAGGAAATCGCGGCCCGGTGCGACGCGATGCTCGTCATCGGCGCTCCCAATTCCTCGAACTCGGTCCGGCTGGTCGAAGTGGCGCTGCGGGTCGGCACCCGCGCCAAGCTGATCGAGAGCGCCGCCAGCCTCGATCTGTCCTGGCTCGACGGCGTCCGCACGCTCGGCATCAGCGCCGGCGCGTCGGCCCCGGAACTGCTGGTGCGCGAACTGGTCGATCTGCTGCGACAGCACTTCACGGTCGATGAGCAGGAAATGGCCGGCATGACGGAGACGATGATCTTCAAGCTGCCGCGCACGCTCGCCGCCGCCTGACCCGTTCGATCGGCGATGGCAGTCTACACTCAGGTCTCGGCCGAGCAATTGTCGGCGCTGCTCGAACTCTACGATGCGGGCGGCCTGCGCTCCGTGAAAGGCATTGCCGAAGGCGTCGAGAACAGCAACTACCTGGTCGATACGACCGCCGGCCGCTTCATCCTCACCCTGTACGAGAAGCGGGTCGACAGCGCCGACCTGCCCTTCTTTATGGCGCTGCTCGACCATCTGGCGGCGCATGGCCTGCCTGTGCCGCGTGCCGTCCCCGATCGCTCCGGCCGCCAGATCCAGGAAGTGGCGGGGCGGCCTGCCTGCCTGATCGAGTTCCTCTCCGGCGTGTCGGTCGGCCAGCCCACCGCGGCCCAGACCTGGGCGACGGGCGCTGCGCTGGGCAGGATGCACACCGCCCTGGCCGATTTCGCGGACCAGCGCCCGAACACGCTCGGTCTCCCCGGCTGGCATGCTCTGGCGGCACGCTGCGGCCAGGCGCTCGATCGCATCGCGCCCGGGCTCGGCGCGCGGGTGGATAAAGAGCTCGCCTGGCTGGATCGGAACTGGCCTGCCACCCTGCCGCGATCGGTGATCCACGCCGATCTGTTCCCTGACAACGTGCTGATGCAGGGCGATGCGGTCACCGGCATGATCGACTTCTACTTCGCCTGCATCGACGTCCGCGCGTGGGATGTGGCGGTGACGCACGCCGCCTGGTGCTTCGATGGCGACGGCAGCCGCTTTCACGCCGACCGCGCCGCCGCGCTGGTCGCCGGCTATCACGACGCGTTTGGGCTGTCGGATGCGGAGCGTCGCGCCTTCCCGGCGCTCGCCCGCGGCGCCTGCCTGCGCTTCCTGCTGACCCGCGCCTGGGACTGGCTCAACACCCCGGCCGATGCGATGGTCACACGCAAGGATCCGCTGGCCTTCCTGCGGCGGCTCGACTTCTACCGCGACGCGGTGTCGGGGAAACTGGGCCTGTGAGCGGGTTGACCCTGGTCCACATGGCGACCGACGGCGCCTGCAAGGGCAATCCCGGTCCCGGCGGATGGGGCGTGGTGATCCGCGCCGGTGACAAGGAGAAGGAATTGTCGGGCGGCGAACCGCTCACCACCAACAATCGCATGGAGCTGACCGCCGCGATTCGCGGGCTGGAAGCGCTGAAGCGGCCCTGTCGCGTGGTCCTGTCCACCGACAGTCGCTACGTGATGGACGGGCTCACCAAATGGCTGCCGGGCTGGCTGCGCAACGGCTGGCGCACTGCCGCCAAGCAGCCCGTCAAGAATGCCGACCTGTGGCAGGAACTGGTCAAGGCCGCCGCGCCGCACGACATTCGGTGGGAATGGGTGAAGGGCCACGCCGGCCATCCCGAGAATGAACGTGCCGACACTCTCGCAAGCGACGCTGCTCTGATCTGTGGACGAAAGTAACTGTTCGGCAAAAGCGGCTCACCGCCGCAACAGGAACGCATACGCTACCAATACATGCGCGATTCCAAACGGATGAGCCTCAAGGAGGTTTCCCGCAAATTTAACATAGATTGAGTTCGACGGTTTTCGGCTGGCGCTTTCCCCATTCTATTGATAATTAGTTGCACCTACAGAAAGATTTGCCGTGCGCCTTGATCAGCTTCCTCTGGGTCAGCCCTCCCGCATCGCCGCTATCGACTGGGAGGACCTGGGCCCGCGTGAAGCGCGCCGCCTGCGGGAGCTCGGCTTCGATGACGGGGTGGCCGTTCAGGCGCTCCATCGCAGCGCCCTCAAGGGGCCGCTCGCCTGCCGGATCGGTCGCATGACCGTCGCGCTGCGCAGGGGCGTGGCGGCCGCGGTGACCGTGGAGCCGGTATGAATCCATCACCGATGGTGGCCGTCGTCGGCAACCCCAATGCCGGCAAGTCGGCTTTGTTCAACGCGCTGACCGGCGCGCGGCAGAAGGTCGGCAATTACCCCGGCGTTACGGTGGAGCGGAAGATCGGGCGGCTGGCGCTCGACGACGGCCGGCCGCTTGAACTCGTCGACCTGCCCGGCACCTACAGCCTCGATCCCAGCAGCCCCGACGAGCAGGTCACCCGCGACGTGCTGTTCGGCAAGCAGGCGGGCGAGCGCACGCCATCCGCGCTGCTGATCGTCATGGACGCGTCGAACCTCGACAATCATCTGCGCTTCGCTTTGCAGCTGATCGCGCTCGGAATGCCGACGATCATCGCCCTCAACATGGTCGACATGGCCGCGCGCGACGGGTTGGAGATCGACACCGCGCGCCTCTCCGCCGAACTCGGCGTGCCGGTGGTGTCCACCGTCGCCGTGCGCAAGCGCGGACTGGACGAGCTTCGCGCCGCGCTCGGCCGCGCCGTCGGCGGCGGCGGCAGGCCTGCCTTCGCGAGCGGCACGCCGGAGGATATTTCCAAGCTGCAGCGGCAGGCGCGGCGCATCGCGGACGCGGTCACCACGCAGCGGGCGAGCGCCAATGTCTGGACGCAGCGCATCGATCGCGTGGCGCTTCATCCGGTGGCCGGGCCGATCCTGCTCGCGCTCCTCATGTTCGTGATGTTCCAGGCGGTCTTCTCCTGGAGCCAGGCGCCGATCGACTGGCTCGCCGATCTGCAGGCCTGGCTCGCCGACGTGACGGTTCGGACCTTGCCCGACGGATTCCTGCGCTCGCTGCTGGTCGAAGGCGTGATCAACGGCGTCGGGTCCGTCGTCGCGTTCCTACCCCAGATCCTGATCCTGTTCTTCTTCATCCTGCTGCTGGAGGCGTCGGGCTACATGGTCCGTGCCGCTTTCCTGATGGATCGGCTGATGGCAGGGGTGGGCCTGTCCGGGCGCGCCTTCATCCCGCTCCTCTCCTCCTTCGCCTGCGCCATTCCCGGCATCATGGCGACGCGCTCGATCGACGATCCGCGCGACCGGCTGACCACCATCCTGATCGCGCCGCTGATGACCTGCTCGGCCCGGCTGCCGGTCTACGCCGTCATCATCGGGGCCTTCATTCCCGCGCGGCGCGTGCTGCCCGGGGTCGGTCTGCAGGGGCTGGTGCTGTTCTGTCTGTACGTGGCGGGCGTCGTCGGGGCGATGGTCGTCGCCGCGGTGCTGCGCCGGACGATCACGCGCGGCGGCGGCGGGGGCTTCCTGATGGAGATGCCGAAATACCAGATGCCCGCCTGGCGCGACGTGGCGCTCGGCCTGTGGCAGCGCGCGATCGTGTTCCTGCGGCGCGCCGGCACGGTCATCCTGGCGGTCACGGCCGTGCTCTGGCTGCTCACCTCCTATCCGCAGGCGCCCGCCGGCGTGAAGCAGAGCGAATATTCGATCGCGGGCCGGATCGCTTCGGGCCTCGAGCCGGTCGTGCGGCCGATCGGCTTCAACCACGCGCTGGCGCTCGCGATCATTCCCGCCATGGCGGCGCGCGAGGTGGCGGTGTCGGCGCTGCAGACCGTCTACTCGATCGATGCCGGCGACGACGAGAAATCGGGGCAGGAGCGCCTCGCGCAGCGCCTGCGCGGCGCCTGGTCGCTGCCGACCGCACTCGCCTTCCTCGCCTGGTTCGTGTTCGCGCCGCAGTGCCTCTCGACCATCGCCGTCATGCGGCGCGAGACCAATGGCTGGCTGTGGCCGGGTGTGGCGCTCACCTATTTGTTCGTGCTGGCATGGGGTGCGGCCGGCATTACCTTCTGGACCGCGACCGCTCTCGGGCTCTAGATCGGTGGCAGCACGGCGCGATTCCCGTCGAGCCTACCCGCCAACACACGCAATCGGAGAGCAGCATGGCCGGATCGGTCAACAAGGTCATTCTCGTCGGCAATCTCGGCCGCGATCCGGAGTCGCGCAGCTTCCAGAATGGCGGCAAGGTCGTCGAACTGCGCATCGCCACGTCGGAGTCGTGGAAGGACCGCAACTCGGGCGAGCGCAAGGAGAAGACCGAGTGGCACACGGTCAAGGTCTTCAGCGAGGGCCTCGCCAACGTCGCCGAGCGCTACCTGCGCAAGGGCAGCAAGGTCTATCTTGAAGGCGCGCTGCAGACGCGCAAGTGGCAGGACCAGTCGGGCGCGGACCGCTACTCGACCGAGATCGTGCTGCAGGGCTTCAACGCCACCCTGGTGCTGCTCGACCGGCGCGAGGGCGAGGGCGGCGGCCGCAGCGGCGGCTGGGACGACGACATGGGCGGCGGCAACGACTTCAACTCCAGCTATGCCGGCAGCGGACCGCGTGGCGGCGGCGCGGGCGGCGGCAGCACTGGCGGCGGCGGCAATCGCCCGGCCGCGTTCGATAGCGACCTGGACGACGACGTCCCCTTCTGAAAGCGTAAGCTCCGCTCGCGCGATTTCTAGCGACGCGAGCACGCATAGAACCTACCGTTCCCGGCGCCGGCCGGAGTCCAGCTTACCAAGGATGCGCGCAGTAGCGCGCCCGTGCTGCCGCACGGATTTTCTGAAGAGCTGGACCCCGGCCTGCGCCAAGGAACGGCTTATAATCGATCCTTCAACGCCTTCAGGGCGGCGAACGGACCGGTCTCGCCCTCGTCCAGCACGCCGGCCGCCCGCAGCCGATCGTCCGCTCCGAGCGCACGCGGAAAGGGATCGAGCGCCAGCGCCAGCGTCTGCGCAACCGCTTCGCCCAGGTCGATCGCCGCGCCGTCATAGTCGATGTCGTCCAGCTCGCCTTCGGCCAGTTCGACCTCCTCCTCCGAGGTGGCGGGCGCGCGGCCCAGCCCCCGACCCGACCGGAATAGGTGCCGCCGTTGCCGAACACGCCGGCGGGGACGGGGGCGGGCACCGGATCGCCGCTCGGCACGCAGGCCTGCACCACGTCCGCCTCGATCCTTCCGGTCGCGGTCACGATCTCGCCGTCGCGGCGCAGTTCGGCCGTGGCCGCGAGCCGCCCGATCTCGATCAGCCCGAAACGTTCGCTGAGCGCCCGGCGCTCCGCCTCGTCGGCTTCGATTTCCACGCGGCGGCCCACGTCGCCGATCTCGTCCAGTCGGAAGATACGCGAGAATTCCGGTGTCATCGAGGCCACTCTCCCGCCATCAGCCGATCGGCGGGCAGCCTTGCCAGCGCCTGCCGCAGGTCGGTCAGCCGATCGCGCACGATCCCGCCGGCCGCTGCCGACGGCGCCGCGCCGCGATAGATGTTGCGCGCGATCGCGCCGTCGAGATCGCCGCCGGCCAGTGCCTCGCGCAATGCGCCGAGCCGGCCGCCGAGCGCCCCCATCATCCGGCCGACATGCTTGCCGACGACGATGTCGCCGATCCCGCGCTCGCGCAGCTGGCCGTCCATGTCCTCGACGAACAGCTCGGTCAGGTGGGCTGAAGGCGCCCTCGCCGGCTCGCCCGCCTCTTCCAGCCGCAGCAGGACGAGGCTCAGCACGGCCGCCACCATGTCGAACCGGCCGTCCAGCGTGTCAGGCACGCCACCCTCGCGGTACCAGGCCGGCTGCCGCGCCTCGGCGACGATGGCCTGATAGAGCGGAGCGACCCGGTCTCGCTCACCCCTGCCGAACAGTCGACGCCAGAAACCCATGCCGCTCCTCTCCGCGCAGCCCGCTTGCGGAGCCGCCGAGCGCCGCATATTGAAGCTGGCGCGCGCGGTTGCAATCCCATGTGCGCACGGCGGTGCCGGCTCAGCCTGGGTTCAGGCGGAGACCGCCAGGCTTCTTGTACGGCGGGAAAGGGTGACTTCATGGCAGCATCGATCAAGCACGCAGCGGCGGCGGCGTTCGGCCTCGCGGCCCTGGCGGGCTGTGCGCAGGTGCGCGATCACAAGGGCTATGTCGTCGACAACAGCCTGATCAACACGGTGCAGCCCGGCGTCGACAACAAGGACTCGGTCGCCAAGACGCTCGGGCGGCCGACCTTCGACAGCCAGTGGGACGGGGGCGGCACCTGGTACTATCTGTCGCGCGAGACGCGAAGCCTGGCATTCGGCGCGCCGATGCCGGTGCAGCAGACCCTGCTCGCCGTGCGATTCGCCGCCAATGGCGATGTCGCCGCGGTGCAGCGTACGGGCGTGGAGACGGTGCGCAGCGTCGAGGTTTACGGCCGCAAGACGCCGGTGCTCGGGTCGCGTCACACCTTCTTCTCGGAGCTGTTCGGCAATATCGCACCGGGCACGAGCGACCGGGCCGGAACCGCCGACAACCCCGGTGGCGGCCGCGGCAACTGATCGTAGAACAGCCTGCGCCGGTTCAAGCCATCGCGAACAGAGGCGATTGTTCGTCTGCCGCGGGGTACGCGCGTCTTGATCTCGACTGGCTGCGCAGCGGGTTCCTAATTGCGCTAAAGCAATCTTAACCAAGCTCGGCTTACTGCCTCTCCGATGCAATCGGAGAGAGATTGTCCATGCCGGAGCGGCGACTTCGTTCCTTCCCTGAACCGGAAAGTATCGGCGGGTCGCTCGATCTGGCGGATCGGCTGCGCCTGTTCGACATCGGTGCCGACGAGCTGGCGGTCGCGCGTCGGATCTGGGAGGTGCTGGAGCCGGAAGCCCGCGCCATCTCGCAGGAGCATTGGCGTCACTGGCATCGCTTCAACGAGGCATCCGGCTTCGTCCAGGTCGACGATCCCGAGCATCTGATCCGGCTGGGCATTCAATATCTGCGCAGCCGCTTCACCTCCCCGGGAGCACTGGAGTGGGTGCTGTCGGCCGAGCGCACCGTGGCGGCGGCGCTGGCCGCGGACGTACCGCTGACGGCGGTGCTGGCGATGACCTCCGCCGGGGCGTCGGTCGCGCTGGAGATATTGGGGCGCCGACATAAGTGCTCCAAGGAGGAGCGTCATCGCATCAACGACGTCTTCACGAGGCTGCGCTCGCTGGAGTGCGACGTCTACTCGTCGGTCTACGCGGGCTATATCGAGTTCGACGCCGCGGCGCAGCGGGAATCCCTCGGCCGCGCCTTCGATACGGAAGTCGCGGCGACGCTGACGGCCGTCGCGGGCGAGGGCGAGGCCCTGCAGTCGAAGGCGGCGCTCACCGCCACCATCACGCGCGGTTCGCTGGAGAAGGTCAGCCAGGTCGCCGCCGCCTCCGCTCAGTCGGCGCTCACGATGCGGGAGGCGGCATCGGCCGCGACCGGACTGATCAAGGCGATCGACGAAGCGCGCAGCGAAGTGGAGACGGCCGCCGAGATCGCGACGCGCGCCGCCGAGCAGGCCGGAGCCGCCGTCGGCACGTCGGAGAAGCTGAGCGATCATGCACGCTCCATTGAGTCCATTCTCGGCCTGATCCGCGATATTGCCGGGCAGACCAACCTGCTGGCGCTCAATGCCACGATCGAGGCCGCGCGCGCGGGTGACGCAGGACGCGGCTTCTCGGTCGTGGCGCAGGAGGTGAAGAGCCTGGCGCACCAGACAGCGCGCGCTACCGACGACATCGCCGGCAAGATCGGCGCGATCCAGGCGGCCACGC
>CAXTUG010000052.1:0-6798 GCA_964247375.1 uncultured Sphingomonadaceae bacterium
GCCGCCCGCCATCGCGCCGGATACCCGAAGGCTGCTGCACTATGACATGATGAACGAAGGTGCTTTCGAGGACGCACCAAAGTTTCGATCGGACAGATCGGAGCGCATGGCCATCGCCGCGACAGCTGCCGCACGACGGCATCGTTCCCTCGGTTCGCCGTACCCGTCGCCCGGATCGCCCTCTGGCGGATAGCCTCGCAGGTTATATTCATGTGTCGGACAGGCTGGCCGAAACACGCATTGTGGCGTGGTATTATGAAAGGAGAGGCTCAGTGCGCATTATTCTCAGCAAATCAGGCGCTCGTGTCCTGCTTGCTTCCCTTACTGTGTCTGCAGCAGGTGCTGTATTTGCACAGCAGCAGGTCCCATCCGAATCTACTGTCGTCGTCAACGGCATGAAGGCCCGCGGGCCCGAGATAAAAGGCGTCATCTCGGCGCGAAACGGCGACAGGTTGAAGGTCACCACCGCTGACGGCACCAGCAGGATCATCGCCGTCGACGATGCCACACGGATCTGGACCGGCGGCGGCTTGTTCAGCGCCCATACCAGACTTGCCGCGGACTCCCTGCTCAACGGACTGCCGGTAACCGTCAAGACATGGCAGGCGGGCGACGGGCGGTCGGATGGCGAGCTGGTGGCGAGCCGGATCAGCTTCCGCAACAGCGACCTCAAGACCGTGACGATGATCCGCAACGGCACCAGCCAGCGGTTCGAGGAACAGAGTGCGGCGACGGAATCGCTGCGCGGGCACCTTGGCGATATCGACAAGTACAATATCAAGAGCACGACGAACGTGCATTTCGCGACCGGCAAGGCGGATCTGTCCGTTCAGGACAAGGACGATCTCTGCGCCGCGGCCCGCTCGGCTCAGGCAACGGAGAACGCGTTGATCCTGGTGGTCGGATATACCGATTCGACCGGCAGCGACGACGTCAACCAGGAGCTGAGCGAGAAGCGCGCCGGTCGCGTCATCAATTATCTTCAGCAGAGCTGCGGATGGAAACCTTATCGCATGCTGACTCCTACCGGCATGTCCAAGGCGGACCCGGCGGCGAGCAACGGCACCGCAGCAGGCAAGGCGCAGAACCGCCGGGTGGCGGTCAACATCCTGGTCAGCAAGAGCGTTGACGGCCTGTGAGGTGCTGAAGGGCTGACTTCGCCGGTCGCCCATTGGTCGAGCCGAACCTCTCCCGGCCTGTCGATGAACAGGCCGGGAGCCGTTGGTCTGCTGCGCGCCGAGAAATCGCGCGGAAAGTCGCACCTTGTGCGGGATCGCGCGTCGCTATTTCCATCGAACGGCCATTCGGGGCTAACGTAAAGGTGCGAACTTCGACGAGTTGTCCGTCTCGCTTCACCTTCTCTTCGATCCGCCGCTTGCCGGTTAGCCGCACGGACGCCGTTATGCCGGCTCCCTGCATCGTTCGCACAGGCACGTCGCCGCCGCCGAGGTGGGCGGTGTACGAGGTTCCCAGTGGCGTGGAATAGCTGAACCGGTTGCCGTTCAGGCGGAGCGTCGTGGTTCTCACCAGCTCCGGCACTTGGACGTACCGCACACCTTGCCAAGTGCCCGACACCGCATGTGCGCCAGCCGGGGCGGCTGCGGTGCGCCGGGCCAAATACTCGGTGCGCAACGCAGCCGTGATGCCGGGACGGTGGTCTACCGATACATAGCTTGCTGTCCGATCGTCGGGTGCCACCGTCATGGTCGTGACGCGATCAAGCGGTGGACCAATGATGTGCGTGACAATGCTGCGCCGTCCGGTGATCGTCACCGATTCAGAGGTTGTCTCGGGGTCGCCAGCGACGGGGTGCGGCTTGCCATCCGCCGCGTAGGACCGTGGCGGCTCGCAACTCGAGCAGGCGTAATGGCCGTCTCGGACCAGGTACATATCCGTCGCCAGGCCGCTCTGTGTATCCAGATCTGCCACCCAACGACCGTCAAACGGACTGCGCGCCCGAACGGATGTGGTAACCAGCGCAAGGCAGGCGGCCGCGGCAAGGGAAAGTATCTTGATCATCGCTGCTGCTCTTGATTGGATGCGAGGTGCACGACCGATTTGCGGCGCATGGCGGACCAGCGCATCAGCCCGGCAGTGACGCCGTCTGGCGCAACGCCTCGCCGAGCGCGAGCGCTGCCGACATGGCCAGGTTCATCGAGCGCACCTGCGACCGCATCGGCAGGCGCACCTGCGCGTCGCAGGCGTCGGCGACGGCGGACGGCACGCCTGCGCTCTCCTTACCGAACAGCAGGACATCGTCTGCTTCGAAGCTGAACGCATAGGCCGATCGCATGCTCTTCGTGGTGAACAGCACCAGCCGCCGCGACCCGATCGTCGCCCTGAAAGCGTCGAAGCCGGCATGCCGCTGGACGACGACATGATCGATATAGTCCATGGCGGTCCGGCGCACCCGTCGATCGTCCCACGTGAAGCCCATGGGCTCGATCAGATCCACCGCCGTCCCCAGGCAGGCGCCGAGCCGCAGAACGGCGCCGACGTTCCCGGCAATCTCAGGCTCGAACAGAGCGATGCGCATCCCAGCTGGTTGGCGCTGCCCAGCGCGCCGTGCAAGCAGCAACGATGAAAGGCGTCCGGTTCTGCGGGTCGGCGATTGAACCGCTGACCCGCATATGCGCACCAATTCTCCGATCGAAGGCCGTCAGCTCGCCGGGATCGGCTCGTCCGTGATCGCGGTCATGGTCTGCCCCGGCATGATCACGGCCGACTTGCCGGTGATGACCATCGAGCCGAGCAGCGCCGACCGTATTGCCGCGCCCTTCCTGCCGCACCTTGCCCTTGAGCTTGTAGGTCTTGCTGCCGACGCTGATGGTGCTGAAGGTCATCTCGAACTTGGCCAACCCGGCCGGCGTGGAGACCCTGTCCGGCCGGCTGAAGTATGTCAACGAGAGAAGCTTTCGGTTGCCGGGAGCGTTCGCCGACGCCGCTGCATCAATGCAGTTCTCAGCGTCGCGCGCCATTGCCCGCTTGCAAGCTTGCAAGCTTGCAACGGCCTGCCAGCCGCTTTCCCTTGCGCCGCTCGACAGAATAAAACCATGTCGTGACGAGGGCTCGCGCAGGAAGCATGAAGGAAGAGCCACCATCCCTTGATACGGTGAGGTCAGGTCTGGAGATCAAGTGTTGTCAGAAATACGGATAATCAGGGTTCACATGTGTAAGAAGGAAACAGCTGCCGATGATACCTGTCTTCGCTTCAGCACTTGTAATGCTGAGTAGTGCGTCCGTCGTCGAGGAGGAGCGCACTTTCGCGCTGCGGCTCAACTCCGCCATCGCGTTCGATACCTATCGCAAGTGCCTGCTTTCAAACGCGCGCAAGATCAGCCCGTTCGGAAACGCCACGGTCGACGATGCCGTGATGGGCGCTCGCCGCGATTGTGCCCCGTCGCGGGACAAATTCAGGTCGGAACTGTATCAGGGGGTGCGCAAAACGGAGCGGCGAGAGCGCTGGGTAAAATTGCTTCTCGCCAACGCAGACAGCGATGCGAAGGCGGTCGTGCTGAACGAGTGGCGCGCCGCTTGCAGATTTTCGGCCGAAACCTGCCGCATGCAATAGGTTTTGGCGAGAGCATCGGCGCGGATCCTGATGTTGTTCTCCTCCGTATCAAAGGTCGACACGATGGCGATGACCTGCCGCTGCATGAGATATCGCGTCCTTGTCCACAGCCGCGTGACAGGGGCACGTTTCGTTCCCCTTTTCCGCTCGGGGTCTCGCTCCTAACAGGGGGCGATCATGGCGTGGCAGCTCTATCAATTTCCGCTCTGTCCTTTCTCGCGCAAGGTGCGCCTGCTGATGGGCGAGAAAGGGGCGGGGTGCGAGCTGGTGCGGGAGTCGCCCTGGGCGCAGCGCGACGAGTTCATCGACATGAACCCGACCGGGCAGACGCCGGTGCTGATCGACCATGCGCAAAACCTCGTGCTGATCGATTCGTCCGCGATCTGCGACTATCTGGAGGAGACGATCGAGAAGGCGGCGATGCTGCCCGGCACCGCCGCCAACCGCGCCGAGGTGCGGCGGCTGGTCGCCTGGTTCGATCAGAAGTTCCACGACGAGGTCGGCCGGCCGCTGATGTACGAGCGGATGGAGAAGCGGCTGGTCCACCGCATCTCCCCCGACGCCAAGGCGCTGCGCGAGGCGATGCGGCTCGCCAACAGCCATCTCGACTATGTCGACTGGCTGCTCGACCATCGCCGCTGGATTGGCGGTCCGCTGTTCAGTCTGGCCGATCTGGCGGCGGCGGCGCATATTTCGGTTGCCGACTATCTTGGCGGGATCGATTGGCGCGGGCATGAGCGTACCCGTCACTGGTATTCCGGGATGAAGAGCCGGCCGAGCTTCCGCTCGCTACTGGGCGAGCGGATGGAGGTGATCAGTCCGCCGGATCATTACGACAAGGTCGATTTCTAGGTCGACCAACATCGTCATCCCGGCGCAGGGCAGGTCCACGCATCCGCTCGGCGCTGGCCTCCTGAGATTCCTTAGTTCACGGATGAGATGCAACATCAGTTTAGGGGTGTTGCGATGGGAAAGGATTACGCTTCAACTGTCGACTTGACCGTCAGGTAATTTTACGCGAGGCCATAGAGATAGATAGGAAGGATAATCGACCTTCTTCTGTGGCGTCCACTTACCCGGCAGAAGGGCGTCCAAAACACCATTGGCCGGCTGCGCCCTTACCTGCCGCACCATCAGCCTCGATATCCTCAGCCACCATCAGCTCGCCGAGGCATGCTCCTCTCACCCGTTCAACTTCGCATGTGTATCCACCCCCGCGCCTGCGCCAGATTGACAGGCCACAACCGTTCACACTCGATCTTCCCGGCTAAATCCAGTAGCCACCCCGTCGCGCTCGAAGAGCATCGGGAAAGTTTTGAGGTAATGGCGAGCGAGATCAGGAATATCCTTCCTCCCGGCCGACCGGCGGGGACGGAGGATCGCGGCGGCAGGCTGGCGACCAGCCTGTCCGGCACCAACCTGGAACGCGCCGCCGAGTATAATCAGCGCATCGTTCTCCAGGCGATCCGCATGGCCGACGAGATCACGCGCGCCGAGCTCGCCGCGCTGAGCGGCCTCACCGCGCCGACCATCGCCAACATCACCAAGCGACTGCTCGACCTGGGATTGATCGTGGAGGCCGGGCGGCGGTTCGGGCTGCGCGGTCAGCCGGCGCTGCGGCTGCGCATCAATCCCGACGGCTGCTTCTCGATCGGCATCAACATCGACCGCGATCACTTCTCGATCGTCTCGCTCGACCTTGCCGGCACCATCCGCACGCGCGCAATCCAGGACATCAGCTTCGCCATGCCGGAACATGTGCTGAGCTGCCTGCGCGCCGAGGTGGCGGCGATCAGGGCGTCGGGCGAGATCGACGAGAAGAGGCTGATCGGCGTCGGCGTGGCGCTGCCCGACGATCTCGGCAGCGTCGCCCTGCCGCACCGTCCCGAAGGGTACGAGGTGTGGAACCATCTCGACGTCGCCGGGCTGGTGCGCGAGGTGCTGCCGCTGCCGGTCCATGTCGACAACGATGCCGCCGCCGCCGCGATCGGCGAGGCGCAGTTCGGCAGCGGGCTCGGCCAGCAGAGCTTCTTCTACGTGCTGATCAGCGCCGGCCTGGGCGGCGGCCTCGTCCTCGACGGCAGCTATGCCCGCGGCGCCACTGCGCGCAGCGGCGAGATCGGCTTCCTGCCCGATGCGACCGCCGGCCGCGCCGGCGCGACGGTACAGGATACGGTGTCGCTCTCCGCTCTGCTCGCCCGGCTGGAGGAGGCCGGCGAAGCGACCGAGGATCTCGAGCGCCTGTCCGAGGATATGCCGGTCGTCGACCGCTGGCTGGACGATGCGGCGCGTTCGCTGGTCGAACCGCTGGTCGCGGTCAATTGCCTGATCAATCCGGCCGTCATCCTGATCGGCGGAAGGCTCCCGGAGACGCTCATCGATGCTCTCATCGCGCGGCTGGGCACCGCGCTGAAGCAGGTGCGCGCACCGTCGATGGCGCCGATCACGCGTGCCGCCGCCTCGGGCGACGCCGCTGCGATCGGTGCCGCGATCCTGCCCTTCCTCGATCGGGTATTGCCGACCGAATCTGCACTGATGCAGGCCGGCCGGAACGCAAGTTAATAAAAATATCTTTCGGAAATAATCCGATCTGGCTAGGGCATCATCAAGGCGCACAGGCGCCGTTCGAGGGAGGGATCATGGTCACCAGCGCGCCGCGGCACGGGCTCGCGTTCGTCTATGTGACGACGTTGTTCTTCATTTGGGGGGCGGTGACCTCCGTCAACGACGTGCTGATCCCGGCGGTGAAGGAGATCTTCACCCTCACCGACACGCAGAGCTTCCTCACCCAGTTCGCCTTCTTCCTGGCCTATGGCGTGGTTTCGCTGCCGGCAGCCGCCGTCGTGTCGCGGCTCGGTTCGGCCCGTTCGATCATCCTGGCGCTCGGCGTCATGGTCGTCGGCTGTCTGCTCTTTCCGGTGGCGACGCACCTGCGCACCTACACGATCGTGCTGGTTGCCCTCTTCGTGATCGCCAGCGGCATCACCCTGCTGCAGGTCGCGGCGAATCCCCTGTCGGCGGTGCTCGGCGCGCCTGACCGCTCCCATTTCCGCCTCGTGCTCAGCCAGGCGTTTAATTCGCTCGGCACCGTGGTCGGGCCCTATCTCGCCGCACACACCCTGCTGCAGGGCGGCCTGTTCGACGGCGGCGGGGGCCGCGCGGCCCACCACGCGGGGGCGCGGCGGCGGCAGCGCCACTGCCGAGGGCACGTCGAAGCAGGAGGCCGA
>CAXTUG010000052.1:6808-14204 GCA_964247375.1 uncultured Sphingomonadaceae bacterium
GCAGGGCGGCCTGTTCGACGGCGGCGCGCCGACCGAGGCCAAGATCGCGGAGTCGCTCGGCCGCATCGACACGGCCTACTACTTCATCGCCGCGGTCATCGTGCTGCTGGCCGTGTTCATGTTCAGCGTGCGCCATCGCATCGCTGCGGCGGCACCCGCAATCGATACCGACGCGGCCGGCATCGGCGCCGCCTTCCGCGCCCGGTGGGCACTGCTGGGCGCCGGCGCGATCTTCCTCTACGTCGGCGCCGAGGTCTCGATCGGCTCGACCATGGTCAACTTCCTGGAACAGCCGAACATCCTCGCCATCGCCGCGGTCGAGGCGGGCAAGCTCGTCAGCCTCTACTGGCTCGGCGCGATGATCGGCCGCTTCCTCGGCAGCGCGCTCCTGACCCGCATCCCGGCCGGCCGGCTGCTGACCTTCGTCGCCGGCGTTGCGGCGCTGCTGTGCCTGATCGTCAGTCAGATCGAGGGGCATCCGGCGGCGATGCTCGCTATCTCGATCGGCCTGTTCAACTCGATCATGTTCCCGGTCATCTTCACGCTGACGCTGGAGCGTTCCAGCGCGCCGGCGCCGGCGACGTCGGGCCTGCTGTGCATGGCGATCGTCGGCGGTGCGCTCGTGCCGCTGCTGTTCGCCAAGGTGGCGGATCTCTCCGGCAGCCGCTCGATCGGCTTCCTCGTGCCGATGGCCTGCTACGTGCTGATCGGCCTGTTCGCGCTCGCGGCTGGGCGTGCGCGCATCGTCGCGGAAGCCGATCCGGCGATGAGCTCCCATTGATCGGCAGGATGCAGGCTAGGATGCGGGCGTGACGCAGATCGGCGTCGATTTCGGCGGCACCAAGATCGAGGCGGCCGCGCTCGACGGGGCAGGGGCGTTCCTCACCCGTCGTCGTGTGCCCACGCCCGACAATTACGATGCCGCGGTGAGGACGGTGGTCGATCTGATCGCCGCGGTCGAAGCGGAGGTCGGCGCCACGGGATCGATCGGCGTCGGTCTGCCCGGATCGATCTCGCCGCGCACCGGCGTGATGCGCAACGCCAACACGACCTACCTGAACGGCACCCGCTTCGGCGAGGATCTGCAGCAGGCCATGGGACGCCCGGTGCGGCTCGCCAACGACGCCAACTGCCTCGCTCTGTCGGAAGCGCGCGACGGCGCCGCGGCGGGCGCCCGCGTCACCTTCGCCGTCATCATCGGCACCGGCTGCGGCGGCGGGGTAGTGGTCGACGGCAAGCTGGTGGAGGGCGCCAACGGCATCGCCGGCGAGTGGGGTCACATACCCCTGCCATGGACCCGGTCCGACGAGCTGCCGCCGCCGGCCTGCTGGTGCGGTCAGCACGGCTGCCTGGAGCGATGGATCTCCGGCACCGGCTTTCGCGACGATTACGAACGGCGCACCGGCAGACGACCCAGGGGCGACGAGATCGTCGCGCTGGCTCGCGGCGGCGACGCGGTCGCCACGGCGACGCTCGACGATTATATCGACCGCCTCGGCCGCGCGATGGCGGTGATCGCCAACATCCTCGATCCGGATTGTTTCGTGATGGGCGGCGGCATGTCGAACGTGACCGAACTCTACGATCGCCTGCCCGGCGTGATCGACCGCTACACCTTCAGCGACGGCTGGACGGCGAAGATTGCCCCCGCCAAATGGGGCGACAGCTCCGGCGTCCGTGGCGCCGCCCACCTCTGGCCGGCGACCGGATAGAGCGGGAAGGCGAGGTTGCTTCGGCCAGCGCGAACCCGCATCGGTCGGGAGCGCTTGCCCCAACCACGCAGACATGCGCCCGTCTCCTCCCTGCGTCTCCGCGGGGAGGGAAAACCAGCCGCAGGCTGGTGGAGGAGCCCTGCCATACCCCAGAGCCGCTCCGTTACGCTCCCACACCTCGCGAAATCGTTGCAAGGAGATCGAGAAGTCACCCCATCCGCCGAACCCGTCCCAGATGGTATTCGGCCGCCTTGCGCACTTCGGTGCTGCGATCGGCATCCGCCCAGCACCAGATGGCGACGCACACTCTTCAGATCGGCGCACAGCCGAATCAGCGCGCGGTCGGTGTCAGGGAAAAGGGACCATGCCGCCCGCGGCAGACCGGCAATGTCCAGTTCGCGCGGACCGCAGCATGCATCCTCGAAGTCGGTCCAGACCGGTTCGGCGCGGCCCAGCAGAAGATTGCCGAGATGAACGTCGCCATGCAGCGGCACCCGCTCGCACGTCCTCGCCTCGACCGCGTCGCGCAACCGCCGATACTGCATCGCCAGCAGCTCGCGATCGTGGATCGAGAGCATCGCAGCGGCGCTGCCATGCGTCAGCATTGTCCAGCAGCGGTCCAGCGTCTCGGTATAGGACGGCAGGTCGCCGGCATAGCTCTGCAGGCCGTTGTGAACGGACGCGAGCGATGTCGCCGCAAGCGCAGCATCTTCATCACCGGCATGGCCGCGATGCTCGACATAGGGCCACAGGGTTGCGACCGCGGATGATGCAACATGCGGGCCCGCGACCTCGCCCGCCAGTGGCCGGATCACGGGAGCGTCCTGTGAAGCAAGGTGACGCATGACCGCGAGTTCGCGGAATGCTCTCTGCCGCGCGACGTCGATCGCCTCACCGGATTGCACCCGCGCCACAATCGGCAGCGGCGTCAGCAGCAGCGTCGTATGATGTGCTGCCTTCAGCAGGGCCGGCGTGACTTGGCCCAGCCCGATCCCACGGCAGATGTCCAGGACGGCGGCGATCTCCTCGGCGGGGCACATGCGCGCCATCATGGCTGCGTCCGCTGCTATGTCAGTTAGTCGATCGCGGTACGGTGCGGCGCCGGCAGCGCCAGCGCCCGTCGGATCGCCGCATCCCCGACCGGCGCCATCACTGCGTAGCCCGCCGCCGTCGGGTGGACGTGATCGGATGATAGGCCGTCGCGCATGCCCAGGCCGTCGCCCTTCAGCGCGCTCCAGTAATCGGCATAGATACAGCCGGATCGTGCGGCATAGTCCTTCAGCCACGCATTCATCGCGACGATCCGGTGCGCGACGTCCAGGCCCGGATTCCACGGAAACTGGTCGGCCGGCGGGATCGACGCCAGGATGACGCGGATGCCGTGCGCGTGCGCCAGCTCCACCATCGACCGGATGTTGCCCTGCGTCTGCTCGGCCGTCATCGGCCCGGTATTGCCGGCGATGTCGTTGGTGCCGGCCATGATCTGGACCACCGCCGGATGAAGGTCGATCACGTCCTGGCGAAAGCGCGCGAGCATCTGCGGCGTGGTCTGCCCGCTGATGCCGCGGCCGATCCGGCCCGGCGAGAAGAAGTCGTCGGCCAGCTCGACCCAGCCTTCGGTGATCGAATCGCCCATGAGGACGATGCGCGGATGGCCGGATGTGGGCGTCAGCCGCGCATTTTCCGGTTGGTAGCGCGCCAAATAAGCCCAGTCGCTGCCCAGCCGCGCATTCCAGTCGACCGTGAACTTGTTGGCGGAATTCAGCGCGATCTGCGCCACCGCTGCGCCGGCGGCGAACGCCGCGCCCACGATCGCGGCGGTCAGGACGGTCCTACGCATCAGCCATGCTCCATGTGGGCGTCCATCTGCTCCAGGCGGAGACCCTTCGTCTCGGGGAAGAATAGCAGCACGACCAGGAATTGCAGCGCCATCATCGCGGCGAAGAAGGCGAACGGCGTGCCGGTCGACCGCGCCGCCACCATCGGGAAGATCGTGACGATCACGGCGTTCATCAGCCAGTGGGTGGAACTGCCGATCCCCATGCCGCGCGCCCGCACCCGGGTCGGGAAGATCTCGGACAGGTAGACCCAGATCACCGCGCCCTGACTCGGTGCGAAGCAGGCGATGTAGCCGATCAGCATCGCCAGCAGCCAGGTCTTGGGCAGCGTGCCCCAGAAGATCGCGGCGACGATGCCGAGACACAGCGCCATGCCGGCGGCGCCGGCGAGCAGCAGCGTCTTGCGGCCGATCCGATCGATCAGCGCCAGCCCCACCAATGTGAACAGCAGGTTGGTCGCACCGACCGCAATCGTCTGCAGATCCGCCGACAAACGGCCGTAGCCGGCCGCAGCGAAGATATCGTTCGAGTAATAGAGGATCGCGTTGATCCCCGCCAACTGGTTGAAGGCGGCCAGCAGGATCGCGAGCAGGATCGGCTTGCGATGCAGCCGCCACGACAGCCGGCTCGCCCGTGTCTCGGCATCGGCGCGCAACGCCGCTTCGATCGCGGCCGTTTCGGCAGCGGGATCGGCCACGCCGATCAGCGTCATGGCGGTGCGCGCATCGGCGGCGCGGCCGCGCGCCATCAGCCAGCGCGGGCTGTCGGGAATGCGGAACAGCAGGGCCAGGAACAGCAGCGCGGGCAGCGCTGGCACCGCCAGCTTCCAGCGCCACGCCGCCGCATCGCGCACGATCGCGCCGACCAGCGCGTTGGACAGGAACGCGACCAGGATCCCGGTCACAACCATCAGCTGGAACAGTCCGACCAGCCGCCCGCGCCGTTCGGCCGGCGCGATCTCGGCAATGTAGACCGGCGCCAGCACCGACGAGCCGCCGATCGCCAGCCCGGTCACGAAGCGCGCCGCGATCAGCGAGCCCAGCCCCCACGAGAAGCAGGCGGCGAGCGCCGACAGGACGTAGAAGCCCGCGAGCACGCGCAGCGCCTTGCGCGCGCCGAACCGGTCGCCGGGAACGCCCGTGCCCAGCGCGCCGACCAGCGTCCCCCAGATCGCGGCGCTGACGGTGAGGCCGAGCGCGGCATCGTCGAGCGCGAACACGGCCCGCCAGTCGGCGGTGACGCCGGCCACGACCGCGGTGTCGAAACCGAACAGCAGGCCCGCGAGCGCCGCCGTGGCGATGCTCTCCCCGAGCAGGCCGCGTCGCGCCACCTACTTCGCCTTCACGGCCGCGGGCACGACGTTCCAGCCGCGCAGCTTCACCGTCACACGCCCCCTAGCGGCGGCCGCGGGATAGCGCACCTCGACCCGACGGGTCTCGCCGGGCAGCAGCGACAGGTAATTGTCGCTGAAATAGGCCGGCAGCACCTGCTTTCCATCCGCGCCGAAGAGAGTGAGCTTGGTCGCCAGCGCCGCCACCGGCGCGGGATTGGCGAGATCGACCGTGGTGACGCGCTCCGGTCCGTCGCTGCGCGAAGCTGCCTGCGCCGACAGTCTCGCCTGCGCCATGCCGTTCAGCGCGCGATAGGATGCCTCGTCGCCGCCCTGCCAGTAGGTGTTGCGCGACAGCACCTCGCCCGCGGCGGAGGTCACGTCGAGCGACACCAGCACGACACCCTGGGCGAGCGCCGGCTGCAGGTCGAGCGTGAACGCGTCGGCGATAAGGCCCGCGCCGACGGAGAGCGGCGCCTGCCTGTCGAGCACGGTCTTGTTGTCGAGCGTGGTCACGTGCGCGTGGACCGTCGCGCCGTCCAGCGGATTGCGGCCGTTATTGACGACGATCACCTTGTAGTCGGGCAGGTTCATCTGCACGTGCACCGGCTCCGACGCCTTCTTGGTGCCGTAGAACGCCGCGTGCGTGTCATAGTCGGACGAGAAGATCTGCCAGGCAGACGACGGCCAGGCCGGCTGCGTCATCCAGAACATGCGCGCGCTGTTGGTCTTCCACAGCCCGGCGTTGAAGCCTTCGAGGATGGCGCGGTAGCTCACATATTCCAGCATCTGCGCCTTGCGCTCGAAATCCTCGAGACCCGTCGCCGCGCCGAACTCCGTGTCCATCGCCGTCATGAAGCTGGTGACCGCGCCGTTCCCGGTCTGGTGCCAGTCGTGATAAGCCCAGACGTCGCTGATCGGCCACAGATCGGGCGCGGGGATCGCGCGCTTCCAGCTCTCCAGCGTGGGAAAGCTCGGCGTCCCGAGCTCGACCGAGAAGCCCTGCGCCTCTTTCGTGAAGTAATCCGCCGGCTGCCGCCAGTTATACGGTCCGCTGGTCCACAGCGAGATGTTGTTGGAACAGGCCAGGTAGAGCCGCGTGCCGTCCTCCTGCTCGGTCAGCCGTTCGATGCCTTCGTTCAGGATCGGCTGCGGGACGCCTTCGTTGCGCGGCACCCACACCACGATCGACGGATGGTTGCGATAGCGGCGGATGACGTCCTGCGCGTTGGCGAGGAACAGCGGCACGTCCTGCGCCTCGATATTGTAGTTCTGGGTCGACTCCCAGAAATCGTTGAACACCATCAGACCATATTCGTCGGCCAGCGCGTAGAAGGTCTCGCCCGTATTCTGGCCCATCCAGTTGCGGATGATGTTGAGGTGGGCGTCGCGGTGGAGCTTGAAATAGGGCTCCTGCCGGTCGCGGCCGACCCGTTTCATGAAGTCGTCCATGCCGATGCTGCCGCCGCGCGCGGCGATGCGCACGCCGTTCACGCGAAGTACCAGGAACGGCGAGAGGCCCTCGTCGCCCTCGATCGGCTTGACGGCCGGCGACGTCTCGGCACCCGCGGCGAAGCTGTAGGCCCAGCCGCGCGGCACCTGCCGGATCGCCTCGTGCCGGTGGTCGACGATCTGCTGGTGCAGCGTGCGCGCCTCGGTCGGGTTGATCAGCACGCGGCGCAGCGCCTCGTCATGATCCATCAGCGACAGCTCGTACGTCACCTCGCGCATGCCGAAGCGCACGTCCTTGGCGTCGAACGTGCCGGCGGTGAGGTGCAGCATGTGCAGGTTCGGGTCGCCGTAATTGTTCGGCCACCACAATTTGGGATTGGCGACCGCCAATTGCGGGAAGTCGGCGGGCGTGAGGCGGACCAGGGTCTCGCCGGGCGCCAGCGTCACGTCCTTCGACAGGCGCACGTCGTCGAACCGCGCGTCCAGCCGCGTCGTGACGGAGTGACCGCTGACATTCCTGAGCGGCACTTCGATGGTGATTTCCGCCACGGAATTGTCCGGCTTGGGCAGGTGCGTGATCACCTGCGCATCGCCGATCTGCACGTCGCCCTCGGCGACGAGGTCGACGCCCTGCCACAGGCCGGTATTGCGGTCGCGCACGGTCGGGATCCAGTCCCAGCCTTCGGTCGCCCCGAAAGTCGGTCCGTCCAGCATCATCATGCCGCCATTCTCGCCGACGCCGGAGGTCAGCGATTCCTCGGACGTGACGCCGGGATGGGGCGGGGGCGATACCCGCACGGCGATGACGTTGCGCTGCCCGAGCACCAGCTTGCCGGTCACGTCGAACCGTCCGCGGATGAAGGCGCCCTTCATCGTGCCGACCTGTGATCCGTTGACCCAGACCTCCGCCGCATAGTTGGCGCCGTTGAACAGCAGGGCGAGATGCTTGCCGGCGACATCGGCGGGCAGGTCGATCTCGGTGCGGTACCAGTAATCCTGGCGCGCCAGCCGTTCGGGAATGGCGAGATTGTTCAGGCCGTAAGCCGGATCGGGGTAGACGCCGC
>CAXTUG010000053.1:0-14144 GCA_964247375.1 uncultured Sphingomonadaceae bacterium
CTCTGATCGTGGTCGCCGCTTCGGTTCGAGCGCAAGTCATTGTACCCCGTGATGGAGCGCACCAGCACTGGCCCGAAATCATAGCTGATCTGCCCGGAGCCATACTTCTCCTTCAGGCGCTCGTACGGCTGATAGTCCCACTGGACGTGATATTCGTCGCCGGTGACGGAGACGCCCTGCGCGATGCCGTTGACGAGATTCACGCCCGGCGGCCGGACGCTGGGATTGACCGCGATCGGTTGGCCGGCAATCGATCGCGCGCCGGTGGCCGAATTGATGAGCGTGCCGACGGTCTTGTAGCCGTAGGCGCCGCCGCCCGCATCGTCGCGATCCCAGTAGGCGCCGTGAAGCACGATCTCGAGTTCGGGCGTGGGTTTCGCGAGCAACGTCGCGCGCACCGCCGTCTGGTCCTCGTCGAAGAACTTGATGTCCGGGTTCGTGGTCGATCTGACGTAACCGTCATGCTCGCTATGATAGGCCGCCACGCGCAACTGGACGGCGTCGTTGAGCGGCAGGTTCACGTAGCCGTCGGCCTGCCGCAGGCTGTAATTGCCGGCGCTGGCGTTGAATCCCAGGCCGAAATCCTTGGTCGGCAATTGGGTGATGACGCTCACGTTACCACCGAACGTATTGCGGCCGTACAGCGTACCCTGCGGCCCACGCTGTACCTCGACGCGCGCTACGTCAAAGAAGGGAAAGCTCTGCTGCTGCGTGCGGCTCTGGTAGATACCGTCGATGTAGAAACCGATCACCGGATCGGTCTGTGCGCTCACCAGCTGCGTACGCACGCCGCGGATTGCGGGGAAGGAGTCGGAGCCCTGTTGTCCCCAGGTCAGGCCGGGCGTCAGCAGCTGCATGCGGCTGACGTCGTTGATCCGCGAGCGGTTCAGGTCCTCGGTAGTGGCCGCGGTAACGGCGAGGGGCACATCTTGCAGGCGTTCGCTGCGACGCTGGGCGGTGACGATGATCTCGCCGGGAAGGGTGTCCTGCGCGTCGGTCGAGGCCACGGCGGTGGCCGGCGGCGCCTGGGTGGCAGACCCCGCGGTCTCGGTCTGCGCCACGGCGGCGGAACCGCAGAACATCATGGCAAGCAGCGAGGCTCCCCCAAATCGAACTGTGTTGACCATCGTCGTTCCCCTCTCTCCGGCATGCACGTCGGTTGAGGGATGCGTAACAAGCTTGACATATCGCTGTCCACCATTTTTGCATTCGGATGCACACTGATTGCCGGTCGTGGCAATGCAGCCACGGTCTTTCGAACCGCGGCCGGGGTAACAATCGCTAAGGCTGCAGCCAGTTGGCGGCGCGATTTCCGTGGTTTCGAATGCTGCTCAGGTAATCCGGGCGGACTTGCCCGGCAGGAACTGGCCCGCGAACAAGCGCTGTTCGGCCGATATGCCGGGATCTTCGATACGCTCGACCAGCATGCGCACGGCCGCATCGGTCATCCGCCGCACCGGCTGCCGGATCGAGGTCACGCGATAGCTGGACCAACTCGCCGGGCCGGAGCCGTCGAAGCCCACTACCGACAGGTCGTCGGGAACGGCCAGGCCGAAATGCTCCCGCGCTGCATCGATGGCGCCGATCGCCATGATATCGTTCACGCTGACGATCGCATCGTAACGTTCATGTAACGACAGCAGTTCACGCACGCCTTCGCTGCCGCTATCATAGCTGTAATCGCCGCGGACGACCGGCACTTCAACGACTCCCGCCTCGGCGAGGCGCGCCAGCGCAGCCCGTCGCCGTTCCTCGCCTACGTAGGAATCGGACGGCCCGGCGATGATGCCGAAGCGACGATGGCCCGCACCCAGCAGGCGGTCGACCAGCTCACGCTCGCCCGCCGACGAGTCGCAGGCGACCGACGCCGCCGGTACGTTACTGGAGCTGCGATTGTAGAGTACCAGCGGCACGCGATGGTCGGCAAATTGTCCGATCTGCGCGTCCGACAGACGTGCCGCGGAGATAGCGCCATCCACGCTGTGCCGCCACAGCTGATCGAGCACCGCATCCACGTCGCTCTCGGCTTCGAGCGAGAATAGCAGGACGCGCGTGTCGTGATCGGTGAGACGGCGCGTGAGCTCCGCCAATACTTCGGGATAATACAGGTTGGTGCGGCTGGAGATGAGCAGCGCCACCAGCTTGGTCCGGCCAGAGATCAGCCCCTGGGCCAACGCATTGGGGCGGTAGCCCAGCTCGGTTGCGACCCGCAGGATCCGCTCGCGCGTGGCCGGCGCGATACTGCCGCCAGGCGCGAAGCAGCGCGACACGGCCGACTGCGACACGCCTGCTTCGCGCGCAACGTCGTAGGACGTCGCTCGCCTGCGGCCCCGCGGCTTTCCCGTGTCCTTCGCTCGTGCGTCCTGTCGTCCCATTGTCTGACCACTAGGAGAAAACCGGCTGGCCGTCGACTCGGTGGACATGACGCATTCGAATGCATTATGGGGAGGTCCTCTTGAGGAGGGATCTTCCATGAACGTCATGCTCGACGTCGAGCAGTACCGCGCACCGACGACCAAGCCGGATCGCAGCAGGATTCCCTACCAGCTGCCGCAGTCGTTCGGCTGCATGCCCGAGATGATCGTCAAGGGCGCGCTCGACCTGGACGGTATCGACGACTGGATTCCGCAGGCGGAGGGCGTCGATTTCAGGCCGCTTCTCTTCAGCGTCAGCAACGGCTACTTCGTCAATCTGCTGCGCGTGCGCAAGGCAGGCGTGCTGTCGCGCCATCGTCACAGCGGCACGGTGCATGCGATCACGTTACGCGGCCGCTGGTATTATCTCGAGCATGATTGGGTCGCAGAGCAGGGCGACTATGTCTGCGAGCCGCCGGGCGAGATCCACACACTGGTGGTGCCGGAGGACGTGGAGGAGATGGTGACGCTCTTCCATGTGAGCGGCTGCTATACCTATGTCGATCCGTTCGGCACGACGTTGGGCCTGGAAGACGTCTTCACCAAGCTGGAGCACGCCCGTCGGCATTTCGTCGCCACGGGCAGAGGCGAGGATTACGTGATGAAGTTCGTCCGCTGACCGGATCGGGGAGCGCTACGCGTCTTCCCGCTCCGGTGCCAATCGAGCTTGCGGCCCGAGCTCGTCGCGCAGCGCCGCCGCCGCCTTCCGGAATGCCGCGCCGAGCTCCTCCAGCGCGGCGTCGTCGTGGGCGAAGGTGAGGTAATGCCGTCCAAAGGGCGAGGGCATGACGAGCACGCCCTCCCGACGCAGCGCCAGATGCAGTGCAAGCGACCGCTCGCCGTCCGCCGCACGCGCGGCTGCCGCATAGTCGTGCGGTGCCTCATGCGCGAACCATATGGCGAAGACGTTGCCGTAACCGCTGGTCGACAGCGCAATACCCTCGTCGCCGAACGCCTCGGTGATCCCGCGACGCAGCACATCGCCGCGAGAGAGCAGCGCCGGGTAATCCTGCTCCGGCAGCAGCTCCATGGTTGCACGCACTGCCGCGCAGCCGACCGGATTGCCGCTATAGGTGCCGCCGCGCAGGCCATGCGCGGCGTGGAAGCCGTCCATGATCGCGCCGCGGCCGATCACGCCGGCGACGGCCACGCCACTGCCGACGGCTTTGCCCAGCGTTGCGATGTCGGGATCGAGCCCGAGCAGGTGGCTGGTCAGTCCGGCGTGGAGGCGGAATCCCATCAGCACCTCGTCAGCGATCAGCAGCGCGCCGTGCGCACGCGCGACCCGTTCGACATGCTCCAGATAGCCCTCCGCGGGCATCAGGCAGGCGGCATTTGCAAGCATCGGCTCGTAGAGGATGGCGGCGATGTCGTCATGCTCGGCGAACAGCCGCTCGACGTCGGAAAAGTCGTTGAAGCGAAGCAGGGTCACTCGGTCGTTGCTCGGTCGTGCGCCATCGGTAAACGCCGCATCGGCGGTGGAAACGTTGCCGAGCACGATCTCGTCAAGCCAGCCGTCGAAACCGGCCGTCAGCTTGGCAACCCGGGCGCGTCCGGTGACGGTTCGCGCGATCCGACAGGCTAGGTGCACCGCCTCGCTGCCCGAATTGGTGAAGATCACCTTGTCGAGCGGCGAGGTGCGCGCGGCGATCGCGGCGGCCGCAGCCTCCTCGCCCGGATGGCTGAAGGCCGGCAGCGGCCCATCCCGAAGCGCCGCGGCGGCGGCCTCGATCACGGTCGGATGCGCGTGGCCGAGCATCGTGCCGCCGAAGCTCACCGCCGTGTCGACGTAGCGCCGGCCGTCCGCGTCGTAGAGGTAGGGACCTTCGCTCCGCACGATGCTGACCGCACGGCCGTCGAGCGGCGGCAGGACGCGCGCGCTGCTCGAGATGCCGTTGACCAGGTGGCTCAATGTGTCTGTTCCAGCGCCTGCGGTGCCGCCGCCGGATCGGACAGGAAGGTGGGAGGAGCCGGATCTTCGGTCCCGCGCACGATGAAGACGACCGCCGGCACGGATGCGGTGTTGCGAAAGGCGCGCACCAGTCCGACGGGCACGGTCAGCGTGTCGCCCGCACCCATGACGATCGCGCCATCATCCCAGCGCATCTCGATCGTGCCTTCCTGTACGAACAGCACTTCCACCTCCTCGCGGCTGTGGCGCGGCACATACCCGCCGCTCGCCAGCGTCAGCCGGCGCAGGTTGAAACCGTGCGGCCACCAGCCGGAAATCGGGCCCGCCGAGAAGCCGTCGCGTGTGGCCCGCGGCACGATCACGCCGGCCTCCTCGACGCCCTGTCCGGAGAGCGGCGAGGCCAGGTTGGCGACGATATCTCCGGCGTGCACCACGCAATGGGCGAGCTGTTCGGCGGACGGAGTCCTGAGCCGGTCGAGCTCCGCATCGTTCAGGCCTTCCTCCGTCTCCAGGTCCTTGAGTTCATACTCGCCTGTGGAGGTGTCGATCAGCCGTCCACCTTTGACGAGTTTGAGGCCATGGTCCTTCGCCGCTTCGAAAACCGCCGGCGCCCAGGTCACCTTGCCGGGATCATCCTCGCCCAGGACCGTGAAGAGGAAGCCGGTGCCTTCGTCCAGCTTCTCGAAACCGCGAAACATATGGATCGGCACGGAACAGACGTCACCCGGAGCGATGTCGATAAATCCATCCTCCTTGTTGGGCCCGAACGGAAGCCGCCAATTGCCGGAATGCACGATGAACACCTCGGCCGTGTCGTGCGAGTGCTGCGAATTGACGCAGCCGAACGGCTGGCGCGCGGCGCCGATGTTGAAGCCGTGCTTCTCCGTGATGTGAACATGCTGGTCGGCATTCTCCGACACGCCGGGGCCGATGATGGTGAAGTTCTCCTTCTCCGTGGATCCGGGCGTCCGCGTGTCGAGAAAGGCCGTGCGGCATGGAACGAGGTCGGCGTAGCGGACGAGACGGGCGTCCATCGCATTCTGGGTCCACTGGCTCACACGTCATCCTACGTCTTGCATTCGAATGCAGCTCTGCTAAGGCACAGCCGGATTTAACGCAAGCGGGTATGTAAGTCGTGGCATTCGCGAGGCATAATGCCGACAACCCGCCCGCCTCGTCGCCGTTGGTGCTGCTGCCCGGCACGCTGTGCGATGCACGGGTGTTCGCGCCGATGTTGCAGCGGCTGCCGCCGCGTCCCGTCCTTCACCTGCCCCTCGACGGCGGCGAGGATGTCGGCGCGGTGGCGAGCCGAATCCTCGACCGTGCACCGCCGACGTTCGCGCTGATGGGGTTCTCGCTCGGCGGCATCGTTGCCCTGGAAATTCTTCGCCGTGCGCCCGACCGTCTGATCGGACTTGCGCTGATCGACAGCACCGCGCGGCCCGTACCCGCCGAGCAGCGCGAGGCCCGTCGTGCGGGCAACGCGCTTGCCGCGCACGAGCGGCCCGAGCACCTGATCGACCGGCTCTGGCCCGAATATGTCGGGGCAGGTTCGCGCCGGGATGCCGCGCTGCGCCGCACGATCGTGGCGATGGCGACCGACTGTGGCCGGGAGGCGCTTGCCGCGCAGACGGAGATCATGCTGTCGCGGGGGGATCGTCGCGCGACTCTCACCCGCTTCGCCAAGCCGGCACTCGTGCTCGCCGGTGAAGAAGACGCGCTCTGCACGCCCGCGCTTCAGCGCGAAATGGCCGACGCGCTGCCGATGGCGACGCTCGCCTTGATCCCCGGGGCCGGCCACTTTGCCTTGCTGGAGCAACCTGCCGCGGTCGCCGTCCACGTCGTCCGCTGGCTGGAGCAGGTGGATGCCTGGGCCGCATCATCCATGTTACAGAATAAGCAAGCCGAGGAGATAGCATGAACGACCAGAGCAGCACCGGGCTGAACCCGGCTCGTGGCAAAGACGAGAAGCGCGGAGCCGAGACCAAGGGTTCCGTACTGCAGGTCGAGCGGCGTGATTTCACTCAGCTTGTTCCCACCGATCGACCGCGTGCCCAGAGTATGCGCGGCTTTGAAGACATCTATACCGATATCGTCGATTACATCGTCCGTTGTACGCACCGCATCTGGGACGAGCGCGATGTTGGGCTCATCTACACCCACTACACGCATAATTGCGTTGCCTACACCACGCTCGGCACCATGTACGATCGCGAGACGCACATCCGCGATACGATCCAGCGGCTGGTCGAATTCCCCGATCGGCGTGCCCTCGCGCAGCAGGTCATCTGGCGCGGCAACGATGTCGACGGATTTTACACCAGCCATATGACGCACGGGCTCGGCCGCCATACCGAGTTCGGATCATGGGGCAAGCCGACCGGCCGGACCTTCTGCACGCGCACGGTCGCGGACTGCATGATCCTCGAGAACAGGATCTACAAGGAGTGGATCGTTCGAGACAATATGGGTCCGCTGGTTCAGGTCGGCGTCGATCCGCACGTCTTCGCCGAGGGGCTTGCCCGCGCCAAGTTCGAGCGGGGCGAGACCGTACTTGAAGTATCAGAGAATCGCCGCCTGATCGGCCAATATCCGCCGGAAGCGGAGGCGGACGTCTCGATCGCGCACGACGTGGAGGAAGAGCAGCTGCTGCGCGACCTCCACCACATCTACAACAAGCGCATGTTCGGCCGCATCCAGGAACTCTATGCGGTCAACTGCCAATGGCACGGACCGCTCATGCGCGAGCTCTACGGGATCGCCGCCGTGCTGCAGCAGACGATACGGCTGGTGGCGCTGGTGCCTGACTGCTCCTTCGTGCCGCAGCACATCTGCTCGGTCGAGAGCGAGGAGGGCGGCCGCAAGTTCGCGGTGCGGTGGGTGATCGAGGGCCATCATCTCGGTTACGGCTCGCTCGGCGCGCCGACCGGTCACAAGCTCTTCATCATGGGCGTGACGCACTTCCACATTCGCGACGGCAAGATCATCGACGAGTGGGTGGTCTACGACGAACTCTCGATGCTGGTGCAGCTCAAGCTCGCGACGCTGCAGGCGGCCGGCTGAGGCAGGCTCGGCTCCAGCGCCGGAAGTTGGCGCGCCGCGGGCGTACTCCCGGGACGATGCCGATCGGTAACGCGGGAAATCCCTCTCGCGATCGGGAGGTCGTCGTGACTGAACGCCGAGGATGTGAATGATGAGTTGTACAATCGATCCGCTGCTCGACGATCTTCGGCATTGCCGGCCGGCGGCGTGGCTGCGTCCGGCAGTGTCGACGGCACTTGATCTGGGGGCAGACGGCCGCTCGCAGATCGAGGAGGCGCGGCAGCGGTTCGAACGGTTCCGCCGGCCGCTGGCGATGCTCGCCGGCGACGGAGCGTGGGACGGCGCGATCCGCTCGGACCTCATCGACGCACCGGCCGCGTTTCCGGGACGTGTGCTGCTGAAGGCCGATCACGCTCTGCCGATGACAGGCTCGATCAAGGCGCGTGGCGGCGTTCACGAGCTGCTGAAATATGCCGAGAGGATCGCGGTGACGAACGGGTTGTCGACGCAGGATGGCGACTATGCCTCGCTCGCGACTCCCGAAGCGGCCGCCGTCTTCGCGCGATACGAGGTTTCGGTCGCCAGCACGGGTAATCTCGGCTTCAGCATCGGCCTGGTTGGCCGTGCGTTGGGTTTACGGACAACGATCCACATGTCGCGCGATGCGAAAGCGTGGAAGAAGAACAGGCTGCGCGATCTGGGCGCGACGGTGGTCGAGCATGACGGCGACTATGGTCAGGCGTGCGCCGCCGCGCGTGCTGCCACGCCGGCCGATGATCGCCATCATTTCGTCGACGACGAGAGCTCGCCCGATCTCTTCTGGGGCTATGCCGTCGCCGCCGCCGAGCTCGCGGAGCAATTGGCGGATCGTGGCCTGTCCCCTACGCCTGCACGACCACTCGTCGTCTACCTGCCCTGCGGGGTCGGCGGCGCCCCCGGAGGCATCTCCTTCGGGCTGAAGACGCTCTTCAACGACGCGGTTGTCTGCGTCTTCGCGGAGCCGACGCACTCCCCCTGTTTCCTGGCGGCGCTCGCGACGGAGAGCGATGCGAACCAGCCTCCATCCGTCTATGCGTACGGTCTCGACAACAGAACCGTGGCGGACGGGCTCGCCGTCGCTGCCGCGTCCCCCCTGGCCTTGTCTCTGGTGGGAGGCGCGGTTGATGCGGCGGTTTCGGTGACCGACGAAGCGATGCTGACGTTGGCGGCGGCGCTATGGGACCAGGCACGGTTGCGGCTGGAGCCCTCGGCCGTGGCGGGGCTTGCATCCATGCCGATGCTCGTCGAGGCCGCGGATCGGCAAACCGGCTGGCCCGACCTGAGCACGGCGACACACGTCGCATGGCTGACGGGAGGCGCGTTGCTGCCCGACGCTGAATGGGAGCGCCAGTATCAATCGGGCAAGCTGGTCGGTGAACGCGCGCTAATGGATGCGCACTGATCGTGGTCGGCAAGCGATCATCGTTCCCTTGCCGATGAACGGTCCTGCTTAATGCTGCAATTCCATGCGAGGAGGTGTCCATGTCCGTGAGTGCGATCGATACGGCTGCTGACCGGACTTCAGCAATCGATGCCGGCGTCGCCGGCGCGCGGAAGGCCGCTCGCGTTGATCTTGCGGCAGCTTTTCGGCTGGCGGCGCTCTACGGCTATCATGAGGCGATCGACAACCATTTCACCTTGATGGTTCCAGGCGCGCCGACGACCTACCTGCTCAACCCGTTCGGACTGCACTGGTCCGAGATCCGTGCGAGCGATTTCGTCGAGGTCGATCTCGCCGGAAACGTCGTGGCGGGCGACGGATTTGCCGATCGATCGGCGACATGCATCCACGGCCCCGTCCATGAGCGCGGCCACGCCTGCGTCTTACATACGCACATGCCCTATGCGACGGCCATCACGCAGCTCGCGGACATGACGATCGAGATGATCGGCCAGAACGCGTTCGGCTTCTACGGTCGTATCGCTTACGATTATGATTATGGCGGTTTGGCGCTCGATCGGAAAGAGGGCGAGCGGCTCGCCGACGCGCTCGGCGATGCGACCGTCCTCATGATGGCAAATCACGGCGTTCTGGTCTGCGGCGAGACCGTGGCGGAGGCGTTCAACACGCTGTACTTCCTCGAGCAGACGTGCCGGACACAGGTCCTCGCAATGTCCACGGGTCTGCCGCGCCGATACTTACCTGACGCTCGGGCAGCCGCGGCCGCAAAGCAGTTTGAGGACGAGGATCGCGTCAAGCAGGTTGCCTATGCGCGTCACTCGGGACTGGCGGAGGCCGTCATGACCGGCGCCGACATGCATTTCGCGGCGTTGAAGCGCATGCTTGACCGTCTCGACACCTCATACAGGGATTGATCGCCGGAAGTGATTCATCCTCTACGGACTGGATATCAATTCTTCATGGAGCACCGCCAGAGGATCACTTCATTATCTTTAATGAGGTTAGCGGCATGATAGTTGATCTGATAAACGCCGATCTCACTGTTAACGATAAGACGATCCCTGACATCAGCGTAGGCAAGTGTTGGGGCAATCATTGGACGAAAAACGGTTTCGACGGCGTGTACGGAGAACGCATCAAATACGAGCACAACTATCCGTCTTATTACCCTCAAGCAGCGAGCAATCCGCAGTTACCGTGGGCCTATCCGAACGAAGCTCTTGCCGAGTTTCGCCGCTGGTTTCGACACGAGTATCTTACCACTCGATTCCCCCGCTATATTCTGACGAAAGCTCACCTAATTGGCGGGCACGAAAAGGCGAAGCAGATAGCCAATCTCTACCAACCGCAGGCGCTTGAGGATAAGCGATGATCGGGCTGGTGATGTTGGCGGCGTCGGTGGCATCGCCAGTTCATAGCTTGAGGTGTGATCTAACGACCCTCTACGAGGGTGAAACGAAGCGAGCCATCAGGTCCGTCGCGCTCGCGCCGAACTCGTGGCGGGAAGCGGCACCGGGTCAAGGGCTGTCAGAGCTATGCAGCCGACCCGGCACGGATGGCTACCGCTGCTCCCTAAGCGCAACAGTGTTCACCGCCACGTCGCAAGCGGCCGGTCCCGAACCGTCCACAGTGCGTATCGACCTGCGATCCGGCTCCTACGCTGATCGCGGCTACATGAACGGCAAGCCCATCATCACGCGCGGCATCTGCAAACGGACGTAGGCCAGCTCGCTGGCTAGCTAGGCTCAGGACTCATTGATTGAGCCAGAAGATGACGGTTGCGGCGAGCGCTACGGCGGACATGAAGGTGTGTGCGCACCGATCGTAGCGGGTGTGGATGCGGCGCCAGTCTTTGAGGCGACCGAACATGATCTCGATCTTATGGCGGCGGCGGTAGAGCGTGGCGTCGTGCGGGACCGGCGCCTTCCGGTTGATCTTTGCCGGGATGCAGGCGGCGATCCTTCGCGCGGTGAGCGCCTGGCGCAGCCAGTCGGCATCGTAACCCCTGTCGCCGATCGCCAGTGCAGTGCTTCAGTCGGCTCTAAGCATAGGTGTAAATCTTGCTTCGCGCCCTGGCAGCGGCTCGGTCATCGTAGGCATGCCCAGCCAAGTTGGCGGCCAAATTGGACCTGCGTTGTTGGCGGGCAACGATCTGCGTCCAACGATTAGGATTCGGCAAGGCGCCGACATCAACGTATTCGTCGCGCGCGATCTCGACTTTGCAGGCGCGACTCCCCGACCATGACTACTTTCCCCGGGCCGTCCAACTATTTGGAGGCGTATCTCGCTCCTTTGGCAGCGCTGCTCGCTCGCGACGACATAACCGATCTCTACGTTAATCGACCGGGTGAGCTGTGGGCTGAAACACTTGGCGGCGCGGTGGAGCACCACCTAGTCTCCACACTCGATGAGGCGCTGCTTTGGCGGTTAGCACGCCAGATCGCCAGCCTCACGCATCAGGGGATCAGCCGCGGACATCCGCTCCTTGCCGCCACGCTACCTGACGGATCACGTGTACAAGTGGTGGCGCCGCCAGCTACTCGCGGATCGATTGCGTTAGCTGTGCGGAAGCACCTCGTCGGCGAGATGAAGCTGGCCGACTATTTGGCACAGGGCGCATTCAAGGTCACTCGAGGCGAAGATAGTGCAGATCCAGTTGCTGCAGAACTCGATGATCTCTACGCCGAGCGCAATTGGTCCGGATTTCTCGCAGCTGCGGTTCGCGCACGGCAAACGATCCTGATCTCAGGCGGCACGTCCACTGGCAAAACGACTTTCCTGAATGCATTACTGTCCGAAGTGCCGGCAACCGAGCGGCTGATTCTGATAGAAGACACTCCGGAGCTTCGGCTCAGACACACAAATGCAGTGGGGCTTGTGGCAGTGCGCGGCGCACTTGGGGAAGCACGGGTCACACCAGAGGACTTGCTCGCCGCATCGCTCCGTATGCGCCCCGATAGAATTATCTTGGGCGAGCTTCGCGGGCCCGAAGCGTTTACGTGGCTGCGTGCAGTTAATACAGGGCATCCTGGCTCGCTAACAACCGTTCACGCCGACAATCCAGAGCGGGCGGTCGAGCAACTCGCCCTTATGGTACTTCAATCAGGGTCGCAGCTGCGACGCGAGGAAGTCACCCACTATGTGCGGAACGTTGTTGACGTGTACGTTCAGCTCGAACGCGGCGCAGGGTTGCGACGCGTAGCGGAAGTGCGGCGGCGCATTCCATCATAGGACCTTCCAGCATCACGGTAGCAACGTAGAATCTACGGCGAAGACGAGGCGCATATAAACTCTATCTTCTCTGCGTGAGATGCTCAATTACGATAAACCGTTCTGTCGTAACAATGCTTGCAGCAATGCTGGCTTGTTGTCACTTGTAAAACAGCTACGTAGACACAATTTTTGATCGCAGTTGGTGCTGCCGTCCTCAATTTCGCCACAACTGTTTTCACGGCAGTGGGTGCACTTCAACAGGGCCGGGTGAGGGGCTAGCAGCAAGGCTGAGAACAGAAGCAAACGTGAAGAAAGTCGGAGTTTAACTCGCTTACGCCTTTTCGTCTGCCTTCGCGCTTTCTGCCTTAGCGCGTCAGCTTCCATTCTTCCGCAGGCAAGCTAAAGGCAGTGCACTTTAACGGAGATTATGGGCATGAAATGGCAGTTCGATGCTGGCCAGAAGGCACTGAAGACGCAAATTGGTCGCCAGCACGACGGCAAGATCGAGGTTATCGGGCGTAAGGGTTGTGCCCTCCATGGCCCGTATCTCTTTGTGCCCGCCGGACTGTTACGCGCGCGCGTATTACTTGAGCCAGGCGGGTCGGGCTGGGTCCAGATGGAGATCACCAGCAACAACGGGGAAATAAAGCTTGCCAGTTCACGCATTCACATCGACCGGCAGCGCACGATACAATTGGAGACAGAAATCGTTACGCTAGTCGACGACTTGGAAGTGCGTCTCTTCTGTCGTGGAAAAGTGCAGTTTTCCATTTCCGGGCTAGAATTAGATCTGTCTCGCGAACATCAATGGGTTGCGCCTGAACCTTCCCGCCCGGTCGGCATTGAGTCGGGGAAGAGCTATGCTGCCAAGATCAAGGAGGGCTTCTTTGATCGCTTCCTCTCTGGCCCCTCCGTGATGGAGGTGGGCTACAAGGGCTATGATCATGCAACGGTTCCAATCGTGCCACAAGCGGTCGGGGTAGACGTGGGCTATCCGGGCTATAACGGGCGCACTTTTCCATTTGCCGACAGCAGTCTTGATGCGATCTACAGCAGTCACTGCTATGAGCACATTCCGGATTACCGAGCGGTGCTGCGCGATTGGTATCGTCTGCTGAAGATCGGAGGGTTCTTGATCATAGTGGTTCCACATCAACACTTATTTGAGCGCAAGCGGCAGATGCCGTCGCGCTGGAACCCAGATCATCAACGTTTTTACACACCTCGATCGCTCTTGGGCGAATTGGAATCTGCTTTCGATGAGAATAGTTACAGGATCCGACATCTTGTAGAGAACGATACAGGATTTGATTATTCCTGCGCTCCCCGAGAGGCAGGATCAGGCAGCTTCGAAATCGAGCTGGTGGTGGAAAAAATCCGTCGGCCGAATTGGGTGCTCGATGACGGCGCTGTTCGTCCATACCCGCCTGCAGACTTTCAATTCGCGTCGGGTCAAGAGAGGATATCACCTTATGAGACGCGCCTCGACCTCACCGAAGTCAACCATCTTATTTGGGGTCCTTATAGCAGGCTGACCGAAGGTGAATACGAAGCAGAGTTTTTCTTTGATGGGCGCGTCACTGAGCCAGTTGAACTGGTAGTGGAGGTCGCGCAGAACGCAAACTATTTAGCAACAGCCTATGTTGTCGTGGCTCCAGATGCAGATCGTCATCATTTTACCTTGCCATTTACCGCCGATCGCGATGAAGATTTCTATGAGTTTCGGGTCCGGAATTGCGAGCCGCATCCTGGCTCGTGGTTAAGCTTCCGGGGAGTTGATCTGCGATTTGCTAAAGTTACCTTTTGATCGATCCTAGTCCTGCCGCACGGCACGACATGGAACGGCCCTAGCCGCTGGGTGATGGTCTCGCAGTCGCTGCAGGAGGCCTTCTCGTGCACGGCTGGATGACCTTCCACGCCCTTGGGGGGGCCACCTCAAGCGCCTTGGTAACTTCCTCGCCGAGCCTGGAAAGGCGCGAGCTGCCGCAGGCCGGGCACGAGCACGGTGCGGGGATGACGTAAGCGGTATTCTCACGCCACGTCGGGGGCGTGGGTCCACGGCAGGAGTGATCGAGCGCGGAGGCGGTGTTCCCGGCGGCGAGGCGGGTGAGCGTGGCGGAGA
>CAXTUG010000054.1:0-970 GCA_964247375.1 uncultured Sphingomonadaceae bacterium
CGACGATCCCCAGCTGCGCCAGCATGATCCACCCGCGCCGCCTGCCCCAGTAGCGCCCGAACCCCGGTACTGCGACGCGATCGACCAGCGGCGCCCACAGAAACTTGAACGTCGGCAGCAGCGCGATCCAGGCGAAGAAGCCGATCAGCACGATATCCACGCCGTGCCGCGCCAGCCGGAGCGTCAGCACCGCATTGTACATCGTGAACGGCAGCCCGGCCGACAGGCCGAGCATGAGGTAGAGGGCGAGCAGGGGACGCGGCACCGTCGGCGTACTGACTACCACATCGTTCACTCTCGCCGCGGGGACTGACAAAAAGAGTATTGGAGAAGGCCGGTAGGTGATGAACCGGCCATCTAAGTCCGCTTCGCCGTTGCAGTGAAGGCGTCGGCGATGGCCGTCCGCATCGCTTTCGGCTGGGAGCTGACGTCGTACGAATCCGGCCGTCGCGGCACGCCGCCCCTGTGCGGGATCGACTGCAGCCAGGAGAATGGATCGACCATGCCCCATACCAACACGTCGTGCAACTACGGGTAGCCGAACATCAGGTCGAGGTAGTCGCGCATATATTTGGCGACGGCGGCGTCGCGCACCGCAGTATCGGTGGGCAGCGCATTGTCCCGCACGTCCAGCTCGGTGATGATCAGGTCCAGCCCCGGCGCGACGATCGCGTCCAGGAAGGCGCGCCACTGCGTATCCTCGTGCGGTCCGGTGCCGGCTGCCGGGTCGATCGAGTAGATGCTAGCGTTGCTCTGCATGCCATAGGCGTCGATCGGCACGCCGCGATTTTTCATGCCGGTCAGTAGCCGCAGCACGCGGTGTGATGCGCGTCGTTGCCCGGCTCCCAGCCGGCATAATTGTTGTAGACGAGCTGCGTAGGGGAGGCGGTGGTGAAAGCGAGGCCAACTACCGCCTCCGGGCTGTTGAGATTGCAGCTGAGGCGGGTCGCGTACAGATTGCCCGTCGCAG
>CAXTUG010000054.1:980-13873 GCA_964247375.1 uncultured Sphingomonadaceae bacterium
CGGTCCAGCTCGCCGGTGAGGTGCCGGTTCCGCTCGACCACCTCGTTGACCACGTCCCACAAAGCAATCCTGGTGCCGTGGTAATTGATCACGCCGGTGGTCAGGGTGCGCGTGCTGACGGCGGCATCCGTTCCGAAATCGTAGGTGGCGATCCAGGACGGCAGCCACTTGTCCTGGTGCCAGATCAGAGTGTGTCCGCGCATCGCCAATCCGTTCTTGATCGCAACGCGAGGATGTCGTCGGGCGCGCTGAAGTCCACGGTGCGCGGATCGGGGCTGATCGTCTGCCGCTTGAGTTCATTCTCCGGCACGATCAGCCCACACTGCTGCGCGACGAGTGCGCGGTAAGCGGCGTCCCCGACGCGTGCCGCTCGCTGGGGAGCGGCGCCCGCCGATGGTCACGCTAAAGCGCATGGCTTTCGCGGTCACGAGCGCGTTGAGGGCGGGCGCTGCCGGCGGCTGGGTTACGGGAGTGGTACCGGCGACGTGCCGGTTGTCGGGGCGGCATCGTCACCGCCGCAGGAAGCCGTGAGCAATCCAGCGGCCATGGCCATGATCGATAGACGATCAAGGCTCAGGCTGCTCCGATGTAGCGATCCCACCGTCCGTCTCCCGCTACGCAGTTGTTGTCAACTTGTCCGGCGACCTTGGCGCGCCCGATCGTCCTGTCCACGGACCTCCCGGCGCACCGGAGGTCAGGAACCGGCCGTCCGTCCAGCCGTTCTGCAACCGTTCCTTTCGGGAGATGTGTGATGGGTGAGCTGACCGACAAGATCAAAGGCGTAGCGAACGAGATTGCCGGCAAGGCGAAGCAGGTCGCCGGCGACGCTGCCGATCGCCCCGACGTTCAGGCCGAAGGTGCCGCGCAGGAGACCAAGGGCGAGGGGCAGAACCTGAAAGGCTCGGTGAAGGGCGTTCTCGGCGATAAGATCTGATCTCAACTGTTGACATGGTCGCCCTGGCGAAAGCCGGGGCGACGCTATTCCCTTGACCGGCCGGATCACTTAGGCCGGCCGCGATGCTTCGCCGCCTCCTGCCCGATCCTTTCCTGCTCCTGCTGGTGGGTACGATAATCCTGGCGACGTTGGCGCCGGCCAGAGGATCGTTCGCGGTTAGTGTCGAATGGTTGTCGCTGGCAACGATCATCCTCCTGTTCTTCTTTCACGGTGCCCGGCTGGCGCGCGATCAGGTGCTGAACGGCCTGCTCCACTGGCGCCTGCACGCCGTCATTCTCGCCTGCACCTTCCTTTTCTTTCCTCTGCTCGGCCTCGCCGCGCGGGCCGCGTTCCCGCAGCTCCTGCCGGCCACGCTGTGGACCGGAATGCTGTTCCTATGCGCGCTGCCGTCGACCGTGCAGTCGGCGATCGCCTTCGTATCCCTGGCGCAGGGCAACGTGCCGGCGGCCGTCGCGAGCGCCTCCGCCAGCCAGATGCTCGGCGTCGTTCTGACGCCCGCGCTGATGACGCTGCTGACCGGTGCGCACGGCGAAGCAATGGGGATCGGCGGCATCGCCAAGATTGCCGCCGAGATCGTGCTGCCCTTCCTCGTCGGTCATCTCAGCCGGCCGTGGACCGGCGCGTGGGTTGCACGGCACAAGGCCGTGCTCGGCCTGACGGACCGGTCGACGATCCTGATCGCGGTCTACGGCGCCTTCTCGGCGGCGGTGATCGGCGGCCTGTGGCGCCAGGTGCCGCCGTCCACCCTGGCCCTGCTGTGCGCTGTCGACGCGATCCTGCTCGGCGTCGGACTCGGTTTCACCTGGTGGATCGGCCGGGCGCTCGGTTTCGACCGCGCGGACCGGGTAGCCATCCAGTTCTGCGGCACCAAGAAGTCGCTCGTCCAGGGCGTGCCGATGGCCAAAGTGCTGTTTCCGGGGCCGCAAACCGGCGTGATCCTCTTGCCGATCATGCTATTCCATCAGATGCAGCTCATGGCCTGCGCCTTCATCGCGCGGCGCTACGCAGGGCAGGAACAGGCAGGCGGTCGCACGTGAGAGGGTGGGGATGAGCGAGGACACGATCTATCCGGTGCCGGCCGCGTGGGCGTCGAACGCCAAAATCGACCGGACGCGCTACGACGATCTCTACGCCCGCTCGCTCGCCGATCCGGCAGGCTTCTGGCTCGAACAGGCGCAACGGCTCGACTGGACGCGCTTTCCGACCCGCGCCGACGAGAGCAGCTTCGCCCAGGACGACTTCCGGGTGCGCTGGTTCGCCGACGGCGAACTGAACGTCGCCGCCAACTGCCTCGACCGCCATCTGGCCGAGCGCGGCGACGCTACGGCGATCATCTGGGAGCCCGACCAGCCGGAGGAGGCGCCCAGGCATATCAGCTACCACGAGCTCCACGCGCAGGTCTGCCGCTTCGCCAACGTGCTGAAGGCGCAGGGCGTCGGCAAGGGCGATCGCGTCACCATCTACCTGCCGATGATCCCGGAAGCCGCGGTGGCGCTGCTCGCCTGTGCGCGGATCGGCGCGATCCACTCGGTCGTGTTCGGCGGCTTCTCGCCCGACGCGCTCGCCGGCCGGATCGAGGATTGCGGCTCGACCGTGGTCGTCACTGCGGACGAGGGCCGCCGCGGCGGCAGGACCGTGCCGTTGAAGGCCAATGTCGACGCGGCCGCCGAGCGCTGCACGGTCGAGAAGGTCGTCGTCGTGCGCACGACCGGCGGCGACGTCGCCATGCAGGACGGCCGCGACATCTGGTACGACGCCGTGATGGCAGAGGCTCCGGCCGACTGCCCGGCCGAGCCGATGAATGCCGAGGATCCGCTCTTCATCCTCTATACGTCCGGCTCGACCGGCAAGCCCAAGGGCGTGATGCATACGACCGGCGGCTACCTGCTGTGGGCCAGCCTGACCCACGCCACCGTGTTCGACTACCGACCCGGCCAGGTCTACTGGTGCGCCGCCGACATCGGCTGGGTCACCGGCCACTCCTATATCGTCTACGGCCCGCTCGCGAACGGCGGGACCACGCTCATGTTCGAGGGCGTGCCCAACTGGCCCGACGCCAGCCGCATCTGGCAGGTGGTCGACCGGCACCAGGTCGAGATCCTCTACACCGCGCCGACCGCGCTGCGCGCGCTGATGCGCGAGGGCGACGAGTATGTGACCTGCACCAGCCGCGCCTCGCTCAGTCTGCTGGGTTCGGTCGGCGAGCCGATCAACCCCGAGGCGTGGCGCTGGTACCACGACGTGGTGGGGGAGGGGCGCTGCCCGATCCTCGACACGTGGTGGCAGACCGAGACCGGCGGCCACATGATCACGCCGCTGCCGGGCGCGACCGACCTCAAGCCCGGCTCCGCCACCAAACCCTTCTTCGGGGTCGAGCCGCAGCTGCTCGACGGCGACGGCAAGGTGCTGGAGGGCGCTGCCTCCGGCAACCTCGTCATCGCGCGCAGCTGGCCGGGGCAGATGCGCGGCGTGTGGGGCGATCCCGAACGCTTCTTCCAGACCTACTTCTCGGCCTTTCCGAACGTCTACACGACCGGCGACGGTGCGCGCCGCGACGCGGACGGCTATTGGTGGATCACCGGCCGGGTCGACGACGTGATCAACGTCTCCGGCCACCGCATGGGCACGGCCGAGGTCGAGAGCGCGCTGGTGCTCCACGCCAAGGTCGCGGAGGCGGCGGTGGTCGGCATGCCGCACGACATCAAGGGCCAGGGCATCTACGCCTACGTGACGCTGAACGCGGGCGAGCAACCGAGCGACGCGCTCCGCAAGGAGCTCGCCCAGTGGGTGCGCACCGAGATCGGGCCGATCGCCACGCCCGACGCGATCCAGTTCGCGCCGGGCCTGCCCAAGACCCGCTCGGGCAAGATCATGCGCCGCATCCTGCGCAAGGTGGCGGAGGGCGACACGTCGAGCCTCGGCGACACCTCGACGCTGGCCGATCCTGGCGTGGTCGACGACCTGATCCGGAATCGCGTTGGCTAGACCCGAACGCGATCAGCTTGAACCGGCATATGCAGAGATGATCGGATCGGAGTCTAACCGGCCGGGTAAGGACCAAAGCGGGCAGGTCGATCACGATCTCCCGCCCTTTGCCGGAGAGATCGTCTTCTATCAGACGGCGGCGGGCGAAGCGTACGAAGCGATGCTGGCCGCCACCGCGCCGCTGCACCGCGCGTACTGCGCGGCCAATCGTTGCGATTATGCGACTTTCCTCGGCGTGCGCCGCGGTTTCCACGCCTGGCAGTCGATCTACAACCGCATCGAACAGCTCGCCGACCTGGTCGCGGCCGGGTTCGACGGTTGGTTCGTCTATCTCGATGCCGATGCCGTCATCTGCCAGCCCGGCTTCGACCTGCGCCGCTACCTGGGCAAGCGTGCCGGCTGCGCCTTCATCGCCGCGCCCGGCGGCTCCGAATGGTGGAACGTCAACGACGGCATCTTCTTCCTGAACCTGGGCCATCCCCGCGGGCCGGAACTGGTGCGCCGGTGGCAAGCTTCCTTCCGCAATGTGACGGAAGCGATGCTTGAAGCAGCGGTCGCGCCCTGGCAGCCGCTGCCGGACGGCAGCCCCTTCCCCGACGACCAGCACCTGCTCCAGATGGAATTGCTGCGCGGCGGCTTCGCAGACGTTACGCTGATCGAGCGCAGCGGCCTCCTGAACTATGGCGGCGGCCGCTTCATTCGTCAGTTCATGCGTGTGGGCGGCTCGGCCGAGGATCGACTGGTGGCGATCCGCGCGGCCGTACACGACGTGTACTGACCATTATGCCGGCAACTGCCACTGCATGGTGCGATCGAGCGCACTGCCCCGCGTGTTGTAGCCCATCCAGGCGTCGGCGAGCGCCCCGATATCGAAGGCGATGCCGCCGCGGCGCTTGATCGCGTCGCAGTAGATCTTGCCGAGCAGTCCGCCCGCAACCAGGAAAACCGCACCGCGACGCGGCACGTGCAATCTTGCCAGCAGGTCTTTGTAGGCGGCGGGAAAGTGGGTGCCGCGGTCGCCACGCTCCTGCTCTCGGTCGAGACGGGTCTCGCCGGGAATGTCGTAGCTGGCGATTGATCCGATGCCGTGAAGGCGCTGCAGCCTGGCGGCCAAGTCCGGATGCGGACTGATAATGCCGAGGAAATCGAGTCCGGTCAGCAGCGACTGCAGGAAGGGATCGCGCGCGTTCAGCGCAAGGTTGAGGCCGGCATCGCTCAGCTGAACCGTCGTGCTGTCTCGCAGCAGCCAGGCCACGTGGCGTTCCAGCGCGGCGCAGAACCCGTAGTGCGCGCCATCCCCCGCCAGGCGCTCGGCGGTGCTCAGGCCGAGCAGGTCGGCATTGCCGATAGCCGCAGTCAGTCGTTCATCCAGGCTGGACAATGCGCCTGGCGAGATATCGTCCAGCGCCTGTCCAAACCAGACATGCCAGATATGGCGGGTCATGCCGTCGATCTCGTGCTGCGGAATGCCGCGGCGCAGTTCGGGGTGGAGATAGAGCAGGAAGCGCGCCTCGCCGTCGCCCAGACGGACCCACGAGAAAGGCTCCGCCCGTATGATGCTATCCTGCAGTAGCTGTTTCGCGGCGGCGAGATTCAGCCAGCGCGGCCCGCTCTCGCGCCGGCGTGCCTGTGCCAGCACCTCCTCCCGATTATAAATCAAGGTGATCCGCGCTTGTGCGGCGGCAGCGGCGACACTCCATGCGAGCGGCATGCCGAGTGATCCCGTGGGCAGCGGCGGATCATGATGGAGCTCCGCGTCGGCGAGCAGGTCGCTATAGCCGATCAGAAAAGCATCGTGCCGTGCGCCCGCCAGGAACGCGAGATCGTAGGCGATGCGCGCCGCGGAGCGCCGGCCACCCGCCAGCAGGCAGTCTCCTGCGGCAATGGCGCGCTGCGCATCGCGACAGCGCAGCGCGTGAGCAGCCGAGGCGATGGCAGCGGCATGATCCAGCTCGATCGCGGCGAGTTCAAGCAACAGGGCAGCGTCTGGCCTTGCCCGGAGCATGGCGCCGCGCAGCCATCGGCTCGCCTGCTTCGTATCGCCGCGCGCCGCAAAACTCTCCGCCAGCGCGAGCTGAGCAGGTGCAGGCGGCGCATCCAGCATTACGGCCTGCTCGAGCAGGATGTGCGCCTGATCCGCGTTTCCGAGACCCTGCAGCAGGGTAGCGCCGCGCGTCAGCACCTGCGCGCTTCCGGCACCAGCAACCACGGCGTCGCCGATCAGGGTTCCGGCAAGCCGGGGATCGGTGGCAACGACCTGCTCAGCCTCATCCAGCTTATGCCACGCCTGCTCGGTCGCGAGCAGCGTCGTCAGGAACGTCCGGATTGTCTCCGCTGACGCCAGCGTCAGCCTTCCAGCTGGCGCAGCAGCAGGCGCACGTCGGCGTCGATCTCCGCATCCTTCATGCGGAGCGCCTCGATCGTGCGGACGGCGTGGATGACGGTCGTGTGGTCGCGGCCGCCGAAGCGGCGGCCGATCTCTGGCAGCGAGCGCTGGGTCAGCTGCTTGGCGAGGTACATGGCGATCTGGCGCGGACGGGCGACCTCGCGCGCGCGGCGGGCCGAGCCCATCTCCGCCTGGCGGATGCGGTAATGCTCACACACCTTGCGCTGGATCTCGTCGATCGACACGCGGCGCTGGCTGGCGCGCAGCTGCTCGGCGAGCGCCTCCTGCGCGAAATCCAGGTCGATCACGCGGTTGTTGAGCGTCGCGAAGGCGATCACGCGGTTGAGCGCGCCCTCCAGCTCGCGGATCGAGGCGCTGATCCGCTTGGCGAGGAACAGCGCCACCTCGTCCGGCACGGTGCCGGCCGGCAGCGATTCGAGCTTCTTGACGATGATGTTATAGCGCAGCTCGAAATCGGCCGGGTTGATGTCGGCGACCAGGCCCCAGGACAGGCGCGAGAGGATGCGGCTCTCGATCCCGTCAAGATTTTGAGGGCTGCGATCGGCGCTGATCACCAGCCGCCGCCCGGCCGAAATCAGCTCGTTCATCGTATGGAAGAATTCCTCCTGGGTGGAATCCTTGCCGGCGATGAACTGGACGTCGTCGATCAGCAGCACGTCGGCGGCGCGCAGCCGCTGCTTGAAGCTGTGCGTGTCCTTGGCGCGCAGTGCCGACACGAACTCGAACATGAACTTCTCGGCCGACATGTAGAGGATCTGCGCCGCGGGATGCCGCAGGCGATATTCGTGGCCGATGGCGTGCATCAGGTGGGTCTTGCCGAGCCCGGTGCCGCCGTGGAGGAAGAGCGGGTTGAAGGCGAGCTTGCCGCCCTCCGCCAGCGTGCGCGCGGCATTGTAGGCGAGCTCGTTGGCCTTGCCGACCACGAAGCTGTCGAACGTGTAGCGCGCGTCGAGCGCGGTCCCGTTGCTGACGGGAGGGGGTGCGGCGACGACCGCCGGCTCGATCCTGGGCTCGGGCTGAACTTCCGGTGCCACATCGATCGCAGGGCGCGACCCCGCGTCGCCGGCGGCTTCGATCACGACATGCCGCACCTGGGGCAGCATCGCCCGCCACGCCGCGCTGAGCTGCTCGGCGAAGTGGTTCTGCACCCACGTCGCCATGAAAGCCGACGGCGCGGCCAGGCGCACCTCGCCCGCATCCGCCTCGCAGCCGACCAGGCGCAGCGGCTTCCGCCAGCCGTCGAAGCTGCGCTCCCCGCAGCTCTTGCGCAGGCTGGCGCGGATGCCCTCCCACGCGGCTTCCACCGGCAGCTGGCCGAGCTCACCCACCCCAGCATCGTTCATCTGCACCACGCACACCTCTCCCATCGCCGGAATCACTCTCTGGTGCCGGCTGGCTGATCCAGACAAACTGACCTGCACGCACGAGGCCCCCCGCGCGTCCGCACTCGAACTCGAATGGTGGCTCAGCAGGAGAATCACCGGCTGAACGGGAGGAGTTTAGGAACATCGCCGCGCGCGACACAAGCACCCGACGCGTCACGATTCTGAAATAAAGCGGCTTGACACCGGAAGTCCGCCGAAAATGAGACTGCCGCACCTAAAGCCTTGGAAAGGCTAGCTATTCTTTAATGACGTGAAAAGAATCATGTAAATTCCGGGCATTGCGCAGCATCTCGCGCGGGCAGCAAAAAACCCGCCGATCCGGAGCGATCGGCGGGCTTATTTTTCCGGCCGGAAGCGGTGGTTCAGCCGAGCGCCGAGACCCGCTTGGTCAGGCGTGCGAACTTGCGCGACGCGGTGTTCTTGTGGAGCACGCCCTTGGACACGCCGCGCGCCAGCTCCGGCTGCGCCGCGGCCAGCGCCTGCGCCGCCGCATCCTTGTCGCCGCTGGTCAGCGCGAGCTCGACCTTCTTCAGGAAGGTGCGGATGCGGCTGACGCGCGCGCCGTTGACGTCGGCACGGCGATTGTTGCGACGGATGCGCTTCTTGGCTTGCGGCGTGTTCGCCATTAGGACGTGACCTCGACAAAAATGGGATAGCGGCGGCAGGCAGGCCTGCGCCGGGACGGGCGCCCTCTACCGAAGGAAGCGCCCGCCGTCAACGCTGACAGACGGGGCACCAGAAAGTGGAGCGTCCGCCGTCCACCTGCCGTTGGATGATACCGCCGTCGCGCGGGCAGGGCTGGCCTTCCCGGCCGTAGACGCGGAACTGCTTGGAGAAGTAGCCGAGCTCGCCGCCCGGCTGCGCATAGTCGCGCAGGGTGGAGCCGCCCGCCTCGATCGCGGCGCACAGCACCTGCGGGATGGCCGAGACCAGCCGCTTGAGCGCCGGCCGCGACAGCTGCCCGCCGGGCTTGCGCGGGTTGATCCGCGCCACGTTGAGCGCCTCGCACACGTAGATGTTGCCGAGGCCGGCGACGATACGCTGGTCGAGCAGCAGCAGCTTGATCGGTGCGATCCGGTCGGCCAGTCGTTCGGCCAGATAGTCGGGCGTCAGCTCCGGACCGAGCGGTTCCGGGCCGAGTGCGCTGAACGCCGGAAAGTCGGCCAGCGCCTCGGTCGGCACCAGATCGAGCGATCCGAAGCGGCGCGGATCGTTGAGCGCGAGCCGGTGATCCGAATCGGTTTCCAGCACCAGGTGGTCGTGCTTGCCGATGTCGTCGGGATCGATCCGCCAGCGTCCGGACATGCCGAGATGGAAGATCAGCGTGTCGCCGCGATCGGTGTCGATCAGCCCGTACTTGGCGCGACGGCCGAGCTTCGTCACCCTGGCGCCGGTCAGCCGCTGGCGGAGGTCGGCAGGGATGGCACGGCGCAGGTCGGCGCGACGGGCCTCCACCTGCGTCAGGCGGCGGCCCTCCAGCACCGGACGTAGTCCGCGCACGGTGGTCTCTACTTCGGGAAGCTCGGGCATCGGGCAGGCGCTAGCCCATCCCCGGCGGCCCCGCTATGGGCAGGCGATGACCGAGACCGTCTCCTTCGGCTACACCGACGTCACCCCGACCGAGAAGACCGCGCGCGTGGGCGAGGTGTTCGCCCGCGTCGCCCGCCGCTACGACATCATGAACGACGCCATGTCGGGCGGCATGCACCGGCTGTGGAAGGATCGCTTCGTCGCCCGGGTGAAGCCGCGCGCCGGCGAGCGCATCCTCGACATGGCCGGCGGCACCGGCGACATCGCCTTCCGCATGCAGGCCCGGGGCGCGGCGGTGACCGTCTCCGACATCAACCCGGCGATGCTGGACGTGGGGCAGGAGCGGGCGCGCAGGAAGGGGCTGACCGATCTCGCCTGGTCGGTGCAGAATGCCGAGACGCTGGGCTTCGACGCCGGCAGCTTCGACGCCTACACCATCGCCTTCGGCATCCGGAACGTGACGCACATCGATCGCGCGCTGGCCGAGGCGCATCGCGTGCTGAGGCGCGGCGGTCGCTTCTTCTGCCTGGAATTCTCGACCACGCTCTGGCCCGGCTTCGCCGACGTGTACGAGGTCTACTCGCACCGGATCGTGCCCAAGCTCGGCAAGCTGATCGCGCAGGACGAGGACAGCTATCGCTACCTGATCGAATCGATCCGCCGCTTTCCCGACATGGACCGGTTTCGAACGATGATCGCCGACGCCGGCTTCGTGCAGGTGAAGGCCGAACCGATCCTGGGCGGGCTGGTCGCGATCCACTCGGGCTGGAAGATCTGATGGCCGATCTCGGGTCCTTCCCGCGATTTCGCGGGGAGGGGAGCCATGCGCAGCATGGCGGAGGGGCCCCTCCATCACCGCGGCGCGGCGGTCCCTTTCCCCGGCAAAAGCCGGGGCGGAGACACTTGTGACCCGCCCGATCACGCACGTCTGGCGGCTGCTCCGCTGGGGGCGCATCCTCGCGCGGCACGGCGCGCTGCGCGGGCTGGAGCGCGATCCGAACACGCCCGCGCCGGTCCGGCGGCTGATCCGGCTCGCCCATGTCGGCGTGCGCGTGCCGAAGGTGCCGCACTATGCCGACGCGTTCCAGGCGATCGGCCCGGCCGCGATCAAGCTGGGCCAGGCGCTGGCGACCCGCCCCGACCTGGTCGGCGAGGTGGCGGCGCACGATCTGGCACGGCTGCAGGATGCGGTCCCGCCGGTGCCGTTCGCCGCCATCCGGCAGGAGATCGAACTGAGCCTGGAGCGGCCGATCGGGGAATTGTTCGCCGAGATCGATCCCGAGCCGGTCGGCGCCGCCTCGATCGCGCAGGTCCATCGCGCGATAACAACCGAGGGCGCCCAAGTAGCGGTCAAGGTGATGCGGCCCGGCATCGAGCGGGAGATGGCGCGCGCGATCGAGACCTACGAGTGGGCGGCGGCGCAGGCCGAGGCGCTGGGCGGCGAGTTGGCGCGGCTGCGGCCGCGGCTGACCATCGCCACGTTCCGCCAGTGGACGCAGCGCGAGCTCAATTTCCGGCGCGAGGCGGCGTCGGCATCGGAGCTGGCCGAGCATATGCAGGCCGAACCCGGCTTCGTCGTGCCGGAAATCGACTGGGCGCGCACCACCCGGCGCGTGCTGACGCTGGAGTGGATCGACGGCATCAAGCTGTCCAAGCGCGCGCAGCTGATCGAGGCGGGTTTCGACATGCGCGTGCTGGCAGCCCAGCTGGTGCGCGCCTTCCTGCGCCAGGCGATCGTCGACGGCTTCTTCCATGCCGACCTGCACCAGGGCAACCTGTTCGCGCTCGCGGACGGGCGCATCGCCGCTATCGACTTCGGCATCATGGGGCGGATCAACCGCCAGGCGCGGCTGTGGCTGGCGGAAATCCTGCACGGCCTGATCACCGGCGATTACGACCGCGTGGCGGAGATCCATTTCGAGGCCGGCTACGTGCCGCCGCACCACAACCCGGCCGAGTTCGCGACCGCGCTCCGCGCCGTCGGCGAGCCGATCCGCGGCCGGCCGGTCAAGGACATCTCGATCGGCCACATGCTGGACGGGCTGTTCGCCATCACCCGCGACTTCGACATGGAGACGCAGCCGCACCTGCTGCTGCTGCAGAAGACGATGGTGATGGTGGAGGGCGTCGCCACGTCGCTCGATCCCGACATCAACATGTGGGAGGTCGCGGGACCGTTCGTGAAGGCGTGGCTGCGCGACGAGCTCGGCCCCGAAGCCTGGCTGGCGGACCGGCTGCAGGAGAATGTGCAGACGCTGCTCCGCCTGCCCGAACTGCTCCGCCGGATCGAGGCCAGCTACCCGCCGCCCGGCGCCGCACCGCCTCCGCCGCCGCTGCGCGAGGTGGAGGTGGTGCGGATCGGCGGCGGCTGGCGCACGGCGGTGGCGGTGCTGGCAGCCTTGGCTGCCGGCTTGGCAGCTGGCTTCTGGATCGCGCATTGACCACACCCTCCCCGGCCTTTGCCGGGGAGGGGGACCGCTCGCAGAGCGGTGGAGGGGCTCTTCCCACCAGCAAGAACCCTCCACCATTGCTGCGCAACGGTCCCCCTCCCCGCGAAAACGCGGGGAGGATTTCGCGGACCGGCTCGGTTAAGGCACGGGCATGAGCCATTCACTGCCTGCCATCCAAATCCGCCTCAAACGCCTGCCGCACGGGGCCGGCCTGCCGCTGCCAGGCTATGCGACGGAGCATGCCGCCGGCATGGACGTGGTGTCGGCGGAGGCGGTGGTGCTGGAGCCGGGCGCGCGGCTGGCGGTGGCGACCGGCTTCGCCATCGCCATTCCGGTCGGCTACGAGGTGCAGGTCCGGCCCCGTTCCGGACTGGCGCTGAAGCACGGCATCACCTGCCTCAACACGCCGGGTACGATCGATGCGGACTATCGCGGCGAGGTGAAGGTGATCCTCGCCAACCTGGGCGACCAGCCCTTCCCGATCGCGCGTGGCGAGCGGATCGCCCAGCTCGTGCCCGCGCCGGTGCAGCGCGCGTCTTTCGTCATCGTCGACGAACTGGACGCGACGGTGCGCGGCGAAGGGGGCTTCGGCTCGACCGGGCGGTGAGCATGCTCAGCGACGCGCAGCTCGACCGCTACGCCCGGCACATCGTTCTCAAGGAGATTGGCGGAGCGGGGCAGCAGCGGCTGCTCGCCGCCCGCGTCGTGCTGATCGGCGCGGGCGGGATCGGCGCGCCCGCCATCCAGTATCTCGCCGCCGCCGGGGTCGGCCGGCTCACCATCGTGGACGACGATGCGGTCGCCCTGTCCAACCTGCAGCGGCAGGTGCTGTTCGCCACGCCGGATGTCGGGCGGCCGAAGGTCGCGGCCGCGAACGAGGCAGTCGCCCGGCTCAACCCCGACGTGCGGGTCGATGCGAGGCCGTTTCGCGCGACCGACGACACGATCAGCGACGGAATCTGCGTCACCAGCCCATCGCCCACCGAAAGCTTGATGAACACGTCGGCCGCGTCGCCGAGCGACAGCCCGTGGCGGAAGGCGCCGATGGTGATGCCGCCGACGATGTTGATCGCGGTGATGATCAGGCCGGCGATGGCGTCGCCGCGCACGAACTTCGAGGCGCCGTCCATCGAGCCGAAGAAGGACGATTCCTCCTCCAGCTCGCGCCGGCGCAGCTGCGC
>CAXTUG010000055.1:0-4826 GCA_964247375.1 uncultured Sphingomonadaceae bacterium
GTCCTCGCACTGGCACAAGGTCGATGCCGACGAGCTGTGGCTATGGCATGCCGGCGCGCCGCTGGAGCTTCGCGTCGGCGGCAATATCCTGCTGCTGGACGGCGCGTCGCCGCAGGCGCTCGTGCCCGCCGGTGCGTGGCAGGCGGCCCGCGCCGTCGATGGTTGGGCCTTCGTCTCCTGCGTCGTGGTGCCGGGCTTCGACTTTGCCGGCTTCACGCTGGCGCCGCCGGGCTGGTCGCCCGATCAGGCCGGCTGACCGACCTCCTCCCAGCGCGGATAGTCGACATACCCCTCCTCGCCGTTCGTGTAGAACAGGTCGGGTCGGGGCGGATTGAGCGGCAGGGTGGCCGCCAGGCGGTGCGGCAGATCGGGATTGGCGAGGAACGTGCGCCCGAAGCTGATCGCGTCGGCCTCGCCGGCGTCCAGCGCCTGCCGTCCGTCCGCCCAGCCATAGTCGGCATTGAGGACCAGCGGACGCGAGAAGACCTTGCGGATCACCGGATGCACCGGTGCCACGTCCGGCTCGCCGCGCGATCCGCCCGGCCGCGGCTCGCGCAGCTCGAGCCAGGCGACGCCGACGTCGTCGAGCAGGCGCCCCGCGGCGGCGAACAGGGCATGCGGATCGCTGTCGTTGACGCCCTGCACCTCACCATTGGGCGACAGCCGCACGCCCACGCGGTCGGCGCCGATCGTGTCCACCAGCCGTGACGCGACCTCGCCCAGCAGGCGGATGCGGTTTTCGATCGCGCCGCCGTAACGGTCCTGCCGCAGATTGACCTTGTCGCGCAGAAACTGGTCGATCAGATAGCCGTTGGCGGCATGCAGCTGCACGCCGTCGAAGCCGGCGGCCAGCGCATGCTCGGCCGCGCGCGCATAATCGTTCAGCAGCGCCGGTATCTCTTCCGCCGCCAGGGCGCGCGCCTGCGGATAGGGCTGGTTGCCGCTATAGGTATGCGCATGCCCCGGGGCGGTCGTCGCGGACGAGGAGACCGGCTGGCCGCCATTCACCTCGGGATGGCCGATCCGGCCCATATGCCACAGTTGCGCGACGATCCGGCCGCCATGCTCGTGCACCGCGGCGGTGACCGTTTTCCAGCCCTCCACCTGTGCCGCGTTCCACAGGCCGGGCGCGTGCGGCCAGCCGAGGCCGATGCGGGAGATGCCGGTCGCCTCGCTGATGATCAGCCCGGCCGAGGCGCGCTGCGCATAATAGTCCGCCATGATCGGCGTCGGCACGGCAGCGCGTGTCGCGCGACCGCGCGTGAGCGGCGCCATTAGCATCCGGTTGGGCGCGTGGATCGCGCCGAGCGAGATCGGATCGGTCAATTGCGGCATGTACGTCTCCCCGTGCTCTATGACTGCATCGATGTGGGTAGCGGCTCGCCGGGTTGCAGCCGAGCGATGCTTGGCGAACGGCAAGTTCAGCTTTCCTGCCGACGCTGCGACGGGCATGATCGGCCATGCCCAAGCTCGACCTTTCTGCAATTCCCGAGGTCAATCGCACCGGCTACCCGGCGCCGTTCGACGCGCCGGTGGCCGGCCGCTGGTACCGGCGGCTGGCGCCGGCGGGCGGTCTGACGGATTTCGGCGTCAGCCTCGTGCGGCTGGAGCCCGGCGCCTGGTCGGCGCAGCGTCACTGGCACGAGGGCGAGGACGAGTTCCTGGTGCTGCTGTCCGGGACGGCGGTGCTGATCGACGATGCGGGCGAGCACCCGCTGCAGCCCGGCGACTGCGTCGCCTTTCCCAAGGGCGACCGCAACGGCCACCATGTCGTGAACCGCGGCGACGGGGACTGCAGTTTCGTGGTGGTGGGCGCCGGCACGCCGCTCGGTGGCGACTATCCCGACATCGACATGCGCTTCACGGCGGAGGGGACTTACGTCCACAAGGACGGGATGCCGTACGACGCGCGGCGCGCGTAGCGACGATGTACGACGGGGCGCGTCGAGTCAGACGGACGCCGCTTCGAACTTCTCGATGACCCACGGCTCCTCGTGGGCGGCGGCCACCCACTCCGCGACGAAGGGGTGTGCCAGCACGCGCGCGCAATAAGCGCGCGCGAAGTTCGGAACCGGCAGGCTGTAGGTGACGAAGCGCGTCACGACCGGCGCGTACATGATGTCGGCGGCGGAGAAGCGGCCGAACAGGAACCCGCCCTCGCCGCCGAAGCGGGTGAGCGCCTGATCCCAGAGCTGAAGGACGCGGTCGATGTCGTTCTGCGCCTGCGCGCCGATCGCCCGTGTCGGATAGATCTTGCGGAAGTTGGTCGGGCATTCGCGGCGGAGATCGGGAAAGCCGCCGTGCATCTCGGCCGCGATCGCCCGTGCCAAACCCCGCGCGGCCTCGTCCGCCGGCCAGAAAAGGTCGCGGCCCACCTTGTCCGCCAGATAGTCGATGATCGCCAGGGTCTCCCATACGGCGATGTCGCCGTCCCACAATGTCGGCACCTTGCCGGCCGAAACCGCCAGGTCGGGTTCGGTGCGACGGGTGCCCCAGGCGTCGTCGTAGAGCGACACGACCTGCTCCTCGAACGGCAGGCCCGACTGCTTGAGCGCGAGCCAGCCGCGCAGCGACCAGGACGAGTAGGCCTTGTTGCCGATGATGAGCTTGATCATGTCGCTGCATAGAGTGCAGCGCCGTGCCGATCCAGCAGATCTAGATGACGGCCTCCAGCACCGCCGCGCGCAGTTCGGCGATGCCGCCGCCTTTCTCGCTCGACGTGGCGATAATGTCGGGGTGCGCCGCAGGATGCCGGCGCGCTTCCGCCTCGGTCTCGACACGCACGGCGGCCAGTTCGCTGGCTTTCACCTTGTCGGCCTTGGTCAGGACGAGGCGGTAGGACACCGCCGCCTGATCGAGCATCTCCATCACCTCGCGATCGACCGGCTTGACGCCGTGGCGGCTGTCGATCAGCACCAGCGCGCGCTTCAGCGTCTGCCGCCCGCGCAGAAAGTCGTTCACCAGGTGCCGCCACTTGCGCACCACGTCCTTGGGCGCCTCGGCGAAGCCGTAGCCCGGCATGTCGACCAGCCGCAGCCGCAGCGGCTCGCCTACGTCGAAGAAGTTCAGCTCCTGCGTGCGGCCCGGCGTGTTCGAGGTGCGCGCGAGACCGTTGCGGTTGGCGAGCGCATTGAGCAGCGACGACTTCCCCACATTGGATCGCCCGGCGAATGCCACCTCCGGCACGTCCGCCGCCGGCAGAAACTGCAGCCCCGGCGCCGATTTGAGGAAGGCGATCGGTCCGGCGAACAGCTTGCGCGCGGCCTCGATCAGTGCCGCCCGCTCTGCCTCATCGGTCGCGTCGCTCACGATTGCGAATCATCCTTCATGTCCGGCGTGCGCCCGTACAGCCACTGCTGCTGCGCGAGGCTGAGCAGGTTGTTGGCGACGTAGTAGAGCTGCAGCCCGGCCGCGAGCGGTGCGAAGAACAGCATCATCAGCCACGGCATGAACTGCATCACCTGCTGCTGCGTCGGATCCATCTGCTGCGGCGAGAGGCGCATCGTCAGCCACATCGTGATGCCGAGCAGGATGGCGAGCACGCCCAGGTGCAACATCGCTGGCGGGTTGAACGGCAGCAGCCCGAACAGGTTGACCGGCGTCAGCGGATCGGGCGCCGACAGGTCCTGGATCCACAGCAGGAAGGGCTGGTGGCGCATCTCGATCGACAGCGACAGCACCTTGAAGAGCGCGATGAAGATCGGCAGCTGGATGAAGATCGGCAGGCAGCCGCCCAGCGGATTGATCTTCTCCTGCTGGTACAGCTTCATCATTTCCTGCTGCAGGCGCGGCTTGTCCTCCTTGTGACGCTCCTGCAGCGCCTTCATCTTGGGCTGCACGCGCCGCATCGCCGCCATCGACGCGAACTGGCGCTGCGCCACCGGGAACAGCAGCGCGCGCACGATCACGGTGAGGCAGATGATCGCCACGCCGAAATTGCCGATGTGCCGGAACAGCCAGTCGAGCAGGTAGAAGATCGGCTTCTCGAACCAGACGAACCAGCCCCAGTCGATCGCGCGGTCGAACTGGGTAACGCCGGCCTGCTGGTAGGCATCTAAAATGCCGACCTCCTTCGCGCCGGCGAACAGGCGGGTGGTGGTTGTGGAAACCGAATTGGCGCCGACCATCGCCGAAGGGGCCGAGACGTCGGCCTGGTAAACATTGCCGCTGCCGGCACGGAAGCCCGCATCGACGTTGACATCCTGAGCCGGGATGAGAGCGGTCTGCCAGAACTTGTCTCCGAAGCCGATCCAGCGCGTGCCTTGCACGCGCTCTCCCGCAGCGGCGGCCTTGTCGAGATCCTTGAAGCTGACCGAGTATCGCGTTTGGCCGTCCCACCAGCCGATCGGTCCGGTATGCATGTTCCAGATCGACGGGTCCTTGGACACGCCGACGCGGCTCAGCAGGCCGTAGGGCCGCACCGCCACTGCGCCGGGACCGGCATTGGCGACGCTCTGCCGCACCGTGAACATGTAGTTGCGGTCGACCGCGATGGTGATGCGGAAGAGCTGGCCGTGATCGTTGTTCCAGCTCAGCGTCACCGGCGCGTCCGGCGTCAGCTGCGTGCGATCTGCCGTCCAGACCGTGTCCGCATTCGGCAGCAGCACGCCGTCGCCGCTCCAGCCGAACTGCGCGAAATAGGCGTCCTGGGTGCCGCCCGGGGACAGGAGCTGTACCGGCGGGGAGTTCTTGGCGATGGTCTCGCGATGATCGGTCAGCACCAGATCGTCGATGCGCGCGCCCTTCAGGTTGATCGATCCCTGCACGCGCGGCGTCGCGATCGCGACGCGGGGACTGTCGCGCAGCACCAGTCTGCGGTCGCGCAG
>CAXTUG010000055.1:4836-7654 GCA_964247375.1 uncultured Sphingomonadaceae bacterium
GGGGGCGCTGGCCTGCGATTCGGGGGTGGGCAGGGCCACCTGCTTGCCGTTCTCGATCTTGGTCGACGGCGGTGAGGCGACCGGAAAATAGCGCGACGACAAGAAGGTCCAGCCCAGGAAAACGAGGGCGGACAGCAGCACGGCCAGGATCAGGTTGCGCTGGTTTTCCACGAGAGACGGCTACCTTGCGGGCTTTAAGGAACGGGATCGACGCCGCACCCGCCCCAGGGATGGCATCGCAGGATACGTTTGAGCGCCAGCCAGGAACCTGCGAGAGCCCCATAGCGCGACCAGGCATCGAACGCATAGTCCGAGCAGGACGGCTGATAACGGCAGGTCGGCGGCAGCAGACGGGAAGGGCCCCATCGCCAGACCCGCGCCAGCCAGATCAGCGGCCACGCGATCATCGCCGTACCTTGGCCAGCGCCTTGCGCAGTTCCTGGCCGAGCAGCGCATAATCGCGCTCGATCGCCGCCGAGCGGCCGATCAGCACGTGATCGGCGCCGTCGACGCCGTCGCTCGGCAGGATCTCGCGGGCGAGCGCGCGGAAGCGCCGCTTCACGCGGTTGCGCACCACCGCGCCGCCGACCTTCTTGGAGACGGTGAGACCGATCCCCATCGCGGCGTCGGCATCATCGCGCGCGCGCACGAGCAGCACGAAGCCGGGCATCGGCACGCGCTTGCCGGAATTGGCGGCGAGATACTCGGCGCGCCGCACGAGACGGCGCAGCGCCATTGTTGGAATTTAGGCCGAGAGTTTGGCGCGGCCACGCGCGCGGCGGGCGGCGAGCACCTTGCGGCCGCCGACCGTGGCGCTGCGCGCACGGAAGCCGTGACGACGCTTGCGCACGAGCTTGCTCGGCTGATAGGTCCGCTTCATTTCTTCTGCCTCTGGATCTGCAATGCAAAAGGCCGCCGAAAGCGCGGCGGCCGTCACGGTGTGCGCCTCTATGCGACGAGCGCGCGTTAGTCAATCGGTACGGGCGCCGACCGGGCGCGGCCCATCATTTTGTCGGTCGCGCGCCCCAGCTTGGGCCAGCGGCGCTTGACCCTCACATAATGCCGTTTCGCCCAGCACGAATGCCGGATCAGGATGGCGGCGCCGGCGGCCAGGACGAAGATGCCGCCCGGGCCGGGCACGATCCCGACTAATGGCGCCACCGCGATCAGCGCCCATCCGAGCGTCAGCCACGCCATGCGCCAGCGGCTCGGGGAACGCGCATCCATGGCAACCGAGATGGGCCTGTCGGCGTGATGCTGCAAGAGCGGATTGACGGCCGGCAGGGAGTCTTGTTCCCGCTCGACAGCGGCGGGAGCTTGCCGCTAAGAACAAGCCGGGAACAGGGGATTGGATGGTCGCGCTCGTTTCAACCGTTGCGTTTCTCGGGTTGGAGGCGCGTCCGGTCGAGGTTCAGGTCCAGGTCACGCCAGGCCTGCCGGCCTTCGTCGTGGTCGGGCTCGCCGACAAGGCGGTCGGCGAGAGCCGGGAGCGCGTGCGCGGCGCCCTGGCGGCGATCGGCCTGGCGCTGCCGCCCAAGCGGATCACCGTCAATCTGTCGCCGGCCGATCTGCCGAAGGAGGGCTCGCACTATGATCTCCCGATCGCGCTCGGGCTGCTCGGGGCGATGGGCGTGATCGATGCCGAGACGCTCGCTTCCTACGTTGTGGTCGGTGAGCTGGGCCTGGACGGCCGGATCGCCGCGGCGCCCGGCGTGCTGCTGGCGGCGCTGCATGCCTCGGAACGCGATCTCGGCCTGGTCTGCCCGGCGGCTCAGGGGGCCGAGGCTGCCTGGGCCGGCTCGATCGAGGTGGTCGCCGCGCCCGACCTGATGGCATTGCTCGACCATTTTCGCGGTATCCGGGCGCTGGCGTCGCCGGTGCCGGGCGAGGCGGACGAGCCGGTTGCCGGGCCCGATCTGGCGCAGGTCAAAGGGCAGGAGACGGCGAAGCGTGCCCTGGAGATTGCAGCTGCCGGCGGGCACAACCTGTTGATGGTCGGGCCGCCCGGTGCGGGCAAGTCGCTGATGGCGGCCTGCCTGCCCGGCATTCTCCCCGACATGACGCCGGCCGAGGCGCTGGAAGTCTCGATGGTGGCGAGCGTCGCCGGCACGCTGGAGGGAGGCCGCCTGTCGCGCACCCGGCCGTTCCGCAGCCCGCACCATTCCGCCTCGATGCCGGCGCTGGTCGGCGGCGGGCAGAAGGTCAGGCCCGGCGAGGTCAGTCTCGCCCACCTGGGCGTGCTGTTCCTGGACGAGTTGCCGGAATTTCAGCGGCCCGTGCTCGACTCGCTCCGCCAGCCGCTCGAAACCGGCCGCGTGCAGGTCGCCCGCGCCAGCAGTCACGTGACGTTCCCCGCCCGCGTGCAGCTGGTGGCGGCGATGAACCCATGCCGCTGCGGTCATCTCGGCGACGCGGCACGGGCCTGCAGCCGCGCCCCGCGCTGCGCGCAGGACTATCAGGCGCGCGTCTCCGGTCCGCTGCTCGACCGTATCGACCTGCACGTGGAGGTCGCCGCCGTCAGCGCCGCCGACCTGGTGCTGCCGCCGCCAGCGGAAGGATCGGCCGAGGTCCGCTCCCGCGTCGCGGCCGCCCGTGCGTTGCAGACCGCGCGCTATGCCGCGGCCGGCGTGCGCACCAATGCCGAGGCCGACGGGGAACTTCTGGAGAGCGTCGCCGGCCCGGACGAGGCGGGACGCACCCTGCTGGCGCAGGCGGCGGCGGCGATGGGCCTGTCGGCGCGCGGCTACACCCGCGTGCTCCGCGTCGCCCGCACCATCGCCGATCTCGCCGGGTCTGAGCGGGTCGGACGCGTCCATAT
>CAXTUG010000055.1:7664-13805 GCA_964247375.1 uncultured Sphingomonadaceae bacterium
CGGGCACTACGCCCCCGCCGGCCCCTCACCCGGCGGCGGCGGGGGTTTAAGCCCCCCCGGGGCCGGCCGCGGCGCCGCGCCCGCGTGACGATACCTGCTACGCCGCTTCCGACCGCTCGACTCGACTGGTCCATGCCACGGGGTCGGGCGCCGCGCCCCTTCGCAGCAGCGGGACGAACGTGGCCGTCGCATCGATCAGCGTGACTTCGCCGCCGTAAGCGGCGGCCACCGCCGCCACGATCCGCGCCCATACACCGGAGTTGCGCCACATGGCATCGCCGGCCCGATCCATAGCGCGCCGGGATCGCGGCCCAGGACCGTCCGGTCCGCAGCCGCCACAATATACCGTCGATGATCCCGCGATCGTCGAGGCGTTTGATCCCCCGCGTCTTGATGCCGCTCAACAGCGGAGACACCGCCGCCCACTCGAAGTCGGTAAGATCGGCCGATACTGCGCCGCTCCCCTCACGATGCGGCCTCACCAGAACCGCCAGATAGCGAACACACAAGCTGCGATAACCGCCGCTGCGACCAGCAGCATCCCGTCGACGAAACGCTCACCCACCAAACCGAACCCCTCGCTTCTGTTTTGCCGCGATCATGGCAAGCCGCGATCGTTTCGGAAACGAAAATTTACCGCCACTTCGGGAGAATGAAGCAGATCGCCACGAAACGGGGATTACGAGCCGCACCACTGTCCCCGAAACCCGGATGGGGAACGTAACAGGCCGTTACGTTAGCCGCCGCTTGCCTCGCACAGGATCGGTCGCTAACTCCACTCGTATCGTCTTGTCCGGAGTGCCGACGAAGGATCGTCGGGACGGCCCAGCATGGCGATGCAGGATGACGTTGGATCGTCACCGGGCGGGTGTAGCTCAATGGCAGAGCAGAAGCTTCCCAAGCTTACGACGAGGGTTCGATTCCCTTCACCCGCTCCATCGCTCAAGGTTATCGTCGTTAGGCACGCAGCCGTCGGGAGCGACGCAACAGGACGCAGATAAGCACCGGCCAGAACAGCGTGGCGGTGACGTCGCCGATCGTGTCGTGCCAAGCCCAGTATCCGTGCGCAATCCGATCGACGCACTCGTTCGCCGCTTCTACGGCGGCGACGATCAGCAGCGGCACCGGCGAGCGAAGGCCGGCGCGCGTGAACCACGCGGCCGCCAGCCAGAGCATGAGACCGGCATTGACGTGAAGAAATTTGTCCGCCCCGGGGGCGTGCGCGGCCAGCCACACGACGGCCGCTTCATAGGAGTGGACTGCGTGCACTAGGTCGCTATGCGGCAGTGCAGCGTAGCGAGCAAGCGACTTGAGGCATCGCTACTGCCGGGTCTTCGCAGCGCATGACGGGTTGAGGATGCGCCAGGCAATGGAGCGCGCCACCCCATGCAGATTCGGTGTCGGCGCGCTCGCGTAATATAAATGCCATATAAATCGCGGAAGGCGAGCGACTTACGACAGTGCGGTTAATCTATGCGATACGACGCCTTGAGAAAGGAAGCGCGCCGCCCGGCAGATTGGAATCAGACGGCGCGCCAACCATAATTATTGCGCAGAACATGCACCGAGTCGAATCACGTTTGCTACCGATATGGTTCGAGCATGCCGGCGAGAGCGCCGATTGCGGCAGACGTCAGCGGGGATGGCTATCCAGATACAGATAGGCCGGATCGAACCCGGCGAAGCGCTGCAATTTCGGCAGGTCGGGGATCGAGGCATAGCCGTCGCGCACCACCGCAAGATTGGCTTCGCGCAGCTTGCGGAGCGTGCGGTTGACGTGGACCGGCGTCAATCCGGTCATGTCGCCCAGATCGGCTTGGGTGAGGTCGAGCATGTAGCCCTGCGGCGTGGCCAAGCCGACCGCGGAGAGGCGTGCGTGGAGTTCGCAGAGCAGTTGCGCGATACGGACCGCTGCGGAGTGACCCGGTCGCGCCACCCACTCCCGATGGATTGCGGCGTCGATCACGGTCAGCAGCCACAGCATCCGGGTCAGGTGCGGCTCGGTCTCGGTCAGATGGCGCAGGGCAGCGTGGGGGAACAGCGCGACGCGTACCTCGCTCAACGCCACCAGCTCATGGTCGAGTTGCTTCAGCAGCAGGCTGTGCAGGTCGACGAAGTCGCCCGGTACGTGCAGCGCGACCACCTGCCGCTTGCCTTCCGACATGTAGAAGGCGCGGCCGAGAAAACCGCCGAGCAGCAGCGTGCTGTATTCGGTGGGAGCCCTTGCGTGCAGCAAGGTGTCGCCGGGCGGATGGATGCGGACTTCTGCGACCGCGTCGGCCAGTGCGGTCCGTTCGCGGTCGCTCAGCCGGTCGCGGCGTTCGAGCGCGCGCACCAGCACGTCGACGATTTCGTCCTCGTTGCTCGCCAGCGTCCGTGCTCGTGCTCCCGTCGCCATCTGCTCGCCCTGCCCAAGCTGTCGTCACACGATCCGTGGTTCGCCCGGCTACGTCAAGCACGCGGTCAACGCTGCGATCGCAGCGCCTCCAGCAGCGCGATCCGCGCCGCCAGCTTGTTGCGCCACGGCGCCTTGGCCGGTGCCCTGGCCAGCAGCGCACGCCAGGTGGCATCCGCATTCTCGGCATCGCCCATCTGCAGGTAGGCCAGGCCGAGGAAGTAGGGCGGGGCGGGGTGATCGGGCGCGACCGCCGCCGCCCGACCGAACGCGTAGCGCGCCGCCGGCGTGAGCGTTCCGTCCGCATGCGCCTGCAGCGCATTGCCAAGGCCGAGCCACAGCATCATGCTCGCAGGCTCGCGCGTCAGATAGGCGCGAAGCAGGCCGACGGCGTAATCCGTATCGCCGTTGTGGATGAAGGCGTCCGCACCGTCGAGCTGCAGCGCGTCGAACCCGACCGTCTCCAGCCAGACCTTGCGCTCCTGCGCGAACAGCGTGTCGCCGCCGCGCGTGTGGGCGCCGCCGACCGCCGCATGGCCGGGCAGTCCCGGGTCGCCCTGCCAGGCATAGCCGGCAAGTCCGACCAGCACGGCCGCGCCGACCAGCAGGATCGCGCCGCGCCCGGGACGACTCGCCAGCACCAGCCCCACGATCACGGCGAGCGCCAGCAGGAGCGAGATCAGCCAGCCGCTCACGCACGCCGCCGGCGAAAGGCATTGCGCGCGAGCAGCGCGCCGATCAGCACGAGCGCCACCGGGGCGGCCCACAGGGGCCAGGTGGTGCGGTCGAGCGGCGGGTCATAGCTCACCCACGCGCCGTAGCGCCGCACCAGCCACGCACGGATCCGCTCCGGCCGCTCGCCTGCCGCGATCCGCTCCCGCACCATGGCGCGCATGTCGCCGGCCATCTCGGCATTGCTGTCCGCGATCGACTGGCCCTGGCATACCAGGCAGCGAATCGTCTCCATCAGCGCCTTGGCCGACGCTTCCTGCCGGGGATCGGACAATTGCGTATCAGCGAGCGGTGCGGGCGGCAGGTCGCTGTCGGCCAGCGCCGGTACGGCCGACGATATGGCGAGCGCGAGCAGGACGCGGTTCATTGCGCGGCGCGCAGGGCGGCGATCACGCCCGGCACGTCCTGCGGATTGATCGGGCCGATCGTCTGCTGGCGGATCGCGCCCCTGCTGTCGACGACGAAGCTCTCCGGCACGCCCGACGATCCGAACGCCATCTGCACCTGGCTCGCATCGTCGGCGCCGATCGCCGTAAAGGGATTGCCGCTGCGGCGCAGGAAGCGGCTCAGCGCTTCCGGCCGGTCGCGTACCGCGATACCCACCACCGGGATACCGGCATCGGCGATCGCCTTCAATTGCGGCGCCTCGGCGATGCAGGGGACGCACCAGCTGGCGAAGATGTTGACCAGGTGCGGCTTGCCGTTCGCAAGGTCCGCGCTGGCCAGTCCCGGCAGGTCCGGCACCGCCTTGGGCAGGGTGAAGGCGGGCACCGAGACGCCGATCATCTTGGACGTGATATTGGTGCTGCTCGGCTTGGCGAGGCCGTAGGTCAGCGCGGTTGCGAGCAGGATGAAGGCGACGAGCGGCGCCCAGCGCATCCGGTTGTTCATGGCCGTACCTCTGTTCGCCGATGCCGCTCGCGCCAGACGCGTCCCAGCAGCGCGAGGACGCCGCCGAGCGCGATCATTCCGCCGCCCAGCCAGATCAGGGTCACGAACGGCTTCCACCATAGCCGCAGCTGCCAGCGCCCGTCCGGCGCCTGCTTGCCCAGCACGGTGTAGAGCTGGCCGTCGAGCGCGGTATGGATGGCGGTCTCGCTGGTCTCGGTCGGCGGCGCCCAGAAGGCCCGGGCCTGCGGCTGCAGCACCAGCGGATCGCCGCCGCCCCGCGTCGCCTCCAGGCGGCCGGAGAGCGCCTCCCAATTCTGGCCGAACACCGGATCGATCCCGACGAAGCGGATGGCATAGGGGCCGACCCCGATCGTCTCGCCGACGCGTGCCGCGACGAGCTTCTCGACCGTGAAGCTGCTGTCGCACGCCATGCCGGCGAGGCTGACCGCGATGCCGAGATGCGCCACCACCATGCCCCACAGGTGCAGCGGCGTGCGCCACAGGTTGCGTCCCCACAGCGGCGCCAGGCTGGCCAGCGCCACACCGGCCGCCAGGCCGATCCCGAACATCGGCAGCGGGCGGATGAAGGGTGCGGCCAGCTTGACGGCGACGATCGCTGCCAATGCCGCAGCCCCTGCCGGCGCAACCCGCCGCAGCAGCGCGCGCGCATCGTCGCGGCGCCAGCGCAGCAGCGGTCCGGCCGCCATAATCGCGACCAGCAGCAGCGCCAGCGGTCCCGCCGCCGCGTTGAAATAGGGCGGCCCGACCGACAATTTGGTACCCGAGGCCGCCTCCACGATCAGCGGGTAGAGCGTGCCGAACAGCACGATGCCGAGAATGGCGGTCAGTAGCAGGTTGTTCGCGACCAGTCCCGCCTCGCGGCTGACCAGGTCGAAGCGAGAGCCTTCCCGCACCGTGCCGATCCTGGCGCCGAATAAGGCGAGCGCGCCGCCGATATAGATGACCAGCAGGGCCAGCAGGAACGTGCCGCGACGGGGGTCGACCGCGAAGGCGTGCACGCTGGTGAGGATGCCCGACCGCACCAGGAAGGTACCAATCATGCTCATCGAGAAGGCGACCACCGCCAGCATGATCGTCCAGGCGCGTAAGCCGTCGCGCGTCGCCAGCACGGTGACCGAGTGGAGGAGGGCTGTCGCAGCCAGCCAGGGCATCAGCGAGGCGTTCTCGACCGGATCCCAGAACCACCAGCCGCCCCAGCCGAGCTCGTAATAGGCCCAGTAGCTGCCGGCGGTGATGCCGAGCGTCAGGAAGATCCACGCACCCAGCACCCACGGCCGCATCGCGCGCGCGAAGCCCGGCCCGACGTCGCGGGTCACCAGTGCGCCGATCGCGAAGGAGAAGGCGACCGACAGCCCGACATAGCCGAGGTAGAGCGTGGGCGGATGGAAGGCGAGGCCGGGATCCTGCAGCAGCGGGTTGAGCCCCTGTCCCTCCGCCGGCGCCGGATCGAGCCGCGCGAACGGATTCGAGGCGAACAGCAGGAAGGCGTAGAAGCCGAGCGCGATCGTGGCTTGCCCGCCGAGCGTCGCGAACAGGGTGGCAGGAGGCAAGCGCCGCTCGAACAAGGCCACGGCCGCGCCGGCGACGCCCAGGATCGTCACCCACATCAGCATCGAGCCCTCGTGATTCCCCCACGTGGCCGCGAAGCGGTAGAGCAAAGGTTTCTCGCTATGGTCGTTCTGGGCCACCAGCAGCACCGACAGGTCGACCCGCACGAACAGCCAGATCAGCAGCGCGAAAGCGAGCGCGGTGAGCAGCGCCTGTGCGACCGCGACCGGTCGTATCAAATCTCCGATGCCGCCCGTTCGCCCCGAGCGAAGTCGAGGGGCATGGCCGAGCGAAGCCGAGGCTTCTCGCTTCGCTCGAAGCGGCATCTCGACTTCGCTCGATGCGAACGGGATTTTGAAGCTGAGAACACTTAATACCAACTGCAGCGCACACAGCGCCGCGCCCAGCCACAGCGCCGCGAGCCCGGCTTCCGCGATCATTGTTTCAGGCTCGCGCTCTTGTGCATCGCGCCGGCGACCTGCGGCGGCATGTAGCGCTCGTCATGCTTGGCCAGGATGCGGTCGGCCAGGAACAGCCCGCCCGGGGCGAAGCGC
>CAXTUG010000056.1:0-13784 GCA_964247375.1 uncultured Sphingomonadaceae bacterium
TCGCCAGCGCACGCGGCCCCGCGCCGCGCTCCAGGCGGGCCGCGCGCCGGGCCCTCGGGTTTTATCTTAAACCTCTGTAACCCGCCGGCGCGACCGGCGGCGACGAGAGGGAGGCAGGAGATGGCGAAGAGCATCGCTTACGGGATGGGCATTGCGGGCATATCGCTCCTCGCGCTCCTCGTGTCCTGCAAGCATGGCGGCACGTCGAGCGGTGCGGTCGAGGACGAGGCGACGCAGGCGCATGTCGGCGACGACCGCTTCGTCCACGCCGCCGACAATTACTTCAAGGACATGGACGGCGGCATCCCGCTCAGTCCCGAGGAGGTCGCCGGCCGCAACATGTGGGTGGTCTGGAGCGGCGGCAACGACCGCTTCTGGGACCGCATGGGCATCCCCACGCTGGGATCGTTCGACCTGCTCAAGATCGTGGCCCCGCCGCCGGGCAGTCCGCTGCGGCGGCCGACCCGCTGGCATTGGCTGGGCGCGGTCAACGAGCCCTGCTTCCGCGCGTCGGACAAGCCGGATGCGGCGCGGTTCGGCCTCTACCTGGACGTGCGCGATCCCTCCTGTCCGGCCGATCCGTTCGCCGACGAGAAGAAGTATCCGGGGGTGAAGATCGGGGCGCGCGGCACCACCTTCGCCGACGGCCGCGCGCTGCCGGTCGGCTCCTATTATGGCTGGCCGAGCGGCGTGGTCGGGCTGCGCCTGTTCCCCAATCCCGCCTTCGACGCGGCGGCGGAGAAGAAGTGGGACCCGGTCCGCTACTATAACGATCCGACCTACTATACCGACCCCAAGCTGATCCGTCCCTATCGCGTCGGCATGTCGTGCGGCTTCTGCCATGTCGGGCCGAGCCCGACGCATCCGCCCGCCGATCCGGAGAACCCGACCTGGGCCGATCTCAGCTCGACCGTGGGCGCGCAGTATCTCTGGTCAGACCGCCTGTTCTTCTGGAAACCCAACGAGGCCAATTTCGTCTACCAGTGGATCCATACCTACCGCCCTGGCGCGCTCGACACGTCGCTGGTGTCGACCGACAACATCAACAATCCGCGCACGCAGAACGCGATCTACGATCTCGGCACGCGGCTGCGCATCGCCAAGCATAACGGGCAGGAGACGCTCGCCGGCGGCGGCCTCAACAACATGCAGTTCAACTCGGTCGTCAAGAGCGGCTGGCTCACGCAGTTCTTCTCCGCACCCTCGACCGTCTGGACGCCGCACGTGCTGAAGGACGGCGCGGATTCGGTCGGCGCGCTCGGCGCGCTCAACCGCGTCTTTCTCAACATCGGCCTCTACAGCGAGGAGTGGCTGCGCCACTTCAATCCCGTAGTCGGCGGCAAGCCGCCGTCGCCGATCGCGATCGCGGACGCGCGCGCCAAGTCGGCCTACTGGCGCGCCACCGAGAAGGGCACGCCCGACATCGCGCTGTTCTTCCTCAAGGCCGCCCGGCCGGACCGGCTGGCCGACGCGCCCGGCGGCAAGGCGCTGCTGGCGGCATCGCCGCCGACGCTGGCGCACGGCGCCGACGTCTTCGCCCAGACCTGTGCGCGCTGCCATTCGAGCAAGCAGCCGGCGCGCGTGCCGGCTGCGGTCGCCGCCGGAGGAGGCGACTATCTCGCCGGCTTGCACCGCTGGTGGAACTGGACGCAGAGCGACGACTACAAGGCGCAGATGCGCGCGATCGTGCGCAGGCCCGACTTCCTGGTCGACAATTACCTCTCGACCGACCGCCGCATCCCGGTGACGCTGCTGCGCACCAACCTGTGCAGCCCGCTCGCCACCAACGCGCTGGCGGGCAACATCTGGGACAATTTCTCGTCGCAGACCTACAAGACGCTGCCCGCAGTCGGCACGGTGCACGTGGTCAACCCGTTCACGGGCGCGGTGATGACCTACCGCATGCCCGGCGGCGGGCGCGGCTATACGCGCGTGCCGTCGCTGATCTCGCTCTGGTCGACCGCACCCTATCTGCTCAACAATACGGTCGGGCCGTTCGATCCGAACCCGGCGGTCGCCAACCGCTACCGTACCTTCCAGACCTCGATCGGCCAGATGCTGTGGCCCGACCGCCGCGCCCCGGACACGGAGCTGGGCAGCAGGGCCGAGGGGCTGATCGACCGCACGCCGCAGCCGACCTACCTGTTCGTGCCCAAATCCTATCTCGCCGGCGTGCAGAACCTGCTCGCCGACCCCGACCGTGGGCTGCTGCGCCAGATGCTGGACGGCGACGGCAACCTGGTACTGGGTCCGATCCCGCAGGGCGTGCCGATCGGGCTGCTCGCGAGCCTGCAGCCGCTCGCCGAGAGCAGGGATGCGGGAGCGATCGCCGCCCACTATCATCAGGTGCTGGTCGCACTGGTCGAGTTCAAGAAGGCGCTGCTCGCCACCAAGGGCAAGTCGCTCGGCAACCCTGCGTTGCGCCAGGCATTCGCGCCGCTGCGCGCCCCGCTGCTGAAGCTCAGCAAGTGTCCCGACTTCGTCGTCAACAAGGGCCATTATTTCGGGACCGCGCAGTTCAACCAGGGCGTGACGCCGGACGAGCGGTCGTGGGGCAGCGAGCCGGCGCTGAGCGACGCCGACAAGCAGGCGCTGATCGCCTATCTCTCCACCTTGTAGCGGGGACGCGCAATGCAGGACGGCTTCGACTGCGACTATATCGTGGTGGGCTCCGGCGCCGGCGGCGGGACGATGGCTGCGCGGCTCGCCGAGGTGGGGATGGACGTCATCCTGCTCGAGGCCGGCCACGATCCCCGGACGGAGGCGACGGCCGGGCGCTTCCCGGGCGACTACGACATTCCGTGCTTCCACCCGTTCGCGTCCGAGAACCCGGCTATGGCCTGGGACTTCTTCGTCGAGCATTTCGCCGACAAGGCGCAGGCGGAGCGCGACCCCAAGCGCGTGCCGGACAAGGGCGTGCTCTACCCGCGCGCCGGCACGCTCGGCGGCTGCACCGCGCACAACGCCATGATCTTCGTGACCGCGCAGCCGTGCGACTGGGACCGGCTGGCGGAACTGACGGGCGACGCCGGCTGGTCGAGCGCGTCGATGGCGCGTTACCAGCGCAAGGTGGAGGCCTGCCGCCACCGTCCGGTATGGCGCTGGCTGTCGCGCATCGGGATCGGCTCGACCGGCCACGGCTGGAAAGGCTGGCTGCCGATCGAGACCGGTGCGCCCAAGCAGGCGCTGGCCGACACCCGGCTGCGCCACCTGCTCGAAGTCGCCGGGATCAAGGCGACGAAGGGGATCACCGGGCTGCGTGCGTCGATCGAGCGGCTCTTCGCCGGCGCGCTCGATCCGAACGATCAGCGCAGCAACGGTGCGGAGGGGCTCTGCTACGCGCCGCTCGCCAACGACAATCACACCCGTGTCGGCACGCGCGAGCGCGTGCTCGACGTCGCGCGGCGTCATCCGAAGCGGCTGCGGATCGAGCTCGACGCGCTCGTCACGCGCGTGCTGTTCGGGGCGGACGGTGGTGCCGACGGCGTCGAATATCTGAAGGGCCGGCATCTCTATCGTGCCGATCCTGCCCCAAGCGGCATGGCGGGCGAGACGCGCACGCTGCGCGCCCGGCGCGAGGTCATCCTGGCCGGTGGCGCGTTCAACACGCCGCAGCTGCTGATGCTGTCGGGGATAGGTCCGCGCGAGGAACTGGACCGATTCGGGATCGCGACCCGCGTCGACCTGCCGGGTGTCGGCACCAACATGCAGGACCGCTACGAAGTGTGCGTCCAGTCCAAGCTCAAGCGCAAGTGGGAGTCGCTCGAGCAGGTCACCTACGATCAGGACGATGCGGTCGGGCGGATGTGGGCGGAGGGACGCACCGGCATCTACATCTCGAACGGGGCGGCGCTGGCGTTCAAGCGCAAGTCCGATCCTGCGCTCGGCGAGGCGGACCTCTTCATCTTCGCGCTGCTGGGCAGCTTCAAGGGCTATTATCCCGGCTACTCGCGCGACCTGCGCACCGGCCCCGACGTGATCAGCTGGGCGATCCTGAAGGCGCGCACCGACAATCGTGCGGGCACGGTCCGGCTGCGTTCGGCCGATCCGCGCGACCCGCCGCTGATCCAGTTCCACTATTTCGAGGAAGGCTCGGACAGCGCCGGCCGCGACCTGCGGGCGGTGGCGCAGGGCATCGAGTTCGTCCGCGCCGTGACCGCGCCGCTCGCGCGGGAGGGCATGATCGAGGGCGAGTTCGATCCCGGCGAGAGCGTCACCGGCAAGGCGCTGGAGGATTGGGTGCGCGCCAATGCGTGGGGGCATCACGCATCCTGCACCTGCCCGATCGGGCCGCAGGGCGACGGCGGCGTGCTGGACGGCCGGCTGCGCGTGCACGGCGTACCGCGGCTGCGCGTGGTCGACGCGTCGATCTTCCCGCGCATCCCCGGCTACTTCATCGTGAGCGCGGTCTACATGGCGGCGGAGCGCGCGGCCGACCTGATCCTGGAGGATGCCGCATCGACCGTGCGAGCGGCCGCCTGAGATGACGCACCTGCCGCCACGCCTGCGGTTCGGCGCAGCCGGTGGCGGGGTGAACGGAGACGTTCCATGCCGGACCCTAGCGTAGACGGCCCCCCGACATCGCGCCGCAGCCTGCTGGAGAGCGCGACCGGGCGCAATGCCCTGCTGCTGGTCGGCAGCTCGATCATGCTGCTGGCCGGCACGGCGGCGATCATCTACGCGTCAGGCAGCTACTCCGGCGATTCCGCCCTGTGGTTCGTCGGATTCATCCTGATCTCGCTGTCCGGCCTGTCGATGACGGCCGCGATCTTCACCGCGCTGGGCTATGCCGGGAACGCCAGCGAGGCGTTCGGCCTGCCCTCCGGATCGATCCGGGCAATCCTCGCCATCGCCATCATGGTCCTGCTGCTGATCTTCGGGCTGCCGCTGATTACCTGGGACAAGGCGCCGCGGGCGCTCGATCGGACCGCGTTCGAGGCGGTGCGGGTCGATTGCGCAGCGGCGGCGGCGGAGGTCACGCGCTACCAGGTGCTGCACGTGCTCGCGGTGCTGGACACCGCCGCCTGCGGAACGCCGCCGGCGCCCGGTCAGAAGGCGATCATCCACCTCCACGGCAACGTCCGCATGACCATGCCGGTCGAGCAGCGCGAGCAGGCCAAGCAGGTGATCACCGCCATCGTCACCCTGCTCACCACCATTATCGGCTTCTACTTCGGCAGCCAGAACGCGCTGAGCCTCGTCAACGCCATCCGGGGCGGAGAGGGCGACGGCGACAGGCAGAATTCGCCGAAGGGGCAACCGGGCAGCGACACGCGGCCCGAAGCTGCCGCCGACGATGATGACGATGCCGACGACGGCGCGTCGACGCCGCGTCCATAAGGAAGACCGACCATGGGCATTTCACTGACCTGGCTGCCGGACGTGCTGCTCGCCGCGGGTCTGAAGGTCGCCAGGACGGTGGGGAGACGCGCGACGCCGATCGCTTCGGCACACCGCTCGTGCGCGCCTTCCAGCGCGCGCCTGGACTGGTACCGGACGGCATCGTCTGCCCGGCGACGTGGGTGCTGCTGGACGCGGCCTGAGCGATCGGCGGAAGGCGCGAGACGCGGTTACAACTCGGCGATGGCGCCCAGCGCGGCGTCATCCTTGATGGTGACGTAACCGCGCCCCGACACGACGATGCCCTGCCTGTCCCACTCGCTCAGCACGCGACTGGCCGTGTAGTGCGTCGTGCCGGTGAGATCGGCCAGATCCTGCCGGGTGATATCGAGCCGGGCTTCGTCGTCGTTCCAGCTCCCGTGTTCGCAGGCGAGGCGCAGCAGGGCCCGGCTGATCTTCTGCTCGATGCGCGCGCTGCTCATGTCGTCCAGGCGGTCGGCCAGGACGTACAGCATGTTGGTCGCGATATTGAAGGCGTTGGCGGCCAAGCGGCTGTCCTGTTCGAACAGCTTCAGCATCGTCGATGCGGGCACGGCGTAGGCGTCGATCGGCGATGTGGCCGTCGCATAGGCCATGGTGCGCGCGTGGCGGCAGACGGGAATGAGCCCCGGAACGTAACCGGGCCCGGCATGGAAGAGCGTCAACGCCTGTCCGTTGCGGCTGGGCCGCCACAGCTTCGCGCTGCCCGAGCGCATCTCGTAGACGACCTGTGGCATTTCCTCGATCGCAAAGAGCTGGTCGCCCGGTGCGAACGATCTGCTGCGCTTGGCCGCATCCCACGCGGCGCGCGTCTTCGCCTCCACGTTTTCGAACAGATTGCCGAGCAACGTCATGGAGGCACCTCGCCAATCGCGCCAGCATGATTGCGCCAGCGCAATCTCAGGTCAATGCACTACGTATCGACGGTCACGCCCGAAGCTTGGCGCCGGACGCGTGATCGGCCTGCGCGTTGGCCACCTGCATGAACTTGCCCCGCTTCGCCTCGTACATGAGCTGGTCCGCCTGGGCCACGAGGCTGTCGATCTCGGGCAGCGGCGTGTCGGGCGGGACGATCACGGCTCCTACCGAACAGGACAGGCCGGCATGGCCGAGCGCCGCCAGCCGCTCGTTCAGCGTGCGCTGGAGCCGCAGGGCGGCCTGCCGTGCGGCGCCCGCGTCCGGCGAGTCGAGGAACAGCACGAACTCGTCGCCGCCATTTCGGCCGAGGCAGTCGCTCTCGCGGATCGCGGCCGCGAGCATGCGGGCGAACTGGACGAGGACCTCGTCGCCGGCCGCATGCCCCAGGCGATCGTTGATCGTCTTGAACCCGTCTAGGTCGGCGTAGGCGAGGACGCCCGTCCGTCCGCGGCGATGGATCCGCTCGGCCTTGGCGGCCGCGGCGAGACGGAACGCACGGCGGTTCGGCAATCCGGTCAGCGCGTCGGTTCCGCCCAGTCGCCGCTCGTGATCGAAGCTGTTGCGGAAGCTGCGGACGAGCTCGATGATCGCGCCGGACGAGAGGATCCGCATGGCCACGCTCCACGCGATCGCCATCTGCCGCGAGCGGCCTGCGGCCATGGCGACGTAGGCTCCGAAGCCGTTCAAGGCGATCGACAAGATGATGGCGGCGGCTGCCACGATCCATCCGGTACGCCGTCCGAGCACCCAGCTCGCATAGGCGATGATGACGAGGTAGAAGGTGCCGAAGGTGATGTAGGGCGGCGATATGCAGTTCAGAGCGGCGGTCGCGGCGAACATTCCGCACGTCAGGGCCGCCGCGACCGGCGGGCTCGAGTCGAACAGCACGCCGCGCAGCCAGCGCTGCCGGCGCGCCATCCCGCGCCGGAGCAGGCGCAAATACATCAACATCCGAAATATGCTCGCATCGAAGAGTCCGATAAGATGGAATGATCGACTAACGGCAAATGGTTAACGCGCTGTTAGCTTTGACCCAGCCGCTGCGAGCCTGGCCGGGCTATCCTCCTGCCGCCGCGACTATGGTAGGGAGTGCGGAGGGGGACGATCGATGCGCGTGCTGATAGCGATGTTACTGGCTTGCGTTCTGCCGCGCATGGCGGCTGCCGATGCGCCGGTGCCGGCGACGCGTGCCGACATGCCGCACGACGGCATGAACCACGGCGACACGGCCGCACCCAGGACGCCGCAGATCATGCCCGGCTACGGCAGCGGCGGCTTTCCGATCACGACGAAGGTGCGACGCGCGCAGGACTTCTTTAACAACGGCATGCAGCTCGCCCACGCCTTCGCGCACAAGGCCGCGATCGCCGCCATGGCGGAGGCGGTCCGAGCGGATCCGGCCTGCGCCATGTGCCTGTGGGGCGAGGCGTGGGCATCGGGACCGACCATCAACTACGGCAAGAACGAGGAGGAGCTGAGACCGCTGGCGGAGGAGGCCGACCGGGCGGCGAAGCTGGCGCAGGCGGCGGGCACCGACGGCGAGCGGGCGCTGATCCACGCGCTGCAGCTCCGGTACAAGGATGGCGGCGGCGGCAAGCCCGGCGACCTCGCCTTCGCCAAGGCGATGGCTGCGCTCGCCGCACGCCACCCTTCCGACAATGAGATCGCCGTCATCGCCGCCGACGCGTGGCTGATGACCAAGGCCGACACGCCCGAGGAGTGGAAGCTCAACGCCGAACTGGCGATGCCGCTGCTCGAGGCCGTGCTGAAGCGCGATCACGACAACACGCCGGCGATCCACTTCTACATCCTCGCGCCCGAGCTCGCCGAACATCATGCCGACCGGCTGCCCGCGCTGGCGCCTAGGGCGAGCCACCTGATCCACATGCCGAGCCACACCTACTACTGGGTCGGGCGCTACCAGGACGCCGCCAACGCCAACATGCGCGCGGTGGAGATCGGGATCGAGAATGCGAAGGCGCTCGGCCTGCCGCCGCCGGACGGCGTCTGGGGCCTGCCCTACCACGCCCACAACGTGACCTACGGTCTGGGCGGCGCACTGGAGGCAGGCGACGCCCGGACCGCGCTGGCGCTCGGCCGGCCGCTGGTCCAGCGCGCGCAGGCACAGGACAAGGCGGGGCCGTTCAATCAGCTGATCGCCGCCAACGGCTACTTCGCGATGGCGCTGTTCGCCGATCCTGCCGAAGTGCTGGCGCTGCCCCAACCCAGGCTGCCGATCCTGCTCGCCGCCTGGCATTATGCGCGGGGCGAGGCGCTGGCACGGCGCGGCGACGCGGTGGGCGTGCGCGCCGAGGCGGCCGCGATCGTGGCTCCGACCGGCAAGGCCGATGCGGACGACGGCTCGCTGCAGGCGCAGCAACTGACCTTCATCGCCCGCAACGTGCTGGCGGGCCGCGCCGCCATGATGGAGAAGCATCCGCGCGAGGCGGTGATCGCCTTCCGCCAGGCGGCCGAGATCGAAGAGAGCCCCGACTTCTCCTCCCTGTCCGATCCGCCGGCCTGGTACTATCCCGTGCGCCGCGACCTCGCCGCCGCGCTGCTCGATGCCGGCGACGCGGCGGACGCGGCAAAGCAGGCGGAGGCGGCGCTCGCCTACCGCGTCAAGGATCCCGGCACGCTGGCGTTGCTGGGCAGGCTCAGGAGCGCCACCAGTCAGGCGCAGGGGCCGCAGACCGGATCACAGCGCGGAGGCGCCGGCGGGATGCGGCCGTAGGCGATTGCGCCTTCACCGCGCCGCGGACCCAGGCGCGACCGGCGCATCCGATCACCCGGGCTACCCGGCACGTCGGACGTCAGCAGACCGCCGATATGCCCGCGGATCGATGCGTTCCTAAGAACATTCTACAGCGATCAAGAATAAGAGTACGCTGCCGAGATTGCAGATCATTGTGCAAGGGGGCAGTAGAGAAGGTCATCGAGCGCCCTGCAGGAAGGCCGGGCCTCTTCTCCGTGCTGCGCTGTCGTTGGTCGCAATCCGAGCTATGGACACCATTGAGAAATTAGGTATGGATGGCTGAACAAGGTCGGAGTGGATCATGGGTCTTCACGCCCGCGGGTTCTCGGCAGTTAGGTGGCTTGCGATACTGCTCGGGCTGATCGCGAGTGCGGCCGTAGCGGCCGAGCCTGAATGGCGTTGTCCACCGCATTTTACGCCCAGAGCCGGGCTCAATCGCGACTTCCCGTCGGATGGCGTCAAGCGTGCCTTCATCGTCGTCCCGCCGCGACGCGGGGGCGGTGCCGCGCCGGTGTGGGTGCCGATGGTCGGCACGGTGGAGGCGACGAACTGGAACCTCCATGTTCCGCGCAGCGGCGACAACGCCAAGCTGGCCGATGCGGGCTTCATGGTGATCGCTCCCGTCCGGGCATGCGCCGAGCAGGATCCGGATCTCGCCGCCGGCGCCTGCAATGGCCCCGGTCATGACGGCTGGAGCTGGAATCCGTGGCATGAGGGACGTGCCCCGACCGCGGACGGCGACCGCTGGAAGAGCGACGCCGGGCCCGACGTGCGCTTCCTGGAAGCGATGGTGCGCTGCGTCGGCACCAAATGGCCGCTCGATCGGGCGCGGTTGTACCTGGGCGGAATCTCGTCGGGCGGCACCATGACCAACCGGGCGCTGCTGTTCGACTCCGCCTTCTGGGCAGGCGGCATGCCGATCTCCGGCGAATGGTACGTCACCGGCGACGACGGCAGCGCGATGCCGTTCCTGCAGGCGCGCAACGTCGTCGCGCAGGACCCGGCCAGGATCTATCAGGGTAGGGTCGGACCTTATCCCCTGCCGAAGCAACTCGCCCCGATGATCGTCCTCACCGTCTGGGGCGGCGACAACGACAAGTGGGATTGCGGGCCGCCGATCGGGCCCTGTTCCGATTACCGGCCGACGACGCAGGCCGCGTCCAACTATTTCAGCGCGGTCCCCGGCGTGGTGCACGTCGCCTGCTCGGCCGGGCATGGCCATATGTGGCCGCAAGTGAATACCGACGCGTTCAACCTGTGGGCGCTGCAGACGCTGGCGTCGCATCCGAAGGGCAGCGATCCGGCCGCGTTCAGGCTCACCGTCCCGCCGCCCGGTTATACGTGCCAACTCGGCCGCTTCACGGATCATTACCGGTGACGGTGCGGCTCTACGCCTGCTCCGGCTTCGCTGCCGTGACGCTGCTGCTCGCGGCGTCGGTCGTTAGGGGGCAGCAGCAGAGCACCGCGACGCCGTCCGGCCATCCGCCGATCGCGACCGCGCCGGGACAGATTGCAGGTCCGGCGCCGGCCGGCACGCCCGACGGCGCGGCGCTCTACCAGGCGCGCTGCGCCGGCTGCCACGAGCACGCGACCGACCGCATCCCCAGCCGCGAGACGCTGTCGCAGAACCCCGCCAGCTTCATCCTGGCGACGCTGCGCAACGGTGCAATGGCGCCGATGGCGGAAGGCCTGTCGACCGCCGAGATGGCGGCGATTGCGCACTACGTCAGCAAGGTGCCGGACGACGCCCGCGCAACCAGGGACGTCGATGTCCATCGGATCTGGGGCGACAGCATCGACGGCACGCCGCTCGACGCGCCGCGCTGCGCGGGGGCGCCTCCGCCGGTAGACCTGGCCAGCCGCGACCAGTGGAACGGCTGGAGCATCACCAAGGACAATGCCCGCTTTCAGGCGCGGCCCGGGCTGCAGGCCGCCGAGGTGCCCCGGCTGAAGCTGAAATGGGCCTTCCAATATCCTGGCGCCAAGAACGGACAGGCGACGGTGGTCGGCGGTCGGCTGTTCACCACCAGCATGTCGGGTGCAGTCTACGCGCTCGATGCGAAGACAGGCTGCGTCTACTGGCGCCATGCCGCCGCCGCGGCGACGCGCACCAGCGTCACGCTGGCCGCGCTGCCGGCGAGAGCGGCGGCGAAGACGGCGCTGTTCTTCTCCGACTGGACCAAGGCGACGGTGGCGCTCGATGCCGACACCGGCAAGCAGCTGTGGAAGACGGTGGTCGACGATCAGCCGGGCGAGCAGATGACCGGCTCGCTCACCTACTGGGACGGCAAGCTCTTCGTGCCCATCTCGTCGGGCAACGAGGCGTTCGCGCAGGGGCCCAGTTGGGAATGCTGCAAGTTCCGCGGCGCGCTGGTCGCGCTCGACGCCGCCACCGGCAAGGTGCTGTGGAAGCGCTACACGACCGAGACCGTGCCGCATCCGTTCAAGCGCAACAGCGCCGGCAAGACGATGTGGGGTCCGTCGGGAGGGGCGATCTGGACCGCGCCGACCATCGATGCCGCACGGCGGCTGATCTACGTCGGCACGTCCAACTCCTACACCGACCTGCGCTACGACAATGCCGACTCGGTCATGGCGATCGAGGCCGACACGGGCAAGATCCGCTGGACGCGCCAGCTCACGCCCGACGACAATTACATCGACGGGTGCTGGCGCGATCCGAAGCCGGCCAACTGCCCCAATCCGATCGGACCCGATTTCTCCATCGGGGCGGCGCCGATCCTGCGCTCGCTGCCGGGCGGCGGCGAGCTGCTGCTGGTCGGGCAGAAATCGGGGATGATCTACGCACTCGATCCCGCCCGGAACGGCGCCGCCGTCTGGCAGCGCCGGTTGAGCGAGGGCAGCGCGCTCGGCGGGATCGAGTTCGGCACCGCCGCCGACGACGCCCGCGTCTATGCCGGCGTGTCCGACATCGTGCTCGGCGCGAAGGGCAGGCCCGGCCTGTGGGCGCTCGACATCCGCACCGGCGCGGTCGTGTGGAATACGCCGACGTCGCCGGCGCCACGCTGTCGCTGGCAGAGTTTCTGGTGCCATGGTGCGATCAGCCAAGCGATCAGCGTGACGCCGGGCATCGTGTTCGCCGGCAGCTATGACGGGCATTTCCGCGCCTATGATGCCGCCACCGGCCGGATCCTGTGGGACGTCGATACCGGATCGCAGCCGATCAGGGCCCTGAACGGCAAACAGGTGTTCGGCGGCGTCATGGACGGCGGCGGTCCGACGATCGCGGGCGGGATGGTCTACGTCCACTCGGGTTATGCCGGCCGCTCCGGCGCCACGAAGGGCTTCGACATGCGCAATGCGGACGGCAACGTGCTGCTGGCCTTCTCGGTCGACGGCAAGTGACGACCACCGATCCGTCCTGCGCGGATGCCGAGTCCGGCACGGCGGAGAGGACCGACGCCGCCGTCGCGATCCGCGACTATGCCGCGCGTCCGTTCGGTACCTTCGCCGACCTGTTCCGCCTGCAGGCGATGGCGCGGCCCGACCATGCCGCGATCATCTGCAACGATCGCACGATCACCTATGCCGCGCTCGACCGGCTCGCCGATCGGGTCGCAGCCGCGCTGCAGCGCGACGGAGTGCTCTCCGGCGGCGCGGTTGCGATCTGCGCTGTACCCGGCATCGCCTATGCCGCCATCTTCATCGGCACGCTGCGCGCGGGCGCAGCGATCGCGCCGCTCGCGACGTCGGCGACGCCCGCGCAGCTGGAGGCGATGCTGTGCGACAGCGGCGCCAGTCACCTCTTCACCGACGCCGAGATGTCGGCGCATCTCGCTCCGGTCGCGACGAGGCTGGCAGCCCGCCGGGTCGCAATCGAGGGATCGGGGAACGGCGTCCCGTTCGCGACGTGGCTCGCACCCGAGGATGCGGTGCCGCAGCCGGTCACGATCACGCCGGAGCAGCCGTTCAACATCCTCTATTCGTCGGGCACCACCGGCACGCCCAAGGGCATCGTCCAGTCGCACCGCATGCGCTGGCCGCACAACCACCTTGCCGACCCGCCGGGCTACGGGCCCGACGCGGTCGCGATCCTGTCGACGCCGCTCTACTCGAACACGACCCTGGTCAGCTTCCTGCCGGCGCTCGCCGGCGGCGGCACCGTGGTGCTGATGCCGCACTTCGAGGTGCGCGCGTTCCTGGAGCTGAGCGAACGCCACCGCGTGACGCATGCCATGCTGGTGCCGGTGCAGTATCGCCGGATCCTCGACGATCCCGCCTTCGATCGCTTCGATCTCACCAGCTTCCGGATGAAATATGCGACCTCGGCGCCGTTCGCGGCCGAGCTGAAGCGGGAGGTGGTGGCGCGCTGGCCGGGCGGTCTGATCGAATATTACGGCATGACCGAGGGCGGCGGCTCGTGCGAACTCGCCGCGCATCAGTTTCCCGACAAGCTGGCGACGGTCGGACGCCCGATGGCGGGGCACGACATCCGCATCATCGACGAGGCCGGACGGGAATTGCCGCCGGGCGAAGTAGGCGAGGTGGTCGGCCGTTCCCCGGCGATGATGAACGGCTACATCAACCGGCCGGAGGAGACGGCGAAGGCGGAGTGGCACAGCCCCGCCGGCGAGCGGTTCATCCGGACCGGCGATCTGGCGGTCCGCGACGCGGACAACTTCTTCACGTTGATCGGGCGCAAGAAGGACCTGATCATCTCCGGCGGTGTCAACATCCACCCGATCGACCTGGAAGAGGCGCTGCTCGCGCA